>NZ_JBHWUE010000078.1:0-43856 GCF_042738615.1 Rhodococcus sp. NPDC059968
TCTTCTCGATCGTTTCCTGTGGGATCGAGGGCTTGCGGCCACGACCCTTACGTACCTCTCCCAACCGCGCCATCCCGTCCTCGGCGAACCGTGCCCTCCAGTTCGCCACCGATCCCGGCGATACCGACAACGCCTGCGCGATAGCCGTGTTAGCCATGCCCTCGGCCGCCATCAACAACGCCTTGGCCCGCACCACCTCCCGATGTGCACCCGACTGCGAGCGCGCCAACGACTCGAGCACAACGCGCTGCCCATCGGAAATCTCCAAAGCGGGTACCGGGTTCCTCATGTACGGATTCTATCGAATCGATCAAGAATTATTTGCGAGACACACCAGTAGTTGTCCGCGCGACGCGAGCCGATGCGGCGTGACTGGGTGCGCGGCACCTAGTCGAGTTGCGTCCTGGCTACCCTCCGCGTGTCTCGCAAGAATTAGAGCACCAAGTTGCGAGGGAGGATTGTGATGGATGAATCCGGAACCACGATCGACCGGGCAGGTGTAATCGGGATGTGGGTGACAGCTGACGGCTTCATTCGGCAGGAGTTGCGTGCCGATGGGCGCTACGACGAGGCGCGTGGCGCACGGCAGTGTGCATATACCGGACGTTACACAGTGACAGGAAACCATCTCGACTACCTCGACGACCTTGGTTTTACCGCAACAGGAGACATTTTTGGCGGGGTGCTGTACCACGAGCATCTCGTCCTATACCGAGAGGACAAACAGTCATGAGCGAGCGCAAAGTAGTCCTGATCACAGGAGCAAGTAGCGGGATTGGAGAGGCGACAACGCGGAAGTTAGCTGCCGACGGCCACCAAGTCTTTCTCGGCGCACGGCGCACAGAACGACTCGAGCACTTGGTCCAGGAGATTGGAGATGCCAGCGGCAGTGCAGCATTCCGCAAGTTGGACGTCACTGAAGTAGCCGACGTCCAGGCCTTCGTCGAGGCTGCCCGTAAGCGTTTCGGTCGCGTCGATGTTGTGGTCAACAACGCAGGAGTTATGCCCCTGTCGCCGCTGGCCGCGCTGAAGATCGACGAGTGGAACCGGATGCTCGACGTGAACGTTCGTGGCGTTCTTAATGGCATCGCCGCAGCACTACCGGTCATGCAATCACAAGGTGGCGGACATTTCGTCAACATCGCATCTGTCGGGGCATACGAGGTTGTACCGACAGCGGCGGTCTACTGCGCGACGAAGTTTGCGGTGCGCGCGATCTCCGAAGGGCTGCGCCAAGAATCGTCAGGCGATGTCCGTGTTACCGTCGTATCGCCAGGTGTAACGGAATCTGAATTAGCGGACAGCATTTCGGACGACAATGCACGCGAAGACATGAAGGCATACCGCGCCGTCGCACTTCCGGCCGCGGCGATCGCCAACGCGATCGCGTTCGCCATCGATCAGCCGGCGGATGTGGACGTCAACGAGATCATCGTTCGCCCCGCCGCGAGCGCACAGTAGTTCGGTCGGACCGAGGTGGTCGTCTCCCGTACGAGACGGCCACCTTAATCCACTCGCCAATTCCGGATGTCTTCATGCCGACGGCCACTGGCGCCCTCCAGACACGCGGCATCCTTTGACGGCCGCTGCGGCCCGGCTGGGCGGCGTAGTTGGACGTGTCGGTGGCATCGGTGCGCGCACGTCCACTTCTGATCTGCCGCCAGCACCCGCAGTACAAGGAACTAAGCACACCGCGGATGACGAACCCGAAATCGGTTGCCCCGGACATGATGGCGTATCCGCGGCCATTTTGACAGGGCCGTTCGCTATGACAGACAGAGCCGACGACGGTCGAACTCCCCGCTGTGAGTACAGCGGGGAGTTGACGCGTGTCGCCCGCGGCCGGTCCAGCCCGATCTGTCGTCTGCTGCGGCGGGCGGGCACACGCTGGGCGCCGCGCACCGTTCTGCGCGGGACCTGGCTTGCAGACTGACGGGTGTCCTCGCCTGGCACTCAGATCGGTATAGCCACCAGATCAGGACGGGGTGGCCGTGATGATCATTGCGGACAGTTCGTGAAGGACGAGGTCCTCTCGGGTCGCGGATGGCTCCGGAACGTCAGCTCACGGCGGCAGCCAACCCGCCTTCGTAGAAGCCGGTGATGAGCTGGCGAGCCTGTTCGGCAGGGATTCCGTCGGCGTCGAATTCGGCGTCCCAGGAAACAACAGTCTCCCCTGACTCGACGTCCCGGGTGACGGCGACGGTCGCCTGGTAGTTGCGTACGGGAATGGACCCACCGACCATTTTGTAACTGTACGACTGCTCGGTCTGGTTGATCAGTTCTTCGATCGCCTCCCCACCACCGCGCAGGGCCACTCGCCGGACAGAGTTCCGGCTGCCGTCGCGTGCAGTGCGTTCGGCATCGGGATGCCATCCGTCAATGGCGAAGAAGTCTCCGATCCTCCCCCACACCAGCTTCTGGTCCAGCGGCGTGCGAACTTCTGCATGAACTGTCAACATGCTCCTCGGATCCCTTCGGGTTTGCTACGGGTCGTGTGGTGCTCCGCGCCATCGACGCTGGTGTCGGTAACAGTTCCACTGTCGCCGAAGGCCCGCTCGTCTGTCGTGGGTGCATTGCACCCACCCACTACCAGGCGATCCAGAACTAACATTGAGAAATGCCTTCCAGCGAACTTGGAGATTTCCTTCGGTCACGTCGTGCTCAGGTTTCACCGAAGGACGCGGGGATTCACAGCTATGGCACTCGAAGAGTTTCAGGCCTTCGACGTGAGGAAGTCGCGATCCTTGCGGGACTGAGCTCCGACTACTACACCCGCTTAGAGCAAGGGCGAGAACGTAATCCGTCCGCTCAGGTGCTCGATGCTCTCACGCGCGCGTTGCGGCTCGATGCCGACCAGGAAATGCACCTGTACCGGTTGGCCCGCCTGGTGCCGAGCGCCCGCGGGTCCAGTGCACGAGAGTCGGTCAGTCCGACCCTTCTCCGGTTGATGGATATCTACGACTCGACTCCGGCGTTCGTCTTGAATCGGACACTCGACATTCTGGCGTGCAACCGGCTCGCCGAAGCGCTCTTCTCGCCGTTCACCGCTGCTGACAATCTGCTGCGGATGGTGTTTACCGATCCAGCGGGAGCGTCCTTCTATGCCGAGTGGCATCGCGCGGCACAGGCCACCGTCGCAACATTGCGTTTGGCCGTCGGCCACGACCCGAATAATGCTCGTCTCACCCAGTTGGTCAGTGAGCTGGCGGCGGCCAGCCCCGCGTTTCGCCAGTACTGGGAAGAGGGTCATGTGCGGGGCAAGACACTGGATGCGAAGGAACTCGTCCATCCCGATGTGGGCACATTGAGTTTGACCTTTCAAGCTTTCGATGTGCGTGACAAGCCGGGACAACAGTTGGTGATCTACCAGGCGGATCCGGGGTCCCCGAGTGATCAGGCACTGAAGTTGCTCGGTTCGCTCACCGCGACCAGGGACCGGGAGCGGCGGGACGCGGAAGCAAGTTCGACCGACTGACACTCGCGAAGCTCCCGACCACCAGTCACGCTCCCTTTCGCCCAGCGTGAAGCCAGGCCGCACACGGTTACCGAGACATTGACTAGTCGATCAGCGATGTCCACTTCGTCATCCGCTCACGGAGGTCGATCGCCTCACCGTTCTCGGAGAACGTTCCATCTCCGCGGTGATGGATCTCCCCCGTGCCTCGCTTCGAATCATCCACCCACACACGCTGGGCCTGGACAATCCAGAGTCTGTAGTCATCGACGAGGCGATCGTCGACGACGCGGCATTCGATATTCGCGAAGCACTCCGCGACGAGAGGCGCCGCAACGGATGCCGCTGCCAGCGGGGTGAGGCCGAAACGCTCCCACTTATCAACCTCCGCACCGGATACGTTCCCGATATCGACGACCTGCTCAGCGAGTTCGACGGCCGGGATTGCAATGACACACTCACGGGTGTCGCGCAGCGTGTCGAAGCTGTAGTCCCACGGTCCGAGCACGAATCCGATGAGACCGCCATGTTGCACGGGCATGTTGAAACCATTTGTCATCAGATTGTCATGCAGTCCGTCGGACGTCGAAATCATGATCACGGGACCTGGCTCAATCAACCTGTGCACCTTGAAAATTGGGTACGTCGAGAATGCATTCAGACCAGTCATGCGGTTCTTCCTTCCGATCAGGGTTGATTACCTATAGTTTTCAGGGTTCAGCTGATGGTCGCGTGGCCCTTTCGCACCCCCTTTGGACTTGACCGGTTGCCTTAGAATCAAGCCATGGCGAGCACTGAGTTGGGGGAATTTCTGCGGGCCCGACGCGCTGCCGCATCACCGGATTCTGTTCCGTTTGCGTCCGCGGGACCTCGGCGCGTTCCGGGGTTACGCCGGGACGAAGTGGCCATGCTGGCCGATGTCAGTCCTGACTACTACCGCCGGCTGGAGCAGGGCCGTGAACGCCACCCGTCCCAAGCGGTCCTCGAGGGGCTCAGTAAGGCCTGGTTCTTACTTTCGAGGAACGTCGGCACCTTTATTCGCTGGCAGGTGTGGCGTGGCGACTCGACGGTGCCGAGCTTCGCCGGGAGGTCGATCCCGCGTTACTGCGTTTGATGGAGTCCTGGGAGCGCTCCGGCGCGTTCGTACTCGATCCGGTCTTGGATATCTCGGCGATGAACTCCCTGGCGGTGGCGTTGTTCGAACCGTTCGCTGATACGACCAATCTCGTGGAGATGGTTTTCTGCGATCCCGCTGCCCGTGAGTTCTTTGTCGATTGGGAGGAGTCGGCGAAGTCAACGGTCGCCAGTCTACGAGCGACCGCCAAGTTCTCCTCGACTCCTCACCGGTTCACCGACCTCATCGCCCGGCTCGAGGCCGCGAGCCCCCGTTTCTGCGAGCTGTGGGCTCGACATGAGGTACAGCCGAAAACTCATGAAGTCAAACAGCTGCGCCATTCCACCGCCGGCGAGCTCCCGATCGAATTTCACGCATTCGGTGTCCCAAGCGCGCCCGGCCATCAGCTTCTTGTGTACCAGGTCGAGCCTGGCTCGGTCGGCGAGATTCGACTGCTCGACCTGGCGACACACCGCATCGATGCCGGTGTACGTAGCGGACAGCCCGCTGGGCAGGCCCACCCACCAACCGCGTCAATGGATTAGATCCGATAGCAGGCCGAGCAGCGCCGAACCAAGCAGCGGCTTCATCGGGGTCGTGCACATCAGACTCAGGCCGTGAGGGCGGAGAACCGCCAGTCGAGGACTGGGATGTCGGTGGCGGACACCGTCACCAGGTTTGGGACGGCGGGCGACTTGGGCGATGCCGATGGTGTGCCCGCCGTACACGAATCGGCCAGCGGCGCCGACATGTTCGTCTTGGTGGGTGGCGGCGATGTTGCGCGCCGTTGCCAGGTAGCCCGTTCACCTGCCTTTTGTTCGTAAGACCCGGGCGCGATCAGCATTGACCGTCGCCGGGTAGTCATCTTATTTACCTCACTCTCCTTCGCCCTATTCATCCGGTTGTTTTCTTCGGTGCAGCGCGCGCTTGGAAGTGAGAGACAACATAGACCCATAAGTCAAATGCTGTACAAGGCAACAGGTTCATGCACTTCATCGCGAATCGCATCGCGACCAATCGATGAAAACATACGGATGAATATACATCGTTGTGTGGTTGCCTGGGTGTGGTGCACCTAGGCAGATCGCGGCCTGTTCGCCCACCCCGATCACGCCGACGATGGAATCCGTACCCCGAGGAACACACCTCGAACACACCACCGTCAAGGAGACACACCCCATGAGCCAGGTCCTCACCGGAACCCCCCTCACCGGCCGCATCGCCGTCGTCACCGGCGCCTCCAGCGGAATCGGCGAAGCTACCGCCGAACGACTCGCCCAACTCGGCGCCAAGGTCGCCCTCCTCGCCCGCCGCACCGACCGCATCACCACCACCGCCGACCGCATCAACGCCGCCGGCGGCACCGCGATCGCCGTCACCACCGACGTCACCGACCGCACCGCCCTGCAAGCCGCCGCCGACCGCATCACCACCGAACTCGGCCCCGTCGACCTCGTCTTCGCCAACGCCGGCGTCCAGCTGATCTCCGAAATCGTCGACCTCAAGGTCGACGACTGGGACACCCAGATCGACCTCAACATCAAGGGCGTCATGAACACCATCCAGGCCTTCGTCGGCCCCCTCACCGCCGCCGCCGCCGACGGCAAGCCCGCCGACCTGATCACCACCTCCTCCATCGCCGCCACCCGCGTCCTCGAAAAGTTCCAGGTCTACTCCGGCACCAAGGCCTACATCAGCCAGCTCACCCGCCTGCTGCGCACCGAACTCGGCAGCAAAAACGTCCGCGTCGCCACCATCGAACCCGGCATGGTCGACACCGAACTACCCGACCACGTCACCGACCCCGACGCCAGCAAACTCATGGCCGACCTCATCGACCAGATCGACGTCCTCCAATCCGAAGACGTCGCCGAAACCGTCGCCTTCCTCACCGCCGTCCCCAAACACGTCAACCTCACCGAAATCACCATCCTCCCCACCGCCCAAGCCATCTAACCCACCCACACACCACCGTTCCCGCCCCCTGGTACCCGAGGGCGGGAACGGTCTCCATTAGTTCGAGCAACGGACGAGCACGACGTAGTTCTCCGACCTCCGTCGTGCAGTCTCATTTCCGGGGATGCCGGGCGTGATCAGACGCCCTCTGCCTAGCGCCGACCCGCATCCTTCCGTCAGCGGTGTCAGCACGGACCCACAACTCGCCTACCAGTCATGAGGTGACCATTGCAGTCGATTCAGCTACTCGTCGCAGTCCTCGGCACAGTCATCATCTTTACCGCATGGGGCGCCCGGATTCGGATGGTGCAACCAGCCGCCCTGCTCCTTGGTGGATGCCTGCTGGGTTTGAACCCCACAGTCGCTGCTTTCGAGCTGCCACCCGAGTGGGTACTCGTCCTTTTCCTTCCGGCGATCTTGTATTGGGAGGCTCTGACGACCTCCACGCGAACCGCCAGTAAGGATGCCCGCTCTGTAGTCTTGCTGGCGGTCGTGCTCGTGGTTGCCACGACTGTCGCGGTGGCCGCCTGCCTGCATTGGATCCTGCACACTCCGTTGTCTGTTGCGTTCGTCATCGGGGCCGTCCTCGCCCCGACCGATGCCGCCGCCATTGCCGCCCTCGCGCACCTCCTTCCGCCACGATTCATGACGTTGCTTCGAGCTGAGAGCCTCATCAACGACGGGACTGCGCTGGCTCTTCTGGCCACCGCCGTCCCGGTCGCGATCGGCGCGCACCATTTCGATCTGCTGCACATCGGCTGGAAGTTCACCGCAAGCTATCTCGGTGGAGTGGTGTTCGGTGCCGCCGTCGCGGGGGCCGCGCTGATCGCTCACCAGTTTCTCCGCGACTGGATGCTCTCGAGTGTGCTCAGTGTCTTGACGCCGTTTGTGGTGTATCTGCTTGCCGATCAGATACATACCTCGGGTGTCATTGCCGTGGTGACGGCGGGTTTCCTGCTGGCCCGGCGTGGGCCGCATGTCATTCCGCCAGCCACTCGAATGCAAACCCAGCCGTTTTGGTCACTGACGACCTATGTGCTCAACTCGGCACTGTTCGTGTTGGTGGGGACGCAAATCCCCTCTGTTGTCGCTGATCTGGCGCCTCAATCGTTGACGTTGGGGTTGGCGGCGGTGGGCTTGGCCGGTCTCGGTGTGTTCGGTTGTCGGCTGCTGTACTTCTACACGGTGCCTTCCGTGTTTCGGGCCATCGACCGCCGCGGTAGTCAGGTTTCACGCCGGATCAGTGCGCGGGAGCGTTTTCCGCTCGCATGGTCCGGTGTCCGTGGAGGGGTGTCACTGGCCGCCGCGCTCGCAGGTCCAGACACGATGGCAGATGGGCGCCCCTTCGAGTACAAGAGTCTGATCGTGTTCATCACTGCTGGTGTGATTGTCGTGACCCTGTTCGGGCAGGGCATGTCCCTGCCGCGCGTGATCACATGGGCTCGCTATGACCCTATCGACGAATCTGCCGGACAGCGGGCTGCGGTATGTGACGGATCCGGCTCAGCACGACCGCGCCCTCCTTCCCGCCGATCGGCTCGGCGCCGAGTTGCGGGAGCATCTGCGTGCCTTGACGGTCCGGCAGGAGGATCCAGTGTCGCTGCAGATACAGATACAGATACAGACGATGCAGCAGGCGATTCTCACTGTCCAGTGCAGTCGGCTTCTGACCACGTTCGAACGACACGAGATCGACGACTCCGCGTTCTTGCGGGTCCAGTCGCTGCTGGATACCACCGAGGCGACACTGAGCTCGACGGTGACGTCCTTTGTGAATAGGCCGATCGTGGAGCCGTAGCAACCATCTCTGTGACGGCTCCTGCTCGTCGAGATGTGCTGGAAGGCGAACGATGTCGAGACCAGTGGGACTTCGGACTTTGCACGAAGCCGATAACCCGGGCCAGTGGCGAGCATTCTGCCTGGGACGAACACCGGACCGCCATTGCCACGGAGAACAAGGCCTTGATCCAGATCACGGTCGAATTCGGCAACCTATCGCGCCCGGAGGTTCCTCACGCCCTGGCCAGGCAACCCTGCCGCAGTCGCGGAAACCGGATGTGTCGGCTCGCCCCGCTCGGCCGCGGCGAGCCACAGGTTCAGTTCCTCGTTCTCAGGATCCTCGCCGCCGCAATTCCATGCGGTACGAGTACCGGCGCGGATTGAAGTGAGAGGACGTGAATTCCACGAATTTCCCGTCGGCGTCGTAGTAGAGGCGCTCGATAAGCAGTATGGCTTCTCCTGCCTGGCATCCGATCAGCTCGGCTTCGTGCTCCGGGGCGTTCATGGCGGTGATCTCTTGCCGTGCGCCCATGATCGGCTTGGTGAGAAATTTTTCGGCGGCCCCGATCACGGTTCCCTCGCCGACCGACGGGACCCCGTCCGCGGCCAGTTTCGCCCCGAGGTCGGGTTCGACGTAGTGGCGTGTCAGGACAAAGGGGATCCCCTCGAAGGAGCGACGAACGGTGGCCTTGCTGACCTCGATGTACGGCAATTCCAATCGGGACGCGATGGAGGGCTCAACGACGACCGTGAATGGTTCGATCACCTCGGTGTTCGTGTCGGGCCAGACGATGATTTCGTCGAGGGAGCCGATCGAGCGGACGTAGCGGCCCCGGGTGTCCTGTTGGCGGCCGCTCACGTAGGTTCCGCTGCCTTGCACGCGGTAGATAAGCCCGTCGGAGAGCAGAATCTGCAGGGCTTCGCGCACCGTGTGGCGGCTGACGTTGTGGACCGACTGCAGCACGCTTTCGGTGGGCATCTTTCTTCCGACCGAGTAGACACCTGCCTCGATGTCGGTCCGCAACTTCTCGGCCAACACTTTGTATGCCGGGACACCACGCTCCGCGGGAGTTACCTTGTTCGTCACCACGGGGCCCTCCTTCTCCCTGCTGCAATCGGCAGGGTTCCATCCACCACACTAGCGCTCGTCCGGATGAATCTTCAACGGAGGTCACTCGTCATTGCTGATCTACTGCGACACTGGACTATTCGAGGCGACAGGCACCGTCTCGTCATTTGTAGTTCAAGAATTGATACCGATCAATCGAGTATGGAGGTGAGACCGTTTGCGATCGCACCTCCATACTCGTCCTTCCGCCGCCGGAGTTGGGCAACCGGCGGATGTCTGTCACCAGAGCACACCAGCGATACCGATGTCGGCCCTATCGCGGCGGTGCTGGTGCCCCCGCCGACCCATGTCGGTGGGGTGCGTCAGGCGGTGGTCGGTTCCACCTCCGTAAGCAGTTCGTCGTTATGCTCGCCGAGCTGCGGTGCCGAGTCGGTACGTGGCTCCTCGTAGGTGTCGGTCAGGAACGGTGTCCGGATCATCCGACGACGACCGGCATACGGATCGTCGATCTCGAGGAACATGCGACGCGCGTCGAGGTGTGGGCACTGGTAGAGCTCGTCGATGGTCTGGCTTTCTCCGGCGGGAAGCCCATGCGAGGCGAAATGCTCGACGATCTCACGGCGCGTGCGGGACCGTGTCCACCGTTCAGCTTCGGGGCGGATCACCGATGCGAAGTTCTCGGCCCGGTGAATGACCGAGTCCAGCAGCGGATGGTCGAGCAGGTCGGGCCGCTCGATTGCCACACACAGCCGCCGCCACATCTCATGGGTGGGCAGAATCAGTGCAACATAACCATCCTCGGCTTCGAGGGCCCCGAGTGGAGAATAGCGATCCACCCCGCGCACTCGATGCTCGCCCGTGAAATCCCACAGCATGAGTTCGCGTTCGAGCAAGGACGCCACCGAGTCGTACATGCTCTGATCGACGAACGCACCCGTACCGGTCTGCTGACGTCCCTGAAGGGCGGCGAGCACGCTGACGGTGGCATGAACCGCAGTGAAGACGTCTGCGAATCCGGTCACCGTCGGAAGCGGCGGGCCCCCCGGTTCTCCGGTCACCGCCATCAGCCCGCCGATCGCCTGGATTGCGGTGTCGAAGGCCGGCCGTTCGGCGAATTCACCCCGATGTGTCGACAACCGGCCGTATCCGCTGATGGCGCAGTAGATCAGGCGTGGATTGACCTCCCTGAGCGCGTCGTACCCCACGCCCATGCGGTCGACTGCCCCCGGACGGAGGTTCTCCACGACGACGTCGGCGGTCGCCGCCAATGCCCGGTACCGCGCCCGGTCGCCTTCTTCACGCAAGTCCAGGGTGACGGACTTCTTGTTGCGGTTGTAACTCAGGAACCCGCCGCTCATGGACCCGGTCTCGGTCTGCTCGAGCGGATCGTAGATTCTGCGCGGATCGCCGCCGTCGGGCCGCTCGATCTTGATGACCTCCGCGCCCAGGTCGGCCAGCATCATCGCGCAGTAGGGGGCGGCGATGTACTGGCCCATCTCGAGCACCCGAATGCCGTCGAGGGGCCTCACGTCAGATTCCTTCGGTTCCGTGCGGGACGAGCATCGGCTTGATGTCCTCCTGCGCCCGCATCCGCGTCAGCGCCTCGGTCGCCTGGTCGAGCCGGTACCGGTTCGGGACCAGTGCGCCGAAGTCGTACTTGCCGTGCGTGTTCTTCATGAATTCGAGAGCCTTGCGGTACTCGGCGATGTGTCCGGACCAGGTCCCCATGATGGTCAGCTGCTGTCGGGTGATGAAGCCGGGACGGACCGGGACTTCCTTGCCGGGGCCGTCGATCTGGCCGGTGACCATGTAGCGGCCACCTTCCTTGATCATTCCCAGACCTTCAGTGAACGCGGTGCGTGCACCGGAGAACTCGAACACCACTTCGGCGCCGTGGCCGCCGAGCAGGTCGCGCACCGCGGCGATCCGGTCTTCGGGTTCGGGATGTTCGGCGACGGAGACGAGGTCGGTGGCCCCGTACTGCTTGGCGATGGCGAGGCGGTTGTCGGGAGCTCCGATGGTGATGATTCGCCCGGCGCCGAGATGATCGGCGAGGGCGGTCGCGAACAGACCGAGCGGGCCGGCGCCCTGGATAACGACGGTTTCCCAAGGGTTCATCTTGCCGATGCGCTCGAACGAGTGCACGACTGTTCGCAATGCGCAGCTGGCCGCCGATGCCCAGGAGGTTTCCACCTCGTCCGGCACCCGCACTCGTCCCGAGTTGGGGAAGACGTAGGCGTACTCGGCGAAGCCGCCGACTAGATAGGGGGGACGCTCACAGTTGGTGAACATGTAGTACTGACGGTTGGTGCACAGGGTGGGCTGGTTGTCGAACCGGCAGTGGTCACACTGGTTGCACGAAGCGTGGGTGAAGCAGATGCGATCGCCGATCTCGAGCGGTGTACCGAAGGTGTCCCGCTCGGCCCCGTCGCCGAATGCGATCACCTTGCCGACCATTTCGTGTCCGGGGATGACGGGCAGATCCAGCGCTTGGCTGCCGCCGAGGGAGCCATCCCACAGGTGCAGGTCTGATCCGCACACCGTCGCGGCTTCGACCCGGACCAGGAGTGCGCCCGGTTCGAGGGTCTGAGGCACAGGAATTTCGCGGATCTCGAGCGGCTCGCTGTGCTTGGTCAGCACCGCCGCCCGGCTGGTCTTGGGGATGTCGAAGGTGGTAGTCATCAGTTTGTGCTCCTTGTGCGCTCAGCCGAGTTTGAAGGGGTCGCGGCTTTCGCCGGTGAGTTCGACCCAGATGGATTTGGTCTGCAGGTATGCGTCGAGGCCTTCGATGCCGTTTTCGCGGCCGATGCCGCTCTGCCCGAAGCCGCCGTAGGGGACGTTGTTGGCGAGCACACGGTAGGAGTTGATCCAGATCGTGCCGGCGTTGAGGCGGTGCGCCACTCGGTGTGCGCGTTGGACGTCTTTGGTCCACACCGCCGCGGCGAGTCCGTAGGTCGTGTCGTTGCCGATCTGGACCGCCTCTTCTTCCGAGGTGAAGGTGATGACCGACAGCACCGGTCCGAAGATTTCTTCCCGTGCCACGCGCATCGAATTGTCGACGCCGCTGAGGATGGTGGGCTGGAAGAAGTATCCGTCGGCGAGATCGGTGTCCTGTGGACGCTCTCCGCCGCACACCACCGTGGCGCCTTCGCTGACACCCAGGTCGACGTAAAAGCGAACCTTCTCGAGTTGCTCGGCGAAAGCGATGGGGCCCATCTCGGTTTCGATGTCGAGCGGATCACCCATCTTGATCTGGGGTGCGCGTTGAGCGAGCCGTTCGACGACGGCGTCGCGGATCGATTCGTGGACCAACAACCGACTTCCTGCGATGCAGGTCTGACCGGTGGCCGCGAAGATCCCTGCCATCACCCCGTTGACGGCCGCATCGATGTCGGCGTCCGGGAAGATGATGTTCGGGGACTTGCCGCCGAGCTCGAGGGTGACTTCCGCGATGTGGTCCGCGGCGCTCTTCATGACCGCGATTCCGGTGGCAGTCGATCCGGTGAAGGTGACTTTGTCCACCCCGGGTTCGGCGGTCAGCGCGGCTCCTGTGTCCCCGGCGCCGGTGACGACGTTGAACACTCCCGGCGGGAAACCGGCTTCATCAATGAGTTTGGCGAACTCGAGGGTCGAGGACGGCGTCTGCTCCGCCGGCTTGGCGACAAATGTGCAACCGGCGGCCAATGCGGGCGCGAGCTTGCTTGCCAAAAGGAACAGTGGGCTGTTCCAGGGCAGGATTGCGGCGACCACGCCGATCGGCTCGCGGCGTGTGTAGGTGAAGAAGTTCGTCTGGGGCGCCGAGATGGTGTCACCGAAAATCTTGTCGGCAGCGCCGGCGAAGAATTCGTAGGTCGCCGGTAGCCCGGCCATCTGACCGCGGGTCTCGCGGATGACCTTGCCGTTGTCGGTGGTCTCGATGCGCGCGAGCTCGTCTGCGTGGGGTTCGATCAGCGCGGCCAGCCTGCGGATCAGGACGCCTCGCTGCGCCGCGGACATCGATCCCCACGGCCCGGACAGGGCTCGGCGTGCGGCGTCGACCGCCTTCTTCACGTCGGCCGGTCCAGCGAGTGGCGCGGTGGCCCAGGCCTGCCCGTTGTACGGGTTGATGGTCTCGAAAACCTCTCCGGAGATCGCATCGACCCAATTGCCGTCGATGTACATCTTTCGGTGTTGGAGTTCGCTGTTTCGCCTGTCGGCGATGGCGACGACGTTCTCGGTCATTGTGCTCTTTCTCGTTTCACGGCCGGACCGAGTGCCCGGCACTGTCACATGGGGGGGCGGTGGCGGCTTCGATGTACCGCGCACGTTAAGCAGGTGAGGGAATGGAGTCTTCACGTTCCGACGGAGATTCCCGCCAATGTCGCCCGGATCAACGGGTCGACGGAAGTGGCCTGCGGCAATGTGGCCACGCTGTCAACCAAGGTCTCTAATTCCTCTGTTGACAGCGGGATCTCGGATGCGAGGCGTTCGGCATTGCGCATGACGCCGTCCATGTCCCACGACAGCATTGCGTCGGAGTCCTCGATGGCGTCGTGGACCGTGGTCCCGTCGACCAGGATCACGGTGGCGTGTGCGGTTTTCGCTGGGCGTCCCGGCCCGGCTACGAGGTCGATCTTGCCGATGAGGTCGAGTACCTGGGGATCGGTGAAGTGTTGCAGCAGGTCGTAGGTGATGTCGCCGTGGACGAGACCGGTCGCGAAGGCGAATCTGGCGCTCATCAGTGTCTGTGCGGTACTGGTGAAGGGCCCCCGCGAGGGCATGCCCGGATAGGTGGCTTCGCGTTCGTTCATCCGCAGCCGGATCGACGCGACCTCGTCGGCGTGGAGACCGGACTCGCGAAGCCGCACTGCGAGCATGGCCGGCGCCTGATTGAACGCACACACCGGGTACGGCTTGAAGGTCACTGCGAGTGTGTTCCAGGACCGCCCGAGCTCGCGGGCGAGCGTTTCCGCAGACTCCCGCGATCGCGAGAAGCAGTCGAGGAATCCCGCTTCGGCTTCGAACGCCGTCCGTGACCCCGTGACCCCGGTTTCGGCGAGTTGCGCCGCCATCAGCCCGCTCGTCGCCGCGATCCCCGACTGGAAGTGCCACTCGTCGGTTCCCGCACCGAACGATTCGGACGTGCCACCCGAGATCGATGCGGCGATCGCCAATGCGGCGGTCATGCGTTCGCCGTTCAGTCCGCGGATCCGTCCGACGGCAGCAGCGGCAGCCACCGGACCGAAGACCGCCGTCGCGCGAAAGGGCGGGGTGGTCAGGTCCGTGAGCGGCCCCGACAGTGCAATGCCCACCTCGTAGCCTGCGACAACCGACGCCAGCAGAGTGCGGCCGTCGACAGCGCTGGACTCTGCGGCCGCCAGGGCGGCGGGTATGACGCTCACACCTGGATGGAACGTGCCGTGTGTGTCTTCCTGCGCCCGGGCATGCAGATGCACTCCGTTGATGAAGGCCGCCGTCGAGGCCGGATGCCACTGCCCGGTCACCAGTGAGCGGGCGTATCCCTCCTTGATCGGCGGCGAGCTCACACCAGGGCTGGCCTGCTCAGCCTGTAGCCCGAAGCCGGCGGCCGAGCCGGCCATTCCCACCGCCAAGGCGTGGAGGAGGCACCCTGTGGCCCGCTCGATGACCGGTAGTGGAATCGCATCGACCTCCAGACCCGCGGCGAAGACGCCGAGTCGTTCGGCGATCGTGCTGCCAGCCATGCGCACATCCTTTCCATGATCGTGGACACGTCAGTTGCGGTTGCTGCGGGAGGGGCCCGCGGACGCGGATCCAACCACCGCCCTCGCAAGAATTTGTCCGTATGACTTGAAACACTATTGCGAACCCTCGCATCTGTCAATCGCGACGCGAATCGAACCCGACCCCTCCCCGTTGCGCCTATGACCTAGCTGCCACTTGCAGTAAATACCCAGGTCACAGTATTTCATTCGTCTGGTTTTCATGCCGGAACCAGCCCGCAACCTACGAGGGGTTGACGCAAGCACCAACCCTGACTAACTTCAAGTCATCCGTACAACTGTGGCCCACTTCACTGTGGTTACCAGGCGGAGGATCATGGGCGCGCCGAAACACCGATCAGATTCCCGCAGGACCAAATTCACGTCGTGGCGAAAGAAATCCACGACGCTTCCCGAGGAGACCTCGATGACGAACCCACCCCCCGTATCGCCGTTACCCCCCACGATTCCGGGAGATGCACCGACGACTGATGCGCTGACCACATCGGGGACCCTGGCACCCAAGGTGTCCCGACGCGTCGCCATTGCCGCGGGCATCGGCCACTTCCTCGAGTGGTTCGACTTCGCGGTGTACGGGTTTCTGGCCGCGACCATCGGAGCGCTCTTCTTTCCCTCCGGCGACGCCACGACGTCGCTTTTGGCCTCCCTCGCCGTTTTCGGCGTCGCGTTCCTCTTTCGTCCGCTCGGGGGGCTGCTGATCGGAGCTTTCGGCGATCGCGCCGGTCGCCGCGCGGCGCTCTCACTCTCAATCGTCGTCATGGGTATCTGCACCATCGGCATCGGTATCCTGCCGACCTACGCCACCATCGGCCTCGCTGCTCCCGCTCTTCTGGTGCTCCTTCGGTGCGCCCAGGGTTTCTCCGCGGGTGGCGAGTACGCCGGCGCAGCTGCCTTCCTCGTCGAATATGCACCGGCCCGCCGGCGCGGGCTGTGGAGCAGTGTGGTCTCCGCCGGCGCCGGCATCGGGGTCATGGCCGGGGGTGCGGTGACCTTGCTGCTGACCACCCTGTTGTCCGACGACCAGATGACCACGTGGGGTTGGCGTGTCCCTTTCCTCGTCGCGGGCCCGCTGGCGGTCCTCGGCCTTTACGTCCGCCTCCGCCTCGAGGACACTCCCGTGTTCAAGGAGCTCCAGCGCGCTCACGAGGTCGAGCACGCCCCGCTGCGGAACGCGGGCAAGCACAGCCGATCCGGAATCCTGCTGGTTTTCGTCTGCACCGCGGTGACCGGCCTCGGCTTCTACTACCTCGCAACCTTCGTGGTCACCTTCCTCACTGTCGAGGTCCACATGACCAAGACCTCCGCCCTCGAACTCGCGGTGCTCGGGTTGCTCATCTACTCACTCATGTGCCCCGTGGCCGGGATGATCGGCGACCGCATCGGCCGACGACGCACGATGCTGCTCGGCGCCGGCGGCATTGCGCTGACCGCGGTCCCCTGCTTCGCGCTGCTCTCGACCGGCACCTGGTACCTCGCCTTGATCGGCCTGGTGATTTTCGCGGCCTTCGAGGCACTGGCCAATGTAATGCTCGGAGTTGTCATGGTCGAGCTCTTCCCGGCCCGACTGCGGGTGACGGGTAGCTCGATCGGCTTCAACGTCGCGCAGGCTCTCATCGGCGGTCCCGGCCCGTTCATCGCTACCGCCATCGCGGCAGCAGCAGCGCTCGTCGTCGCCCCCGCCTTCTACCTCGTCGCGATCGCAGCGCTGTCGTTCATGCTCCTGCTGCGGTATCTGCCCGAGACCCGTGGGGTGTCGCTGTTCAGTGACGAAGCACCCTCCGCGAGGAACTGACAGACAGGCCTGATTGTGGAGACGCATTCGTATCTGAAGCGTCCCGCGTACCGGCTCGTCGCCGAACAACTTCGGCGGCGAGCCGAACGCGGTGAGTACGCCGTGGGAGACAAGCTGCCCACCGAAGACCAACTTCGGCAGAGTTTCGGTGTCAGCAGACACACGATCCGGCAAGCGATCGGTCACCTGGTCGAGGAAGGCATGGTGCACCGCATTCAGGGCAGTGGCACGTACTTGATTGGGCACGAGACGAACTCAGGTCGCTATCAGCGTGCGATCGGATCGCTCGACGAAATCATGAGCTGGCCCGGCACCACCACTCGGTTACTCGAACCTTTCCGGCGCGGGGTGAACGAGCCCGCGATCGCCCGTGACCTTGGCGTCGATAGCTCAGACGTCCGCTGCGCACTCGTCCAACGCTGCTACAACCATGCGCCTTTCGCCTTGACCCGGCATTACATGGCTTCCTCACTGGCGGACAACGTGATCGAGCAGGGAGTATGGGAGACCGACAGCACGATCATTCAATCGGCGGAGCGGATACTGCCCGAGGGCATCGTCTCGGCAACTCAGAGCATCCACGCCACCCAAGCCGAAGAGGCGGAGAGCGAATTGATCGGATGCTCGGAGGGGGACGCCGTCTTGCTCATCGAGCGGCTGTACCACGACGCCGGGGGGCGGCCGGTCGAGTTCACCGCCTCCCGTCTCAATCCCCGCCGCTACACCTACCGCATGGACCTACGCAGGCAACGGTGATCGGCAGGGCACTGTCCGGTACTGGGCCGGCCCCGTTCGAGGGCGTCTATCCCACAGCTCGCCCATCAGGAAACCCAAAGGAGGCGGTGTGGGCCTGAAGCCGAGCACCGATATCGGTTCGATCGGCATCCCTGTTCGATATGCGCCGCCCGGACGAGTCATCGTCATTCTCACCACTACAGCCATCGCCGCAGTAGGACAGATGTACTCGGTGCTGGCGTTGTTACCGCAGATGGCCGCCTCCTTCGATGTCGATTCTGCACGCGTGACAGCTACCTCGACTGTGTTCGGGGTCGCCTATGCTGTCGGCTTCCTCGCCGCGGGGCCGCTGGCGTCGCGGTTCGGGCCTCATACCGTGATGTCCGTGGGACTGTGCGCCGCGGCGGTCACCACGGTGCTGGCAGCTCTACCTTCCACACTCCTTCTGGAGTTGGTCGCTCGAGCGGGGCAGGGTTGCGCGGCCGCCGCCTTCGCCCCCGCCGCCTTCACATATATCGCCGAGAGCTTGGATCCGCGCCACCGCCTGGTTGCTTTGAGTTGGTTGACCAGCGGTTTCCTCGGCGCCGCGGCGGTCGTTCCTGTCGCCGCGCAGATGATCGCAGCTGCTGCGGGCTGGCGTGTCGTCTTTGTGGTCGGTGCGGCCGCGCTCATGCTCGCGGCCGCGGCCGTTGTCGTGTTGGTTCCGCGGCCGCGGCCCATGGACCACGCCCGTGGTGCGCAACTTTTCCGGGTGTTGGTGACGATTCTGGGCAGATGGCGGTTGGTCGCGCTGTTTGGTGCTGCGGCCACTTTCCTCGGGGGGTATGTCAGCGTCTTCACCACCATCTCGCTGGTGGGCCCGCCGTCGGTTGCCGAAAACCCCGAGGCCTTGCAGGTGCTGCGCTTGATCACCGTGCCGGCGCTGCTCGTCATTCCATTTCTGGGTCGAGTGTTGCGGCGGTGGCGACCGGCCCGCCGGGGCGCGGCGGCGTTGGGTGTGGCGGCGATGTCCGTGGCCGCCGGATCGATGTCGTCGGACTCCCTGACGGCATTGTCGATCACGGTGCCGCTGCTCGTGGCGGCCGTCTCCGTCACGGCGTCGGCCATCGTCGAATCACTTCTAGCGCAAATACGTCCGGAAGAAACGGGCGGTGCAACGGCACTATACGGATCCTTCACCTTTCTCGGTGCCAGCGCCGGACCTGCCCTCGCCTCGGTGGTCAGCCCGTGGGGTTTCCGGATCGGCATGCTTGTCGCAGCCATCTGGCTCGCCATCGGGGCCGGCTTGATCCTCGCCTCTTCCGCGGGAACCGCGGCCCGCCGATCGATTCAACACAGCACCGAGGGTGCGGTGTCATCCCTACGGTAACGGGCTCACGGCAGGCTGGCATCAGCCGCGAGCGCGGCCAACAGGAAGTCGCGTGGAACGTCCGACGACAGCGGCGGCGGATCGGTAGGCGGACGGCCGTTGTCGACGATGTGCCGGAGGGTGTCCATGACGTGTACGCCCCCATCGGCGAGAAAACGCACCAACCCGGCCTTCGAGCATCGAACTACTACCCCGGTGAGCACATTTCGGGCCTCTGCGCTGCGGCCGGATGCGGCGAGGCAGCCGGCGAGCAGCCGGCGGGCTCGCAGTGCAGCCCGGTGGCGTTCGCTGTCCGCCAGGCGGTCCGCCCACTCTCCCGCCCACTGACATGCGAGGCCCGCATTCGCCGACGATCCGGTTCGCACCAACCGCCGGATTGCCGCCTCCTCCTCGTTCTGCGCGATCACCCCATCGAGACCGGACACCTGCTCCGCCCGTTCGGCGTAGGTGAGATCCGCAGGTTGTGAGACACCTGAGGACGGCAGGACAAGGTCCAGGCGCGCCGCTTCGTTGACGATGGCGCTGTAGAGCCTCGGCAGATGCATCTGCGTGGAGAATCGTGCTCCCTCGTCCAGTCGTTGGACCGCCGCCTGCCGGTCGCCCCGAAGCGCTTTGATCCGGGCTCCGACGACGTACCGGGCGATCTTCAAATCGACGGCGCCCGCGTGCGGTCCGAGATCGTATCCGTCGTCGAGTAGCCGCTCGGCCTCGACAATCTCGCCCCTTTCGTACAGAACTTCACCGAGGAGCCCGCCAGCTAACCGAGCTGTGTAGGACCGACGTCCATCCACTTGCTGAGCGATCTTCATCGCGGTCCGGAAACTCGACTCCGCCAAGTTCACATCGAGTTGCTCGAAGGCGGCTATACCGACCCAGCAGTGTCCGTGCACCGAGTTGTACGGTCCGTTGTTCCGCTGGTGATACGTTGCGGCCCACTGCTGGAGGGCGTGGGCAGCGCGGTAGTCCGCCCGGCAGATCTTCGCGAACGTCGCGACGTTCGCCGCGACGGATACGACCCATGGCCTGAGGTCATCGGGGTGATCGAGACACTGACGCACCAAGTCGTCTATGCGAGAGGCTCGGTCGGCGCGCAATTCCACGACTGCTCTGATCACCGACGCTTCGGCAGCCAGCGCGGAGGACTCCGCGTCGTCGAGGTGGATGAGCGCTGCATCGACGCGGTCGAGTGCTTGCAGAGCGGGGTCGGGGTTGTAGAGCAGGATGTTTGACCACGCGGCGGCGAGCTGCAACCGCGGATTCGATATTGTGCTGTCGGTCGGCAGCTTGTCGACAAGTCCACGCAACGTCGACATCTGCGAGTGCTCGAGCAGATTCGTCCCGTCGCGTTCGACCAGTTCCACCGCACCGGCCGTATCACCGGCACGCAGTGAGTGATCGACCGCTTCGCTGAGGAAGTGGTGCTCGGCGAACCAGGTGGATGCGGATCGATGCAACTGCGTCGATCGCCCGGGAAAGTCGGTGTCGAGGCGGCCCCGCAGGAATTCGGCGAACATGTGGTGGTAACGGAACCAGTGTCCTTCGTCGTCGACTCGGCGCAGGAACAGGTCGCGCTCTTCGATCCGCTCGAGCATCGCCTGACCGCGGCGCACGTCGGTCAGGGTTGAAGCCAGGTCGGCGCAGATGCGGTCGGGGATGGCGGTGGCCAGCAGAAATGCGCGCGTGTCGGTGTCGATGGAGTCGAGGACGTTCTCGGCGAGGAAATCCCCGATCGCTTGGTGGCGGCCCGAGAGGTGGGCGATGAACTGGGTGGGGTCCGCGGAGGAGCGCAGGGAGATCGACGCCAGCTGTATGGCGGCGGCCCAGCCGTCGGTCGACCTCGCCAGGTTGGCGATGTCGACTGTTGCCAAATCCAGTCCCGACGTTTCGGTAAGGAAGTTTTGTGTTTCTTCTTCGTCGAATCGTAATGCTGCCGAATCGATCTCGACGAGTTCGTCGTGAACGCGCATCCGGCTCATCGGCAGTCCTGTTTTGGCGCGACTGGTCACGATGACCTGGATGTGGTGGCAACCGTTGTCCAGTAGGTACGTCAGAGTCGCCACACTCGAGGGATCCGAGACCCGATGCCAGTCGTCTATGACGAGGGCCAGGCGTTGGTCTTGGTCGTGCAGTGTGTTGATCAACGTTGTCAGCACGTGCGGGCACGCGTGGTCACCGTGCGCTTCGAAGGTGTCACGCAATTCGGTCGCCAAGTCCGGCAATGGAGTGGTGACGGCTTCGATGAGATGTGCGAGGAACCAGAGGGGATTGTTGTCGTCTCGGTCGATGGTCAACCATGCGGTGGCGATGTTCTCATCGGCGAGCCGGCGGAGCCACTGCGCCGCGGCGGTGCTCTTTCCGTAGCCGGTGGGTGCGTGGATCACGGTCAGGCGCCGCCGTCGATCGGTGTGGAGGGCCTGCATCAGGCGGGCACGGGTGACCAGGATTCGGCTCGGTGGTGGTGGTCGGAATCTGGTCGAGGGTGTGGGAGGTGCCGAGTACCGACCGGAGTGTGTCGGGGTCCGCAAGTGCGGTGCCGGGGATCGGAACCCGGACGCTGGTGACGTGTATTCCGGATCGGCACTCAATTCTGGCGCGATCCCCTCGGGTGCGCTTCGCTCGACGTTGTGGTGGGCGCGGCGTAACTGGTTTGCAAAGTCGGCAGCCGAGCGGGGACGGTTGCCGCGATCGCGGGCCATGGCGTGCTCGATCGTGGTGCGGAGCTCCTCGGGGATGCCTTCCTGCCAGTCGCGTAGCACGGGGCCGGTCGGACTGGTGACGCGCCGGAACTGGGCGATCAGAGGCTCTCCGCTGCGCCGCTCGAAGGCTGCGTGCCCGGTGAGCGCGCAGAACAGGGTCGCTCCGAGGCTATAGATATCGCTGGCCGGGCTGGGGGGATCCCCGAGCAGCACGTCGGGGTCGGTATAGGCGGGTGATCCGGTCACCACACCGGCCGTGGTCTCGAATCCGCCGGTAATGCGGGCGATGCCGAAATCTGTCAGCTGCGGCTCTCCGAAGGTGTCGATCAAGATGTTCGCGGGTTTGATGTCTCGGTGCAGGACGGATTGCTGGTGGGCCGCCTCGAGCGCGCCGGCCACCTCGATACCGAGGTGCAGGACACGGGTCCAGGGAATCGGACCCGACGCGATCAGTGCCTGGAGGGAGCCAGGCTCGTGGTAGTGCATGACGAGGTACGGGCGGCCGGTGCTCGTCGTTCCGACACGATAGATCGTGACGATGTTGGGGTGCCCGCACAGGCGTCCCATTGCTTTCTGCTCACGGAGAAAGCGGGCCACACCTTCCGGGTCGTGATAGGTGGTGAGCACCTTCACCGCGACGACGCGATCGAGAGTCCGCTCATCGCAGCGGTACACCACCCCGAAGCCGCCCCGTCCGATCTCGCTGGCGCACTCGAATCCCTCCGCCGCCAGCTCCGCGGCGATCTCTGAAGTCTCGTCACGCTGTGTTGCCCCCGGATCGGTCTCGGCCATCTACAACCTCGAACCGGCACCTGGCGCCTTGAAACGGCTCATCACCCACCTCGCCTACTGCATCGAGGATAATCTGGTCGCCGACCGACCTGGCGCCGAACGCGGTCAATTGCACGCCCGATGACCGAAGTAGTGGCCGAGTAAGGTGTCAGGCAGAATTCGCAGCCTCGTCCGAGGCACTGCCCGTCCTCCCCCACCCCCCTATGCGGGTGGCCGCTTGCCATCGAATCGAGGGCCCTAACCATGTCAGCCTTCCACTCGAAAACAGATATCGCTCGCAGCGCCGCATCTCCCGAAGGCCGGCGACCTGCCATCGAGGCCTGTGTCGACCTCGACGCCGTCTCCCGGAACACGAGAGCACTGACCGCTCGGGCCGGGACGGCGCCGTTGATGGCGGTAGTCGAGGCTGACGCGTACGGCCACGGTGCGGTGCCGGTCGCGGCCACCGCCTTGGCGGCTGGAGCGCGGGAACTGGGGGTTCGGACGATCGCCGAAGGGTGCGCCCTTCACCGGGCCGGTATCGGCGCCCCAGTCCTGGCGTTCGCGCCCGTACAAGGGATCGGGGACGACTGTCTCGATGCGGGAATCCGAACCGGCATCGCAGTAACGGTTGAATCCGCCGATCAGGTGGCGGCCGTGACGGCGGCGGCACGGCGAGGAACAACTGCGACGGTCCAGGTAGCCGTCGACTGCGGTCGTTCCCCCCACCGGGTCCCGCACTGGGCAAATCTGCTCCGGTCGCTACGCGCCGCTCAATCGGAGGGGATAGTGCACGTTCGCGGCATCTACTCCTCGACCGGCGGCGACACGAATGCCGACGCTGTGATGGATCGACACCGCGACCATTTTCTCGAATACTTACAGTCCGCACGCGCGGCCAGTGTGACCTTCGAGATCGCCCATCTCGCCGGCGCACACACGCTGAGGCGCAATGACTTGCACTTCGACCTGGTCCGCGCCGACCTCGGTCTGTACGGCGTCGCGCCGACGGGTTCTGCCCTCGAAGCGGAACTGGTTCCGGCCCTGACCTTGTCGGCGGAGGTGGCGCTGGTGAAGAAGATCGCGGCGGGCGACGGCGTGTCGTACGGGTTCCGGTGGGTGGCAGAGAGGGACTGTTCGATCGCACTGCTGCCTGTGGGGTACGCGGACGGGATTCCGCGTGCACTGGGTGGCCGTATGTCGGTGCTGCTGGGCGGCAGGTGGCGACCCCAGGTCGGGCGGGTGTGCATGGATCAAATACTGGTCTACCTCGGGACGAACAACGATGTCGCGGAGGGAGATCGCGCGGTGTTGTTCGGGGGAACTGTGGGCGGCACCGCGGGGGCGCAAGAGTGGGCGCACGCGCTCGGGACGACACCGGATGAGATTCTCGGCGGGCTGCGTGGCCGGATCGAGTGGCGTTATGTCGGTGGCGCGCTGGGCACCCCCGGCGCATAGCTCCGCGGATGTGCTATCCGCGGAGCTATCCGCATCCACGGAACTATTCGTGGTTGCCGGTCAGTTGTCGTGACGCACCGAGTCGGGGGTCCCGGTCGGTATCGGCCGGGAGCTGGTCGGCATCGTCGATCGCGCATGGTCTCCTGCTGAGCGCGATCGTCGAGACGGCCCCAGCCACGCTCCAGAGTGCGAGCCAGGTACAGATCAGCCAGGTCGAGTGTGTCCAGCTGTAGAACAGCGTCGCCATGAACGGGGCGGTGCCTCCGATGACGCTGACTGACAGCGCCTGACTCAACGCGACGCCGCTGAACCGGACATCGACACTGAATCGCTCCGCGAGGAAGGCCGGCTGCGGGGCTTGCAGTGCCGAGTGCACCACCGCCAGCATGAAGGTGATACCCAAGAACGCGGCCCAGCCCGACCCGGTGTTCATCAGCCCGAACAAGACGAAACCTCCGAACAGCGCGGTGACGCACCCGGTCAGAATAACGGCACGGCGGGAGAACCGATCACTCAGATGACCGGATACCGGCAGACTGATCAGATAGACGAGCGAGGCGGCGAGCAGCGCATTGAGCATCGTGGTGCGGCTGAGGTCCAAGACTGTGGTGCCGTAGGAGACGGCGTAGGTGGAAACCAGATAGAACAGTATCCCTCCAGGGGCGATAACGCCCGCAGCCAGAGCGACTTCCCGCCATTGATTGCGCAGCAGTGAACGCACCGGGGTGCTTTGCTGGGCCGATGCGGACTGCAGTGCGGTGAAGTCCGGAGTTTCCTCGACGCCGAGACGAATGAACATCGAGATGGCGAAGAGGACGCCGCTGAGCAGGAACGGGATCCTCCATCCCCAGGTGTCGAAAGCGTCGCCGGAAATGTGATCACTGACCGTGATGGCGATGGTCGACAACAGGAGTCCACCGGGCACCCCCATCTGGACGGTGCTGCCATACAGCCCGCGCCTGTGCGGAGGTGAATGCTCGACAAGCATCAGTGCCGCTCCACCCCACTCCCCGCCCATCGCGATGCCTTGCACGAATCGGAGGGTGACCAGCAGGAGCGGCGCAAACCAGCCGACTTGCTCGAATGTCGGCAACACGCCGATGAGAACCGTCGCGGTGCCCATCATCAACAGCGAGACCACGAGCGTCTTGCGCCGGCCGACCTTGTCACCCATTCCACCGAAGAGAACGCTGCCCAACGGCCTAGCCAGGAACCCGACCGCAAAGGTCGCGAAGGAGGCGAGGGTCCCCGCCAGCGGGCTGTATGACGGAAAGAACAGCGGTCCGAACACGAGGGCTGCGGCGGTCCCGTAGAGAAAGAAGTCGTAATATTCGAGGGCGGTGCCGGCGAATCCTGCTGCGGTAACCCGCAGCATCTTTGTGGTGGAGCGTTTTTCAGACACGCTCATGATGGTTCCTCCAGAGAAAACAGTAAACGTGAGGGATGGGCCACGGCGACGTGGTCCACGGTGGCTGGAGTCGAGCGACACTCATGCGGATAGCTCGCCGTCGATCACCAGTTCGGCGCGGCGCCGAATGACGAAGCCGTTCGACGGGAGAGCAGGTAGTCCACGGATGCTCAAGATCTGAACTGCTGGGTCTACCACCGCGGTAGGGCCTCTAGGAAAGTGGTCAGCGCCGTTGTCACGGCGTCGGGGTTCTCCTCGGTCACCAAGTGACCCGCGCCGGGGATTCGGGCGAAAGCCGATCCCGGTATCCGGGCATGCATCCGTTCGGCTGCGGCGACGTCGATGCCGTTGTCGTCCTCACCGTGCACGATGAGGGTCGGAATCTGTATCTCGGACAGTCGGGAAAGGCGTTCACTCTTGCCGATCCACGAGTTGTACTCGCCCCATACCGACCGCGACGATCTCGTCCGCCACTTGCGCACCCACCGATCGATCAAGTCGGGACGGTTCGCGATGGCCTTCGGGCCGAAGATGATCGGAACAAAGGTCTGTGCAAAGCTCGCGGAGATCGGCTCTTCGCTCTTCATGGGCCTGAACACTTCGGCGAACTGAGCCTTCTCCTCGCTGGTGTAGGCGTCTGCCATCGTGTCCATCAGGACCAGCCCGGCCAGCCGATCCGGGTACTTCAGGGCCAACTCGATCGCCATGAAACCGCCCACCGACATTCCCACCAGTACGAATCGGTCGACTCCTGCTCGGGCAGCGACCTCCAGACAATCGGTGACCAGGGAGTCGAGGTCGTATTCAGTGCCGTATTCCGACGTTCCAGCCCTGCTGGTGTAGGCGATGGTTCGGTAGCGATCGGCCAGAGCAGCGGTTTGCTCGGCGTACATGGTCCGGTCCAGGAGCGTGCCGTGGCTGAAGAGCACGGCTGGGCCGTGCCCATGGTCTGTGACGTCGAAATCGTTCATCGGCTCTTTCCTTCGGACCAGTGCGTCGTGTAGCTCGGCCGGAGGCCGGTGGGGAGAGTCGGGGAGAGGGCGTTCGACCACGGGGGCGCAAGGCTCCGGTTGGTTCCGTTTGCGCGGCAACGCATGTCAGTGCACCAGGTCTTCGAGGTTGGAGTTGAGTGCCTTCGGCCGGGGGACCATCCGCAGGCCGATCAGCGCGATCAGCGGTAGAACGGCACCGAAGACGATGACCAACACATTCCAGCTGTAGATGGTCAGCAGAGGGGCGACGATGAGCGCGAGAGTCCCGTAGCTGGTCCACAACATGCCCGAACCCCATGCTCCGCCCGTGCCACGAATACGCGTGGGAAAGGCTTCCTGGAGAAAATTCGAGGACCCGCCCCAGAGACCGATGGTGATCAAGACGTACACGATGAACCAGGGCACGATCGTCGACGGTGTCGCCAGGTACACCATGAAGATTGCGCATACGGATCCGAGCACCCCGACGGCGGTGAGGGTGTAGTGGGCACCCTTGCCCCGTGTGACGAAACTGGCGGCGAGGATGGTGACGATCCCGAGCCAGTTTGCCCAGGTGATTGCCCGGTTGGCCTCGAGGAACGAAATGTCCTTACCCTGCAGGAAGCTCAGTCCGAAGTAGGACATGATGGCGTATTGGGGCACGACGAAGAGGAAGAACAGGGTCACCCCGATGGTGCGGCGACGCATATCGGCCGCCCACAGCTGGGAGAGCACACTTTTCTCCGTCTTGGCGACGTCGATGTGGAACCTGCTCGCCCCAGTTCGACGGGCATGCTGGAGATCCTGGAAGTGCGGTGTTTCCTTGATGACGAAGGAGACGGCGATACCGAAGGCCAAGGGGAGTATGCCGACGATCCAGAACACCGCCCGCCATCCCATGCTGGCGGCGATGTGTTCGGAGAAGAAGGCCGATGATCCGAATCCGATGGCCCACCCCACTGGTACGGTCCCGGTCATCCATCCGCGATGCTTCGCGGGTACCGATTCCGCAATGAGGACGGTAGCCAGTCCCCACGAGACATAACCGATGGTTGCAATCGACCGTAGAATTCCGAATGATGCTGTGTTCCAGGCGAATCCAGTAAGAATAGTGAACGCCGAGCAAATCGCGATAGCCGCTACGAAGAGCGGTTTACGTCCGAATCGGTCCGTCAATGGGCCGATGAGGAACATGGCGATGACACCGCAGGTGAAGAATCCGCCTGCATAGATGTATCCGACGGCACTGTCGGAGAAACCCAGGCTCTGTTGGACGAGGGGGTAACTGGTGGGGAAAATTGCGGCGTCGGCCGCGATGGTCGCATAGCCGAGCACCCCCAGCACCATGACAGCCCAGTGATAGGGCCGCAGCCGATCATCCGCGGCAAGAGTGGCGGTTGGTGGTCTTTCGCGCAAACCGTCGTCGTCAACGGCAATTTCTGTCATGGGGTCTCCTGGTGACGTCAAAGGGGCTCAAGGAGGAGCGAGATCGCGCAGTGGCGTGCGCCACATAGTTTGCGGGTTTTTGCATCACTTATCAAGTCTTCTGCCGTTTTCGGCAAGACATTCCCCCGAAGCACTCTCTCAGAATTGCTTTTACCTGCGTCTATATGGGGAAAGGTCTTCCGAACGTGTCACCACGATATCGTTGAGGAAGGATAGATTTGATACATTCGAGGAGCGTCCGAGCATTGAAAGAGGAGCAAGTGTCGACAACCCTTCCCGATCGTGACCGCTGCCATTCGCGGAACGAGGCAGTTCTCGGCGCCTCCGGGTGGCTCGCTGTCCACCGTGCCGTGACGGCACTGCGATCAGATGGGCTGGATGACCGCGCGGCCCGTGGCGCAGCTCTCGACATCCTCGGCCAGCTGATCGCCGTTCCGTGCGACACCGATGACGGGGGCGCTGGAACGCGCGGCGCATCATTGAGCGGTCGAGAACGCGACGGGCTCGAGTGCCTGGTCGACGGCTCGTCCAACCGAGAAATCGGACAGCAGCTCTACATTGCCGAGAGCACCGTGCGCTTTCATGTGAGCCACATCCTGCGCAAGCTGGGCATGCGGACACGGGCGGAAGTCATTGCGCTCGTCTTGAACCAGCGGCGATTCGACTACCCGATTTACTGACAAGGCGGACGCCCGCCAGCGCCAGGGCCATTTCTTCTCGTCGTCGACGGGGAAGTCCGGTGATCCCGGCCACTGACTGGTCTTTCGCCTGCCGTTAGTCGTCGTCGGCGAGGATCCCATCGCGCTTGAGCTTGGCGATCACGTACTCCCCCTCGAACTGAACGTGTTCGCGCGATGCAGCGTCTGCCCCTGCCCCGTCCCCACGCTCCAAAGCGTCCAGCATCTTCTGGTGACTCCGATTGGCTTCGGGACTCGCACCGGGGGGTGCCTCGTATACGGCCCGTGGCAGGTTCTTGGCAAGCTGCCGCAGCACCGACAGTAGGCGCCGGCTGCCACCCGTTTGGTTGATGAGGGCGTGGAACTCCCAGTTCAGGTTGTGAAGAAGCTCAGGATCGTCGCTCTTCTGCATGAGTTCGTGCAGCTCATGCAGCCGTGCAAGCGTTGGCTGGGTGATCCGGGATGCGGCGCGGCGCGATGCGAGCCCCTGCACCATTCCGTAGATCCGGTAGTGATCGTCGATGTCCTCGCGCAGGATGGGAACGACGAAGGAACCACGATGCGGTTCGGAGTCGATCAATCCCTCGGCTTCGAGGGCGATGAGCGCTTCCCGAACCGGCAGGCGACTGACCCCGAGATCTTTGGCGATTTGGTCCTGGGGCACTCGCTGCCCCCGGATCAGAGACCCGTCGAAGATCATCGTCTTGATGTAGTCGACGACCTGACCACTCATGTTCCGCCGCAGAACCTGAGGACGAGCGTCCTCACGTCGGCCACCGTTCCGTGCAGCACTGCTCGGCACATCGATTCCGGCGTCGAACGCTGTCATATCGACTCCCCTTATTTGATCAATCATCAACACTGGCTAGTGTAGCGCGGTCCGCCGACACAGCGTTACGTCATAAGCCGACAGCTTCTCCCACTAACAGTGGCACCAGATAAATAGCCCTGAACAGCCTCTCTTCTGCCTATGTGCCGCCGAGGCGGCGGAAGGGCCGCGTGTCGGACGCGCTGGGCGGTTGGGCGGACTCGACTTGAAGCACCTCGATGACGTAACGTGAGTCACACCTGATGTATCACATATCCATTGAGAGGCACGATGACAATCACCGCATCGACTGATCACCTTCTGTCCTCCGCTGTCGTCGAGCGTCTGAAAACCGCTCCGCACGTTTTCATCGACGGCGAACGACGCTCAGCGCTCAGCGGCGAGGAGATACCCGTCTTCGACCCGGCAACCGGCCGCCAGATCGCGGTTACGGCCTCCGGAGGAGTGGACGATGTCGCCGCCGCGGTCGATGCCGCCCGGCGCGCGTTCACCGAGTCCGCCCCGTGGCGGCAGATGAGTCCACTGGACCGCGGACGCATCCTTCATCGCATCGGCGATCTGATCTACCAGCACGCCGACGACTTCGCCCAGCTCGAGGTCCTCGATGCGGGGAAGGTTCTCGGCGCAGCACGAAACATCGATGTCGAGTTCGCCGCGCGGGCGTTCCACTACTACGCCGGCTGGCCCACCAAGATCGTCGGTTCGACCGTCCCGGTGTCTCATCCCAACATTCACCTACGCACCGAACGCGAACCGGTCGGAGTGGTGGGCGCGATCACCGCGTGGAACTTCCCACTTCTGCTGTGCGGTTGGAAGATCGGTCCCGCCTTGGCGTCCGGGTGCACGATGGTCCTCAAGCCTTCCGAGGAAACACCCCTGTCGGCGCTGTGGCTGGCGGAGCTGGCCATCGAGGCCGGACTGCCTCCCGGCGTGCTCAACGTCGTGCCGGGCACCGGCGGCACCGCTGGTCAAGCACTGGTCGCCCATCCGGGGGTCAATAAGCTCACATTCACCGGTTCGACGAAGGTCGGCAAGCGCATCGCCCGTCAAGCCGCAGACGACGTCAAACGGGTAACCCTGGAACTGGGCGGCAAGTCCGCCAACATCATCCTCCCCGACGCCGATGTAGAGGAGGCGGTGACCGGTTCTGCGGGTGGCATCTTCTGGCACTCCGGCCAGACCTGCAGTGCCCCATCCCGTTTGTTCGTTCATAAGGACATTCACGACGAGGTAATCGAACAGCTCACCTCGATCGCAGGGCAGTTGAGGATTGGACACGGAATCGACGAGGGCGTCGACTTCGGGCCCCTCGCCAACGGTGCGCAACTCGAGCGCGTCCAGGGATACGTCCAACGTGCAAAGGACGAGGGCGCCACGGTCTATCAGCCCGCGCAGGTTCCCGCCGATCTGACCGGACACTTCTACCCCCCGACGATCATCGCCAACGTGACCGACGACATGGAATGTGTCCGCGAGGAGATCTTCGGTCCGGTCCTCGTGGTTCTTGCCTTCGACCACATCGACGAGGTCATCGAACGAGCAAATGCCAGCGACTACGGCTTGGCCGCGGGTATCTGGACGAAGAACGTGAACACCGTCCAGACGATGACACGCCGACTGCAGGCCGGGACCGTCTACGTCAACGGCTGGGGTTTGACCGATCCAGCAGCTCCCTTCGGTGGGTACCACCAGTCCGGCTACGGCCGTGACCTGGGCCCTGACAGCCTCGACGGATATCTGGAAACCAAGTCCGTCTGGACCATGCACAGCTGAAACCCCCTCGAACGATCGGAAGAACAATGAAGACACGCGCTGCCGTACTGACCGCACCCCACGCCCCCTTCGAGATCGTGGAGCTGGACATCGACGATCCCGGCCCCGGGGAGGTCATGTTGCGGATGTCTGCGGCCGGACTGTGCCATTCGGATCTGCACATGATGGACGGCGATCTAGCCGTGCGCTATCCGATGGTGGGCGGACACGAAGCAGCGGGCATCGTCGAGAAGATCGGCCCCGGGGTGAAGAAGGTCGTGGTCGGTGACCATGTGGTCTGCAGCTTCACACCGAGTTGCGGCATCTGCCGGTACTGCTCGACCGGACGCCAGAACCTCTGCGATGCCGGATCCACAATTCTCGAAGGCAGCATGCCGGACGGCACTTTCCGGCTGCACAAGGACGGCACCGACTACAGTGCCTTCTGCATGCTCGGGGCCTTCTCCGAATTCGCCACCGTGTCTGAGTACTCGGTCGTAAAGGTCGACGACTGGCTTCCACTCGACAGCGCGGTGCTCGTCGGGTGCGGCGTCCCGACCGGATGGGGCACCGCAGTCAACGCCGGCAACGTTCGCCCCGGAGACACCACCGTCATTTACGGGATCGGCGGACTGGGCACCAACGCGGTCCAGGGTGCGGTGCACGCCGGAGCGAAGTACGTCGTGTGCGTCGATCCGGTCGAATTCAAGCGAGACACCGCGCTCAAATTCGGAGCGACCCATGTCTTCTCCAGCGCCGAGGAAGCACAGGAAAAGGTCACCGAACTCACCTGGGGCCAGGGCGCCGACCAGGCCCTCGTGCTCATCGGCACCATGGACGAGGAAACCATTACGGCGGCATTCAAGGTGATCGGAAAGGGCTCGACAGTGGTGGTCACGGGCGTGTCCAACGCCGCCAACCTCACTGTCCACGTGTCAGGCCAGGAAATGGTGTTCATGGAGAAGACCATCAAGGGCACTCTGTTCGGTTCGTCGAACCCGCAGTACGACATCGTCCGGCTGCTGCGACTCTATGATGCAGGTCAGCTCAAGCTCGACGAGCTCATCACCACCCGCTACAAGCTCGACGAGATCAACCAGGGCTATCAGGACTTGCGGGACGGAAAGAACATCCGCGGAATCATCGACTTCTCACTCTGAGCGCCAGCCAGCACTTCGGCGCCTTCCGGGCTCCTCTAGCCCGGGAGGCGCCTTGGCATGCCCGCGCATCCGGTAAACCCGGTAAACCCCACTCTGCCGCGCGCCGATCCCCCAGCAGCACAGAAGTATTCGGAACACCACCGACCCCATCCCCTCTTGCGAAACACTGCCGGAAATGACACAGTAATTTGTAAGTTGTCCGTATGTATCAATTATCAAATGGAGTTTCAGTGCAGGTTCATCGCGCAGATCGCGCCGCACTTCGCGCGGCCACCGCGGTGGTCGGGGTCGGCACGACCGAATTCGGCAATCTACCGGGTTCCTCCGCCGACGATTTGGCCTTGACCGCACTCGAGGCCGCACTCGCCGATGCCGGATTGACCGCGCGCGACCTCGACGGGTTGATCGTGAACCGGGTGAGCAGTTACGAGACGGTGGCCTCGCGGATGGGAATCGAGCCACGTTGGACGGCGCAGCTGCCGGCAGAGGGACGTATGACCGGCATCGCCATCCAGATGGCGGTACTGGCCATCACGACCGGAATGGCCTCCACCATCGCGCTGGTGTACGGCAACAATGGGCGCTCGGGTGGGCACACCTATGGAGGCGGCGGCGCGAGCGCCAGCGCGGCCGCCGAGGGATACGGCACCAATCCGGCGCTGACCTTGCCGTACGGGATGACCTCGCCCGGAGCTTTCTACGCGATGATGTTCCAGCGGCACTGTGCGCAGTACGGCACCACCGCCGAACAACTGGCGCAGGTCGCGGTCACCCTGCGAGACCACGCATCGCTGAATCCGCACGCCGTGTTCAAAGATCCCATCTCACGCGAGATCTACCTCGAGTCCCGATTCATCGTCGAACCGCTGAAGATCTACGACTACTGCCTGATCAACGACGGCGGGGTGGCCATGATCCTCACATCTGCTGAGAGAGCCCGAGACTGCGCTCAACCGCCCGTGCATGTCCTGGGGTTCGGACAACAAGGTCAGCTACGCAACTCCGATTTCCCCCCGGACGACTTCTGGCGCGAGGCGATCGCCACCGCAGGGCAGCAGGCGTACACAATGGCCGATTGCAGCCGGGCCGACGTCGATGTCCTGATGGCATACGACAACTTCAGCCCCAATGTGCTTTTCACCCTGGAGGGCCTCGGATTCTGTGCACCGGGCGAGTCCGGAGCATGGATCCAAGACGGCCGAATCGGGCTGCGCGGTGAGCTGCCGATCAACACCTCCGGCGGTCATCTGTCGGAAAGTTACATGCAAGGGTGGGCGCTGAACGTCGAGGCCGTCCGCCAGCTGAGGAGAACCTGCGGAGACCGCCAGGTACAGGATGCGACCATCGCCCAATACCTGTGCGCCGCTCCCGTAGTGACCTCGGTCGTGTACGGAGCGCAGGCATGAACCCCCGATATCTGTTGACCGCCCACCTCGAGGGGCTGGCCCGCCATGAGCTGTTGATCAGCATCTGCGCGGCCTGCGGAACCCAGCAATTTCCGCCGAAAGCGGTCTGCACTCGATGCGGAAGCACGGAGAGCCCCCGGTGGAACCGGGTGAGCGGCGAGGGACAGTTGTGGACGTGTGCAACCTTCCACAAGACCTACCTGACCGGTTTCCACCTACCGAACCCGTACGTCGTCGCAGTCATCGAACTCGACGAGGGCGCCAAGATCTACGGGAACCTCGCCGGGGTGCCAACGTCCTCCTCGCTCCGGATCGGGCAGCGAGTCCGCGCCGAATTCACTACCACCGACGACGGAGAGTCACACCTGATCTTCGTCCCAGCCGACAAGGAAGGCACATGACCCACACAGCCCCCTCTCGCGGCCCGCTCCGTGGATTACGCGTTGTCGAGATCGCCGCGCTCGGGTCGGCACCGTTCGCCGCGATGATGCTCGCCGACGCCGGCGCGGAAGTTTTGCGCATCAACCGGCCCGGCCAGAACACAAACGACGTCGGCATCCTCGGACGATGCCGGGCCGGCGAACTGAGTCTCGATTTGAAGGATCCACACGAACGCGACCGTGCTCTCGATGCCATCGGACACGCCGACGTGCTCATCGAAGGATTCCGGCCGGGTGTGATGGAACGTCTTGGACTGGGGCCTGACATCTGCCTGGGACGAAATCCTGCATTGATCTACGCCAGGATGACCGGCTGGGGGCAGGACGGACCGCTCGCGAATACCGCTGGGCACGATATCAACTATCTCGCGCTGACCGGTGCCCTCCGGTCCATCACCCGCCAGGGGGAAGTTCCCGTTCCGCCGCTCAACCTCGTAGGTGATTACGGCGGCGGCGGGATGCTTCTGGTCACAGGAATACTCGCCGCGCTCTACGAGCGGGTGACGAGCAATGTCGGTCAGGTCGTCGACGCCGCGATGATCGACGGAACCAGCCTGCTGATGAGCGGTATCTGGAATCGGAAGTCCACCGGGAACTGGTCGAGCGAACCCGGCACGAACAGCATCGACAGCGGTTCGCACTTCTACAACGTCTACCGAACCGCAGACGACGCTTTCATGGCCGTGGGCAGTATCGAGCCGCAGTTCTACCAGCGGCTACTCCGCGGTCTCGGGCTCGCCGACACCGACCTGCCGGCACAACAGGACCAGGCGCAGTGGCCGGCCATGAAGGATCGGTTCGCGAGTATCTTCCGGACGAAAACCCGCGAAGAATGGACGGCGGTCTTCGCCGAACTCGACGCGTGCGTATCCCCCGTCCTCACGCTCGACGAGGCGGTGACCGACCCGCACATGCAGTCCCGGGGCACCCTTCTCCGGGAGGATCGCGTCGAACCGGCGCCCGCTCCCCGATACAGCAGAACACCGGGCGCCGCCAACGGCGGCGAGAGCAAGCCCGCAGAGACCTTGATGACGCAGTGGGCGTCGACCATCTGCGCGACGGCGGCGACAACCAGAACAGGACAGCACTGATGGCGGCACCCTCGATCACCACCAGAACGATCGACGATGGCCTGACCCTCGCAGAGAACATCGGCTTTACCGAGGGACCGGTGTGGACCACCGACGGCCGATTGTTCGTCACGAGCCTCAGCCGCGGCGCGCTGTACGAGGTCTTCCTCGACGGTCGCCCGGCTGTGGCGGCCGCCGAAACCGGTGGCGGACCGAACGGCATGACGCTCGGGCGCGACGGGCGACTGTGGATCACCCAGAATGGTGGCGACGTGATGCCTACCCGATCACAGCTGCCGGTCTCTCCGTCCATCCAAGTCTGGGACTACCGTGCTCCCGCCACGCCGAGCATCATCTCCAGCGGAAATGTAGACGCCCCGTCGGACTGCACGTTCGGGCCGGACGGCGCCCTCTGGTTCACCGACCCGAACGGACACGGCTTCGGCGACGCGGCCCTGCCAGGTCGCGTCTGGAGATACGATCCCGCGGCCGATCACGCAACAGTCGTTCTCGACGACGTCTTCTTCCCCAATGGCATCGCGTTCGGGCCCTACCCGGAACACCTGTACGTCGCCGAGACCGCCCGAAACCGGGTACGCCGCTACCTGGTCACCGCCCACACCGCGACCGTCGATCATGACTTCCCGCAGATCGCTGTCTCCACCCCCGACGGCATCACCATCGACGCGCAGGGCGGGCTGTGGGTGGCGGGCAGCAAATCGGGAACCGTCACCTACTTCGACCCGGCCGGGCAGATGCGTGAGCAGTTGGCGATCGGTGAAGGAACGATGCCCACCAGCGTCTGCTTCGCCGGCCCCGCGCTCGACCGTCTCATTGTCACCGTCGCCAAGGGCGGGCGCGTGCTCGCCTTTCCCGTCGAAATCCCCGGCTCCCCCACCCCACCTGCAGCTGCCCCAATCGTTTCATCGCCTGCACAACCCGAGGAACTCCAATGACCGCATCAGCTCCTACCGCACACACCTGGGGGGCATTGCTGCACGAAATGGCCGACCGCTTCCCCACCCGCGCCGCGATCTCTTTCGAAGGCACCGATATCACCTTCGCCGAGCTCGATCACGAGGTCAGCCGATGGTCGAAGGCACTGCTAGCCATAGGGATCGGCCGCGGTGACTCGATCGCCATCTTGGCAGGTAACCGACCCGAATGGCTGTACACCGCGATGGCCGGGGCCCGGATAGGCGCCGCCGTCGTGCCGATCAACACCTGGTACAAGACCGATGAGCTCTCGTACGCGCTCGACCACGGCGATGTGAAGGCCCTGCTGTTCTTCGACCGGCTGCGCGGCACGGACTATGTGCCCATCGTCGCGGGCACCGTCGCGGCGGCCGCCAAGGAACCCGGCACCGACGGCGTACTCCACGACACGGCATTGCCGGCGTTGCGCCAGGTCGTCGAGCTCGGAGAGCACCGCCTCCCGGCTGCGGTACCGCTACACCAGTTCCTCGGGCGCGGAGAGCAGATCAGCGATGCGGTACTGGCCGGCGCCGAAGCCGCTGTCGAGCCGGACGACCTCGTGTACCTCATCTACACCAGTGGCAGCACGGCGCGACCGAAGTGTGTCGCGCTCGAACACCACCACGCCATCGTCAATACCTTCAACATCGGCGAACGGCAGGCGCTCGACGAGCAGGACCGGTCATTTCTCGCGACACCGCTGTTCTACGGACTCGGTGTCGTCCAGGCCCTCGGCGCGACCTGGACCCACGGCGCGTGCGTGGTTCTCATGGAGGTGTACGAACCCGGCCGAGCCCTCGAACTGCTCGAACGTGAACGCTGCACCGCCTACTACGGATTGGGCAACATGACCCGGAGCCTCGTCGACCATCCCGACCGCGCTCGCCGCCAACTCAGCCTTCGCAAGGGTGTCCTCGGCCTGAGCAAAGCAGACCGTCAACTCGCCCGCGCCGCACTCGGACTGACCCTGGGTACCAGCATCTACGGATTGACCGAGTCCTACGGGTTGTGCGCGCTGACCGATGCCCACGACCCCGTCGAGCGGGCCGAGGGCACCATCGGCCGCCCCCTCCCCGACTGGGACATCCGCGTCGCCGACCCGGAAACCGACGACCCGCTACCGGCCGGTGAAATCGGACAGATCCTGATCCGCGGACACGTCATGCGCGGGTATTACAAGGATCCCGACCGCAATCGCGAGGTCATGACCACCGACGGCTTCTTCCGCACCGGCGACCTCGGATACATGGACCGGCACGGGTACCTGCACTTCCACTCCCGGCTCTCGGAGATGATGAAACCCGGCGGCATCAACGTCAGCCCCCTCGAAGTAGAACTACTGGTCGGGGAGATCGCCGGCGTCCGTGAAGTGCATGCCGTGGGCATCCCCGACATCGTCCGCGGTGAGGCGATCGTCGTCTTCGTCGACGCCGACCGCGACGACGTCACCCTCGCCCGGATCCAGGACCACGTCCGCAGCAAGGCCGCCAAGTACAAAGCCCCGCATCATGTGATCTTCGGAACCAGCGCCGGCTTCCCGCGGGTCGCCAGCGGCAAGGTACCCAAGGCCCGGCTACGCGAACGTGCGCTCATCGAACTCGGGCTCGACGCCACCGGGATGCCCACCCCGGCGGCTCCGCTCGCCGACCACTGACAGATGGACTCTCACGTGAATTTCGAAATCCCCGAGGAAGAACAACTCCTCATCCAGACTGTCCGCGACTTCATCGACCGTGATGTGAAGCCCGTCGTGAACGAGATGGAACACCGGAACGAGTACCCCGAGAAATTCATCGAACAGATGAAGGAAATCGGCATCTACGGGCTGGCCGTTCCCGAAGAATTCGGGGGCGCCCCGGTTTCGATGCCGTGCTATGTCCAGGTCACCGAGGAACTCTCGCGCGGCTGGATGAGCTTGGCCGGCGCGATGGGCGGTCACACCGTCGTCGCGAAACTGCTCACCACCTTCGGAACCGCCGAGCAGAAGGCCACCTACCTTCCGCGGATGGCCACCGGCGAACTGCGCGCGACCATGGCCCTGACCGAGCCCGGCGGCGGCTCCGACCTCCAGGCGATGCGCACCCATGCACGCCTCGCCGGAGACGAATACCTCGTCAGCGGTTCGAAGACCTGGATCAGCAATGCGCGCCGGTCCGGGCTCATCGCCCTGCTCTGCAAGACTGACCCCCAGGCCACCCCGAAGCACAAGGGCATCTCCATCCTGCTCGTCGAGCACGGCCCCGGTCTGACCGTCTCCCGTGATCTCCCCAAGCTTGGGTACAAGGGTGTGGAGACCTGCGAGATCTCCTTCGACAACTTCCGAGTTCCCTCGTCGGCGGTACTCGGCGGCGCCGAGGGACACGGTTTCGCCCAGATGATGCAGGGCCTCGAGACCGGTCGCATCCAGGTCGCCTCCCGCGCCCTTGGTGTTGGCCGCGCCGCGCTCGAAGACGCACTGCAATACGCACAGGATCGACAGTCATTCGGTAAGCCGATCTGGAAGCATCAAGCCATCGGTCACCAACTCGCCGACATGGCAACCAAACTCACCGCCGCACGTCAGCTGACCCTGTTCGCGGCACGTCGATTCGACGCGGGGCTCCGCTGTGATATGGAGGCTGGAATGGCGAAGTTGTTCGCCTCCGAGACAGCGATGGAGATCGCATTGTCCGCGTTGCGTATTCACGGCGGATACGGCTACTCGACCGAGTACGACGTCGAGCGGTACTTCCGCGACGCCCCCTTGATGATCGTCGGTGAGGGCACGAACGAAATCCAGAAGAATGTCATTGCAGCGCAGCTAGTTCAGAGAGGCGGAGTGTAGTCCATGACTTCCATAGGTTTACCACTGAGAAGCGATGTCGTCAGTTTGGAGCCGCAGGGCCTCAAGGGTGTCGCCTGCCGGGTGTGCAGCCGACGCTCCTTCCCGGAGCGGTCACTGTGCCCTCATTGCGGGTCTGACGCTGTCGACAACGTCATGCTGGCCGGCCGGGGTCGAGTCACCAGCTGGACCGTCGTGCACCAAGCCCCGCCGCCGTTGCAGACGCCGTACACCCTGGTGACCGTCGATCTCGACGACGGTGTCCGATTGTTGGGCGCGGCGACAGGTGCCGTCGAGATCGACGACGAAGTTGCTGTCGAGTTGTTCACATTGAAGACCGATTCCACCGGAGAACCACTGTGGTGGTACCGCTTCCGGGGCACCGAGGAGAACCGATGAGCGAGACTTACATTGCCGGCGCCGGCATGGTGCGATTCGGCAAGTACCCCGTCGACGTCACGTTCGAGAAACTTGCCGTCGGCGCAGCGCGCGAAGCGATGTCCGATGCGGGCGTGAGCACCAAGGACATCGAATCCGTCTACGTCGGGCATGTCTTCGGCGGTCCGGTTGCCGGCCAACGCGTCGCGGCGCAGATGGGCCTGGGCGGACTTCCCGTCTCCAACCACGAAAACTATTGCGCCAGCGGTGCGACCGCGATCCGCGAAGCCTGGATCGCAATCAAGGCCGGCCTGTACGACATCGTGCTGGTCATCGGTGCGGAGAAGATGACCGACCGTGTCTCCGGTGGGGTCATGCCCGACCCCACGGACCTCGATGCCATCAACGGCCTTGTCATGGCCGCCAATCACGGGATGAGCGCTCGGCGGTACATGTCCGACCACGGTGCCACCCGCGAGCAGATTGCCGCGGTGGCCGTGAAAAATCACGCCCACTCGGTACACAACCCGTTCGCTCAATACCAGCGGCCGATCAGTTTGCAGGAAGTCGTCGACGCCCGCACCATCGCCGATCCACTGGGACTGCTCGATTGCAGTCCCATCAGCGACGGCGCCGCCGCGGTGGTGCTGTGCAGTGCTGCCGGACTCGCCAAACTCGGGCGATCATCAGCTCCGCGCGTCGCCGGCTGTGCCCTGGTCAGCGGCAAGGTCGTCACTGCCGACACCAACCTCAACGACGAGGACGTGTCCCGCCGCGCGGGCGAACAGGCCTGGGACATCAGCGGATACGGGCCCGAAGACATCGACCTGGTAGAAATGCACGACTGCTTCACGATCGCCGAGATCGTCCGCCTGGAAGGCCTCGGCGTTGTCCCCGTCGGCGAGGGAGGTAGGTGGGCCGAGAACGGTAACACCTCGATCGGCGGCAAACTCCCCGTCAACGCCAGCGGTGGCCTCCTCAGTCGTGGACACCCAGTAGGTGCCACCGGTGTCGCGCAAATCTGCGAGCTCACCTGGCAACTCACTGACCGTGCCGGTCAACGGCAGGTCGACAAAGCGAATATCGGGCTCGCCTACTGCAAGGGAGGCACCGTCAGCGGCACCGACGGCGGCTCTGTCACAGTACTGCTGGTGACGCGATGACCACCTCCACGTTCACCACGATCGATCTCACCGACACCGCCCGGCCCGCCGGCGCACCCGCCTCCTCGGTCGTGGTGCTCGTCTACCGCGGCACAGAAAGTGACCAGACGATCGACACCGCGGACCTGGAGCAGACGGTGGCGCATCCGCTGATGGCTGCCTTTTCCGCCGTTCAGCATCACTGGCCGGCCATCACCGAAGCACGCCATCGTGGCCGGGTTGTCGTCCTCGCCCCGGCGACGGCGGCACTGGGAGACCCGCTCAGGCCGTTGGACTGCGCGGTTACCGGGGCTCTGATCAGTTTCGTCCGGTCTGTCGCAATCGAGTTGCAGCGGCACGGCGGCGCCGCGAACGCAGTCTTCTACGACACCGATCCCAACGAACCAGCCGTTACCGAGCTGATCGCGGCGCTCACCGCCGAGCATGCCGCTACGGTGACCGGTCAGGAAATTTACGCCGCCAACGGCACCGACCTCGGAAGGCTGCACCCATGAGATCCGACGACCAGAGAGTTGCAGAACGGCCTCGCGTCGCCTTCATCACCGGCGCTGCGGGCGGTATCGGGCGGGGCATCGCCGAACACTTGGCCGAACTCGGATACAGCATCGGCCTTTCAGACATCTCCGAAACCGGATTGCGAGCAGTAGCGAGCGACATCACTGAGGCCACCGGTGCCGCTGTGTCCGTCCGCGCCGCGGACCTCGCCGACCGGGAATCCGTGCAAGCCGCGGTCGATGCCACCGTCTCCCGGCTCGGTGGGCTCGATGTTCTGGTGAACTGTGCGGGGATCCTCAAGGACGCCCGAATCGAGAAGATGGATCCCGCGGTCTTCCGGCAGGTTCTCGAGGTCAATCTGATCGGAATGCTGACCACCACTGCCGCCGCATTGCCGGCGCTGCGCCGCTCGGGAACCGGCCGTATCATTTCGCTGACCTCACGCGCCTGGCTGGGCAACTTCGGCTCCACCAACTACGCCGCCTCCAAGGGCGGGATCGCCGGCGTGAGTAGAAGCCTCTCGCTGGGTCTTGCAACCGACGGCATCACCGTCAACTGCATTGCGCCCGGGTTCATCGAAACACCGATGTCGAATTCGATGCCCGACGAGATTATCGAGCGGGTGCGTCAATCCATCCCGGTCGGCCGAGTGGGACAGCCCGTCGATGTCGCACGGGCCGTTGCGTTCCTTGCCGACGCCGATGCCGGTTACGTTACCGGGCAGAGCATTCCGGTATGCGGAGGACGAAGCATTAGCGGCTCGATGAGGAAAGACACCGTTTCGTCGTAACAAGACGGGTGCAGAGAATGAATAGGCCGAAGTGTTCGGCGAGTCTCCCGAGGGACTGCATCGCCTGGTGCTGCGAATAAACGAGGCACGGTCAGCTAGAGCGAGACGAATGACCGCCCGTCGCTACACGCTCGACGAGATTGACAGTAAGTATGTGGTCTGGGCGACGCCACGATCGTTCGCGGAAATCCAACTACCCTAAGGACACGGAGGAAGAGATGCCGCAAGTTCCTGACATTGAAGCCCGAATCGACCGCCTTGAAAGCCAACGTGCCATCGAACGCCTCATCGGGCAGTACGCCCATGCCTTTGACCTGCAAGACATCGACACACTGCGAAGCATCTGGCACGAAGGCGCAACGCTAAGCCTCGGCGAACCCTTCGGCAACTTCACAGGTGTGGATGCGATCGTAGGCGCGGCCCACCAGCTCTGGTCCCAGAGCCCGCGGATGCATCATTGGATGTCGAACGCTGTGATCGACATCGACGGCGACACTGCCACAGCCACGACCGCCCTCGATTGCTTCGTCACCAACATCGAGTCGGGCCCTACACAGGTGGGCGGTAATTACCACGACCGATTCGAGCGACAAGACGGTCAATGGGGCATGGTCGAGCGTGTCTTCGACCTGCACTACTTCACGCCGATCAAGAGCTGGACACCGGCGCACGGCAGCGAAACAACTCCGCTGTCGGTACCTGACCCTCGCTAGTCATACCAACACGAAAGGCATCAACATGACTACTCCCGTCCAAACAAACGATCTCAGTGACAAAGTCGCAATCGTCACCGGCGCAGCCAGCGGTATTGGGCGAGCCACCGTGGAATTGTTGGTAGAGCGCGGGGTCCGGGTCGTCGCTGAAGACCGCAACGTTGCCGTCGAGGCGCTAGCTAGCCCGAGCGTCGCCCCGCTAGTCGCCGATGTCACCGACGAGGACAGTGCCCGCCGTGCCGTTGCGCTCGCCCAGCAGCGATTCGGCGGGCTCGACATTCTGGTCAACAACGCCGGGATCATCATCAACAAAACCGTCGCCGATATGACCCTCGACGACTGGAATTCGATACTCGCGGTCAACGCCACGGGCGCATTTCTGCACTCCCGAGAAGCCGTACGGACTATGACGCCGCAGAAGTCGGGTGCGATTGTCAACGTCGGTTCCTACGCGTGCTTCCAAGCTTTTCCCACAATCGCGGCATATGCAGCCTCGAAAGGCGCACTCGCTCAGCTGACTCGCGCGCTGGCCCTCGAAGTCATCGAACACGGAATCCGCGTCAACGCCGTCGGGTCGGGCGACGTGATCACCCACATCCTCGATGAGATACACGAAGACGGATCGGGCTTCCTCGCCGAGCACGGCAGCGGGACGCCGATCGGCCGCGCCGCCCAGCCACGCGAAATCGCGCAAGTCATAGCATTTCTGGCCTCGGAACAAGCAGCGTATCTCGTCGGATCGATCGTCATGGCCGACGGCGGGATGAGCGTCGCCGCCGGATGATGACCAGGTGCGGAAGGGGGCGGGCCGCCACCACGTCGAGTCGCCGAGAACTTGTTGATCCGGAGCTCGATGACACTGGAACCACCGCCCGATTCGTCGTCGCCGTCGGCATCGGTCCCGCGCTCGCTATAAACCACACACTCGGCCGCGGAGTGCTTACGCAACGGCACGTTCGCGCCCATAGCCAACCCAACTCCAACTATCTCGTCACCGAGGGCAGCGGTCGCACTCACAGCAGCGCTAGCCACCCTTCCTCGACTCGATCACCCCTTGGGGAGGAATGTCAATGAACGCCAATCCGTCCACAGACACAACTGCCTCGACGCCCGACCTGAGCGCCGAGACCGCCATCGTCACCGGCGGCAGCCGCGGCATCGGAGCTGCGATCGTCAAAGCGCTTGTAGGTGCCCGAGCCACTGTCGTGATCGCCGGCGGCTCGGAAAAACACGGCCGCGACCTAGCCGCCGAGCTAGGCTGCCACTACTTGCCCCACGACGTCAGCTCCGAACAGTCCTGGGAGACACTCCTCTCCCGAGTCCGGGAAGACTTAGCCCAGATGCACCGATCAACTGATGAGGTCGGTGTGAATGTGGTGTGCGGCAGCGTGTGGGGTGCGGGCATCGGTGATCGTCCGACCTCTCGTG
>NZ_JBHWUE010000079.1:0-43476 GCF_042738615.1 Rhodococcus sp. NPDC059968
GTCGGCCTCGGCGAGCAGCACGTTCATGTGCCCGGGCATCCGGCCGGCGACCGGGTGAATGGCGTACTTGACCTCGACACCCTTCGACTCGAGCATCTTCGCCATGTCCTTGACCGCGTGCTGGGCCTGCGCCACCGCCAACCCGTAGCCGGGGACCACGATCACCTGATTGGCGTACGCCATCTGGATCGCCGCGTCCGCCGCCGAGGTGGACTTCGCCGTCTTCGCGGCGGTGTCCCCGACCGCCGCCGCGACGCCGCCGCCACCGAACCCGCCGGCCACGATCGCCGGGATGGACCGGTTCATCGCCTTCGCCATCAGGTTGGTCAGGATCGAACCCGACGCACCGACGATCATGCCGGCCACGATCATCGCCTGATTATTCAAGGCCAGACCGGCGGCCGCGGCGGACAGACCGGTGAGCGCGTTGAGCAGGGAGATCACGACGGGCATGTCGGCGCCGCCGATCGGCAGCACCACCATCAACCCGAGCACCGCCGCCAGCACCAGCACACCGACGATCCACCACCCGCTGGTGGGTCCGGTCGGGTCGATCGCCTTGATCCCGATGATCACCGCCAACGCGACGGCCCCGATCAGCAGCACCGCATTGAGCGGCTGCTGCAACCGGCCGATGCCGATCGGCCGGCCCGGCAACGTTTCCTGCAGCTTGAGGAACGCGATCACCGAACCCCAGAAGGAGATCGACCCGATGATCGCCGCGAACAGCGACGCGATGACGATGTGCACCGTCGGCGACTCACCGTGCGCAAACGCGGTGAACCCGTCCGAGTCCAGGAATTCGGCGTACGCGATGAGGGCGACGGTGCCGCCGCCGACACCGTTGAACAACGCCACCAGCTGCGGCATCGCGGTCATCTTCGTCCGCAACGCCGGCGGCACCCCCAACACCACACCGATCACCAGACCGGCGACGATCAGCACCCAGTTGGAGGTGTCGCGGATCGCGATCAGGGTCGCCACCACCGCGACGACCATGCCGGCCGCGGCGATCTGGTTACCGCGGACCGCGGTCTTCGGGCCGGTCAGGCCCATCAGACCGTAGATGAACATCGCGAACGCCACGATGTACAAAACGTTGACCAAATACTCCATCACCGATCACCCGCCTTCTCAGCAGCAACAGGTGCGGCGGGCTTGGACTTGAACATCGCCAGCATCCGGTCGGTGACCACGAAACCACCGACCACGTTGATCGTTCCGAAGACCAGGGCGACGAACAGGATCACCTGCAACCCCCACGGCGGGTCCTCGACCTTGCCGAGCACCACCAGCGCACCGAGGACGACGATGCCGTGGATGGCGTTCGTGCCCGACATCAGCGGGGTGTGCAACGTGTTCGGGACCTTCGAGATCACCGCGAACCCCACGAACCCGGACAGCACCAGGATCGCGATGTTCGCCAACAATTCGGTATACATCTACGACACCTCCCGATGACCGGCGGCATCGAGGTCGTCGCCGTGTTCGTCGATGTACTCGAAGAACTCATACGTCCGTCTGGGCACCATCACGTGGTCGAGGAACACCACCAGCGGTGTCGCGAGCATTCTGAAAAGTGTTGTGATCATGAAGGTTCCTTGGTGTCGCGGGTGACGCAGGCGGCGGCGAGGACCTCGTCCGAGAAATCGGGGGCCAGCGCCCCGTCGACGAGCATCAGCTCGAGCAGCGCGGAGATGTTCTTCGAGTACAGCTCCGAGGCGTGCTCGGGCATGCTCGCGGGCAGGTTCAGCGGCGAGCAGATCGTCACCCCGTGCTTGACGACGGTCTGACCCGGTTCGGTGAGCTCGCAGTTGCCGCCGGTCTCGCCGGCCAGGTCGACCACCACGGAGCCGGGCTTCATGCCCTCCACCGCGGCGGCGGTCACCAGGGGGGGTGCCGGGCGGCCCGGCACCAGGGCGGTGGTGATGACCACGTCGAAGCCCTTGATCGCGTCCTCGAGCGCCTGCTGCTGCTGCGCCCGCTCCGCCTCGGTCAGCTCGCGGGCGTAGCCGCCCTCACCGGCGGCGTCGATCCCCAGATCGAGCCACTGGGCACCGACCGAGCGGACCTGGTCGGCGACCTCCGGGCGCACGTCGTAGCCGGTGGCCCGGCCACCGAGACGCTTCGCCGTGGCCAGGGCCTGCAGGCCGGCGACACCGACGCCGAGCACCAGCACCGTGGCCGGCTTGACGGTGCCCGCGGCGGTGGTGAGCATCGGGAAGAACCGGGTCGACTCCGACGCCGCGAGCAGCACCGACTTGTACCCGGACACGTTCGCCTGCGACGACAGCGCGTCCATCACCTGGGCGCGGGAAATCCGCGGGATCGCCTCCACCGCGAACGCCTGCACCCCCGGCAGACTTCAGCGCGGCGACCTGATTGTCCTGGTTGCGGGGGGCGAGGAACCCGATCAGGGTCTGACCGGCATGCAACCGGCCCACTTCCTCGTCCGACGGCGGGGCGACCTTGACGATCACGTCCGCCGACCACGGGTCGGCGATGGCGGCTCCTGCCAATTTGTACGACTCGTCCGGGATCAGCGCGCCCAACCCGGCACCCGACTCGACCACCACGTCGACACCCTTGGCGATCAACGACGCCACGACCTTCGGCACCAACGCCACCCGACGCTCACCCACGCCCGACTCCCGAACGACGCCGACCGTCGGGTGGGGCGCTGCCTCACCGCGCGATCCCAAATCTCCGGTTCTCAATCTTCTGACTCCTGCGTTGAATCGACACCGCACCACGATCAGCGGTGGGCTTGGTTGCACTGAGGATTGGGTGGCGCCCGGTAAGGGATCGTGGCCGTTGGGTTGGCGTAGTCCCGGCTTCATCGCGCCAGGAGAACGCTTGCCAGTTGGCGCGTGAGTCCGACCCGGCGTTGGTTCGGCGGGGCACCACCACCGTCCTCAACCCCCACCGCGAGGAAGTAGTCGCCCGGTATAGCCAAATCCGCAGACTGGCCGAACAAATGAACAGCGCCGACGGTGAGATTGCCCCGCCAAATTCGTGGACTCGAGGGGTTGGTGCAGCAGCAACCGACCGCGGCATAGGCGCAGCGCCCCAAGTCGGGTCCTTGGCCCGCTGCAAATCTCATGCCGTCGACACTTCCTCCTCTTCCGCCGCCCACATGCCCTGGCTCTCTAGGCTTGCAATAAACCTATCGGCACCCCGCAGGATGTGTTCGCGCATCAGTGAGCTCGCGATCTTTACCCTGCGCTTCTTCAGCGCCTCTAGAATTGCGGGGTGATCGTGCAGCACGCAGTCCACCCGACCCTCGATGCTGTTGTAGAACCGGTTCGGCAATTGCTGCACGATCGATCCCAGCAGAGTGGCGAGTCGACGCGAGTCGGACGCGAGGTTGATCGTCCGATGGAATTCGTGGCCGAGCGCAATCACCTTCTCCTTGTCGCCCGCATCCACTGCCTGATGATGTTGCTCCACCACATCCGAAAGATGTTTGAGCTGCTCGGCAGAAATTTCGCGTGCGACACGATATGCCAATTCGCCGGCTAACGCCGCCTGGGCCCAGAAGAGGTCCCTTACATCCTGCCGTGTGATGGAGGCAACCATGAACCCGCGACGCGGCACAAGCACGACCAAGCCCTCACCGCGAAGAAGAAGCAGGCCCTCGCGCACCGGTGTATTGCTTACGCCGACTGCTTCGGCGATCGGCTCAGTCCGGAGGAACTCACCGGGCGGGACCTTCCCTGAAATGATGAGCTCTCGTACGTAGGTGGCGACATCCTCAGAAAGCTGCCGGCGCTGGAAGTTCGCCACGCGACCCAGCTCATGGGAAGTGGGTTCCATGTATGATTCCTTTCCGCATGGCACTTCTGCGCAAGTAGACTGGTGCCGGCACGCCAAGCTGAACTAGGATGTCCTCGTCCGATCCGCATCCGAAGCCCGGCCCAGCGCAGGGCGAAGGCCAGTATCCGATTAGAATGCTCTGGATTCGAGTTCTGCATTGTCACAGCCTCTCTTGCGGAACACAGTTCGCACCTCGGGCGACAACTGCATCCCCGAGGTGCTGCTAAGCCATCACGCCATACCGCAGCATTTCCTGCGGAGCGAACTGTCCGTTGAGGCCTTGTAGCCGAAACTGCACAAAGAGAGGCTTGCCTGCTCCGAGTCAGGGTTCAGTTCTTCAACTTCGATGAGCGGGACAGGACGAACTCCGGGTCCTTATCCAACTTGCCGACCTTCTTCGCGCCGCCTGGTAGCTCAACACCCTCGAAGAAGTCCTTGTTCGCCTGCGTGTACGAATGCCACTCAGCTGGAACCTCGTCCACATAGAAGATGGCCTCCATCGGACAGATGGCCTCGCAGGCGCCGCAGTCGATGCACTCCTCAGGGTTGATGTACATCATCCTGTTGCCTTCGTAAATGCAGTCGACCGGGCACTCCCGGATACACGACTTGTCCATGATGTCGACGCAAGGTTCTGCGATTACGTAGGCCATCTCTATTTCCCTTCTCCGACAACGGCGCTTCCGCTGAGTTCAAGCATGTCTGCGGTTCGGTGGATCTTGGTACGGGTCCGCCCCACCGACTCCCCAAGAGCGATCTCACCGGCATCGATCTGTTGCCAGCCGCTCCAAGTCACCACGGATACTCCGCGATCCAGGAGCGTGCTCGTGACGCCGTCGGGGTCCGGATCTGGCGCGGGAGCGAGGGTAGGGAGGTCTTCGATGACCTTCTCGACGGTCTCGACCGCATCAGCCTTGTTGGTTCCGATCACACCGCTCGGACCCCGCTTGATCCAGCCCGTTACGTACTTTCCATCGAGTACAGCACCGTGGTTCAGTATTCGTCCGGCTCTGTTCGGAATGACGCCGCGAGCCGGGTCAAATGGAATCCCTGAAATGGGAACACCTCTGTAGCCCACTGACCGAAGCACAAGTTGCGCGGACAACGCCTCAGTTTCACCCGATGCGAGGACCTGACCGGTGTCATCTAATTCAGTGCGTTCAAATTTCACGCCTTCCACAACCGAGGTCCCAACAATTTCGGTTGGTGCACGAAAGAACCTGATGTGGATCCGTCGAGGGCGCCCCTGCGGAACACGCGCTGCACACGCATGTAGGAAGTCATAGTTGCGGCGTAGGTTGCGGTTGCGGTTGATCGCTTCTTCGTTGGCCTCATCAAGTTCCAGATCCTCGCCGTGGACGATCACGTCAGCATTGGCGAGGTCGCCAAGCTCGGCGAGTTCTTTGGTAGTGAACCGGGCATGGACGGGGCCTCGGCGGCCTACCAGATGAATGTCCTCGATCGAACTTTGGTCGAGCACATCCAAAACATGGCTTGGCATATCTGTGTGTCTAAGGTCGCCCGGGGTCTTCGCGAGGATGCGAGTGACATCGACGGCTACATTTCCATGCCCAATCACGGCAGCACTCGTCGCGTCGAGCGTAAAGCGGCCGATTTCGCTTTCGGGATGTCCGCTGTACCAGCTCACGAATTCAGTCGCAGAGTAACTTCCGTGCAAGTCTTCACCGCAGATCTCAAGCCGCCGGTCGGTAGAGGCCCCGTTGGCGACGACTACTGCGTCATAGAATCGATCCAGATCGTCGACAGTCAGATCCCGACCGATATGAACATTGCCGAGAAAACGAACATTCGGCCGTTCCAGTACTCGTTTCAGTGCGTTGACCGCGGACTTGGTCTTCAGATGATCCGGAGCGACGCCATACCGAACCAGTCCGTACGGCGAGGGAAGCCTCTCCAACACATCCACACAGACGTTGCTTGCCTGGGCCAACTCATCCGCTGCGTACAGGCCTGATGGGCCGGCCCCAATTACGGCAACACGCTGGATCCTGCTCATCACAGCCCCCTCCCGCCATGAGCAAGGAACGAGGTGTGCCGAGCAAGGTGGGAAAGAGCTCGGACCGCTCGGTTGGGATCGGTATATGTCGGTATACCCAGCTTTAGAAGCTTCTGACGTGGGCGCCCGCTACCACCGGTCCACGAAACAGCAAACGGCTTATGCGTAGCCGCATAGGCCCGTCGAAGGCACTCGACGATCTCCTCCGATCCCCGGTCGGCATTTCCGAGAACGACCAAGACCATGTCAGTCCGGTCATCGCGGCCCACTGAATCGAGCACGGCCGCAAGCATTGCTGGGTCGTTGAGCAGTGCACCGGTCAGGTCCAACGGATTGGCAGAGGAGCCAAAGGCCGGAAGGATTGTTGCCATGTGCTTGCGTGCTTCGCCGTTCCACTCTTCGACAGCGAGACCTGCCTCGACAGCCGCGTCCGTTGCAAGCGCAGCGGCCCCGCCGCTAAGGGTGACAATCGTTAGACGCCTGCCGGCGCAGCGTCTTTCGGGACAAAAGACGAGCACCGCATCGACGGCGTCCTCCATACCGTCAACCCGAACGAGCCCGTAGCGGCGAACTATGTCTTCGAACTCTGAGTCGATACCCGCCAGCGATGCTGTGTGCGCGGCGACGGCCCGCCGTCCCTCGCTCGACCGGCCCGCTTTCAGCACGATGACCGGCTTGGCGCTATCAAGGGCAGTCTGGGCTGCGCGTACGAGGAGTGCAGGATCGCGTAGGCCCTCGATGTGGCCAATGGCCATGCGGACATCGTCTCGTCGCAAGAGGTTCAGTAGTACCTCTGGGACGGTCACGTCTGACTCGTTGCCGGTATTGGCGAAATACCGGACTCCGGCTCCACACGCTACGAGAGTGCTGTAGATGAATGAGCCGACCGCACCGCTTTGGCTGACGAGACCGATAGGATCGTCAGAGACGTCCGAGGCCTCATCGAATGCCGATGAGAACGTCGCGAATGTGCTGGTTGGAACAGCAAAAGCTCCCAAGCAGTTGGGTCCGATCACCCTCAGCGAGGTCGTACTGACGATCCGGTCCAGCTCTCGTTGCAACGCGTTGGCATCAGCTCCCCCGATCTCGGAGAAGCCGGACGCAAACACCACGGCGATGCCGACCCCGGCGGATGCGCATTCGATCAAAGCCGCCGGAACCGATGCTGCTGGGGTCACAACAAGAGCGAGGTCCACCGGCACGCCGATATCGGTCAAGCTTCGAAACGCAGGGACGCCTTGGACGACCTCCCGATTGGCGTTGACAGGATAGATTTTGCCGGCGAACCCGAATCGCCTGAGGTAGTCGAGCGGGCGACCGGAGATCTTGGCCGGGTCATCCGATGCACCGATGATTGCGATGCTTCGAGGCTCGAACAGCAGCTCATCAACGAGCCGTTCAGTTTGGATAAGCATGGTTGTCCTCAGGATTCAACTGTTTCGGGCTGGGTCACGATTCGAGGGGGACGAAGCGGGGTGCGCGGCGCTCGCGGTGGGCCGCCACGCCTTCCTTGACGTCGGGCCCACCAAAGCCAAGGAACTCCAAACCCAGTGAGGCTTCGAAGAGGGGGCCCTGCGCGCGGTACCAGTTGTTGAGGGAATGCTTGGTCCAGCGGATAGCATCCTGGGCGCCGTGGCTCATATCGTTCGCGATCGCGCGAGCGGTCTCGAGGAGAATCTCGTCCCCTACGCTAAGCGACACCAGCCCTGCCCGCTCAGCATCGATACCCGAAAGCTCTTTGCAGGTAAGCAGGTAATACTTGGCTTTCGCCATCCCGCAAAGCAGCGGCCAGCACATCGCGGCGTGGTCGCCCGAGGCGACGCCGAGGCGGGTGTGCCCGTCGATGATTCGAGCGGTGTGGGCGGCCACAGAGATGTCAGCAAGGAGCGCGACCACCAAACCCGCACCTACGGCCGGGCCGTGGATGGCCGAGATGATCGGCTTGGAGCAGTTGATCACGTTGTAGAACAGGTCACGCGACTCGTGTAGCACGCGGAGCCTGACCGCGTAGTCCTCGATTTGCGCGTCGATCAGGTCGAAGCTTCCCCCTGCGGAGAAGGCCTTTCCTTCGCCCCTCACAAGCACTGCCCGAACGGCGGGATCCTTGTCGATCACCGGCCAGATCGCTGGCAGATCCGTGTGCTTAGCCTCATCGACGGCATTCAGCCCTGGTCCGTCAAAAACGACTTCAAGGACGCCCGGAAAGTGGTTCTCAAATCGTAGGCTCTTGAACTGCTCGTATTGCTTCAGCATGACATCCCTATCTGTTTATGCGCGTTCGAAGACGGCGGTCAGACCCTGGCCGCCTCCGATGCACATGGTTTCCAAGAAGTAGCGAGCATTTCGACGGTCGGCCTCGCGAAGCATCGTTGCGAGAATCCGAACGCCGGTCGCTCCGACGGGGTGGCCGAGCGAGATACCTGAGCCGTTCACGTTCAGCCTTGCGAAGTCGTCGCGACCGAATCCCCACGCAGTCGTGACGGCCAACGCCTGTGCAGCGAAGGCCTCATTCAGTTCGATCAGGTCCATCTGCGCGAGGGTGAGACCCGCGCGCCGAAGGGCCTTCTCGGTTGAGGGGACAGGGCCAATTCCCATTCGAGATGGGGTGACGCCAGCAGCTGCCCATGACACAAGCCGGGCCAGCGGCCGCAGTCCGAGAGAGTCTGCGCGGTCTCGCGTCGTGACGATGCACGCGGCCGCACCGTCGTTCTGCCCGCTGGAGTTACCTGCAGTCACAGTCGCTTCGGCGTCATGCTTGATCATGACGGGAGTGAGCTTAGCCAGCGCGGCTACACTGGCTTCTGGGCGTGGATGCTCGTCGGACGACACAACCGTCGTTTCGCCGCGCCGGCCGTGCACCGCAACTGGCACGATCTCGTAGCTGAACAGTCCACCTTGTGCAGCCGCTACAGCTCGCCGGTGCGATTCCACTGAGAACTCGTCCTGGGCCGCTCGACTTATCGAGTATTCTCTGCGGAGATTCTCAGCAGTCTCGAGCATCCCGCCAGGGACGGGGTATCGCCGCCCGCCGGCGGTTACACGACCGCGCCCTATTCGGTCCATTAGCGGTACCTGGTCGCCTCGGATGCCCCAGCGCAATCCGAGTGAGTAGTGTTCGGCTTGCGACATGCTCTCGACGCCGCCGGCGATGACAAGATCGGCCACACCCGTTTGGACTCGCATTGCCGCATCCAGGACCGCTTGGAGACCAGAACCACACCGGCGGTCGAGCTGAAGGCCTGGCACCTCCACCGGTAGCCCCGCGTCCAATAGAGCAACCCGGCCGATCGCTGGCGCCTCACCGTTCGGATAGCACTGGCCGAAGATCACATCGTCAATCTCAGCGCCGGAAACACCCGTTCGACTGAGCAGCTCTACGATTACAGCTGCGCCCAGATCGACGGCCGTCACGTCCCGGAGCGCACCGCCGTACTTGCCGACCGGCGTTCGGACCGGCTCACAGATCACAGCATCGCGCACACCGGCGCCGTTAGATCCCACGTCCACCACTCACCTCGAGGACTGCTCCACTCACATAGCTCGCGAGTGGAGATGCCAAGAACAGCACGGCATCTGCGACTTCACTTGCCGAACCCGCACGTCCGAGCGGCACTTCCGCCTCTTTCGCTGCGAAGATCTCTGGCTTCATCCTGAGCGTCATCGCGGTCCGAATCAGGCCTGGCTGGACCGCGTTGACTCGTACACCTGCTCCGCCGAGTTCCTTCGCGGCGGCTTTCGTGAGTCCGATCAGTCCAGCCTTCGCGGCGCTGTAGTTCGTCTGACCAGGATTTCCGATCTTGCCCGCCAAGGAGGACATGTTGATGATCGAACCCGAACCCCGCTCCCTCATTCGTGGAGAGACAGTCCGGATGCCGAGCCAGGCGCCCTTCAGGCTCACATCGACTACCGCGTCGAAGTCGGCCACGGACATTTTCGGCATGTACTTATCAATGTTGATGCCAGCGTTGTTGACCAGAACGTCGACAACACCAAAGCGGTCCAGACAGTGGGAAAGCAGCACCTCGTGACTGTCGATATTCGTCACGTCACAAGGGCAGAAGGTCACCCGCTCGCCATATTCGCCCATCGAGCTGGCAAGCTCGGCGAGGCGTTCCTCGTCCACATCAGCCATCACGACCGACGCGCCATTCTCGAGAAATCGCTGCGCTATTGCCTGCCCGATTCCCTGTCCAGCGCCGGTGACGATCGCTGCCTGACCGTCCAACAGGTTCATCTCATCTCGCCTTTCCGGGTGACACTTCATGACTGAGGTTCGACTTCAGTCTCAGTAAGACTTCGGGAGCCCGAGGACCTTCGTCGACACGTAGTTGAGGACCATCTCCTGGGAGATCGGTGCGATCTTGAGGAGTCGGGATTCGCGCCAGAATCTCTCGACGTGATACTCCTTCGAATAGGAGAACCCGCCGTGTGTTTGCAGTGCACGGTCACACGCCTCAAAGCCGGCCTCACTACCGAGGAACTTGGCTGCATTCGCCTCTGGGCCGCACGGCTGCTCGTCGTCGAACAGCGCGGCCGCATTCATTGCGACTACCTCGGCCGCGTGAAGACGTACCCACGAATCGGCAAGGGGATGGGCAACCGCCTGGTTCTTTCCGATCGGCCGGTCGAAAACCACCCGTGTGTTCGCGTAGTTGACGGCAAGGTCGAGAGCTGCACGTCCGAGACCTACTTGTTCCATCGCCACTACGATTCGCTCCGGGTTAAGCCCGTCGAGCAGGTAGTAGAAGCCTCGTCCTACTTCACCGACGACCTCATCGTCCGTAGCGATGAGTTCGTCGATGAACAACTCGTTGGAGTCGATGCACGACCGGCCGAGCTTCTCGATCTCCCGAATGACGACTTTCTCGCGATCGAGATCAGTGAAGAACAGTGTCATTCCGTCGAGCGGCCTTGCATCATCACGCGGAGATGTACGAGCAAGCAAGAGAATCCGCTGCGCGTTCTGAGCGTTCGTGATCCAAACCTTCTGACCGGTGATCGACCAACCTCCATCCACCTTGGTCGCCCGAGTGGTGATCCTCGAGGTGTCGACTCCGGCACCAGGCTCGGTCACCCCGAATGCCATGAGGAGCTTGCCTGCTGCAACGTCGGGGAGGTACTTGCGCTTCATCTCCTCCGACCCGTGGCGAAGGATCGGTCCGGGCGGGAAGATGTAAAAGTGGATTGCCGAGGCGCCTCCGGTACCGGCGCCCGAGGCCGCAACCTCATGAAGCATCACCGCGGACTCTGTAAGTCCGAGGCCCAGTCCGCCGTACTCCTCCGGAATCATCGCGCCGAGCCAGCCACCAGCGGCGAACGCATTCACGAACTCCCATGGGTACTCGCCGGTCTTGTCGTGCTCCCTCCAGTACTCGAGTCCAAATCGGTTCGCCAACTCACGGACCGTCTTCCTGATGAGATCCAGATCAGCCTCTGATGGGGTTTTCGGCATGCTTGAGTCCTTATTCGTGGATGGAGGGATCCGCAGCGAGACGCTGTGACCCCGTGTGGACGATGTCCGCGAGAGCGGGAATGCTCGTAATCGGCGTGGTGGGATCCAGCGCCGACAGGTCGCCCAGCGGCTGCCCGAGGTATTGCGCTCGAATAGTGCGCCGCATGGTCTTGCCGTTCTTGGTCTTCGGCAACGTTCGGACGTAGATGATGTCAGCAGGCGTAATGGCCTTGCCGATCTGCCCGGAGACACTCTCGTGCAACTCTGCCTGCGTGGGTTGGTATTGCTCATCCACAGCAACGGCAAACGCAACGATCTTCTGGCCTCGCATCGGATCTGGCACTCCGATTACCGCTGCGTCCACGATCCTGGCATCCGCGAGAATCGCGGTCTCGATTTCTGCGGGCCCGACGCGACGACCGGCAATCTTGATCGTGTCGTCGGAACGGCCTAATACCGACCAATATCCATCCTCGTCGACGAGCGCCAGGTCGCCATGCACCCACACTCCTTGGTGGGTCGACCAGTAGGTGTGCAGGTAACGCTCGTTGTCGTTCCAGAAGCCACTCGCCATCCCAGGCCATGTATTGAGGAGGGCAAGCTCGCCGACCTCGCCGGCCGTTGGAACACCCCGTTCATCGAGTACAGCGACGTCCATGCCAAGTAGCGGCCCGGAGAAGTTGGCCTCCCCCTGCGGCAAAGATGTGTAGCACGACAGAATGCCTCCTCCGACTTCGGTGCCGCCTGTGTAATTGAGTATCGGCAGGCGCGACTCTCCGACGGTCTCGTACAGCCACCGCCAAGAAGGCGAGTCCCACGCCTCGCCGGTCGAGGCAAACGCCCTCAATGAACCCAGGTTTGCGGTCGGCGGGGCACCGCCCGACTGAGCGATCAGCATGCGGGCGGCGGTCGGGGCAATCCCCTGCACAGTCACGCCGTTCCGCTCCACGATGTCCCAGAGGCGCGACGCGCTCGGATAGTTGGGCACACCTTCGATAAGTACGATCGTCGCGCCGAAGTGCAGGCCTCCAATGATCATGAGTGGACCCAGATTCCAACCCATATCAGCGATCCAGCCAAGGACATCGTCTTGTTGCATATCGAACGCGTAGCCGAAGTCGACCGCGGCTTTTGTAAGGTATCCGGCGTGTGAGTGGACGATGCCTTTCGGTTTGCCGGTCGTACCCGAGGTGTAGATGATCATCAACGGATCATTGGGATCGAGCTCCGTAGCGGCGACCGACTGGTGATTCCGTTCAAATGAGTCCCAGAACCGATCCCTATCCGGCGTCATGGGCACGGACGTCCCTGACGATCGAACAACCAGCACGTTGCGCACTTCGGCTGCATCCTGCAGGGCCTGGTCGACGATCGGCTTCAGTGCAACTGTCTTGCCGCGACGCGTGGTGGCGTCAGCGGTGATGACGACCACGGCACCGGAGTCGTGCAGCCGATTGGCGACCGCCTCCGACCCGTAGCCTGAGAATGTCGGAACGACGATCGCACCGATCCGGGCGCAGGCGAGGAAGGCAACTACGGCCTCGGGTATTACGGGGAGGAACAGGGCCACCCTGTCGCCCTTGATGACTCCCAACTCACTTAGCCCGTCGGCAATTCGAGAAACTTCCTCCGCGAGCTGTCGGTAGGTCAGCTGGCGGCGGTCGCCCGAATCAGCTTCGTAGATGACAGCCGCCTTGTCCCCGTTTGGACCGTCTGCATGCGCGTCCACGCAACTGTTGACGACGTTGAAGCCGCCGCCAACGAACCATCGAGCGAATTCCGGCCCCTCGGATTCATCCATGAGCTGCTCGTAGGGTGTCGTGAACCGAATTCCGAGATCCTCGAGAGCCGCCGGCCAGAACCATTCGGGGTCATCGACGGATGCCCTGTGCAGCTCTGTGATATCGGAATATCCCCACCTCCCCATGGCGGCCATCAACCGGCTGCGTGAGAGCTCGCGCTCAGATGGAAGCCAGACCGGGTTCGCGTGCGTACCGAACTGGGCAAGTCCCCTCATTTGCGTAGCGCCTCCAATTCCGTGACGGCCGTGCGGAAACGAATGTTCATCGATTCACGACCGAGTCACGTCGATACATGAGTGCTGCGCGCTGACAACTACAAATAGTCTCGTCGCGCTGGTTTATGCCCAGATGGCGCCAAGTGACGATCCCTGAATCCGTGCGACTCTTCGACTCACGCCGGCTCAGGATCTCGGTTACCACGTGAATCGTGTCCCCATGAAAGACCGGCTTCGGGAAGGTAACCTGCTCGAATCCCAGGTTCCCCAGAGTGGTGCCCTGGGTCGTATCAGGGACGGTGATCCCAGTTACGAGGCCAAGGATATAGATGCTGTTGACCAGGCGTTGACCGTAAATCGTTTCTTTGCTGTATTCCTCATCGAGATGTACCTGAGCCACATTCAACGTCAGTGCACAAAACAGCACGTTGTCCGTCTCGGTAACAGTTCGCCGTGTGCCGTGGTCGAAGACACGCCCTGGCTCGCACTCCTCGAAGTACAGCCCGGTCATCGCAGAACCGCCGACGTATCGTCGTTGGACTTCCGTGAGGTCAACGTCGCGTGAAGGTCCACTACCGCCTGAGCGGTCTTCACGTGCGCGTAGTCGATGTGTTGTCCCTCGTAGTCCACAGCGGCGATTCCGTCGCGTTCGGCCGCTTCGAAGGCCGCGATCATACCTTCGTAGAACTCAACTTCCGCGTCAGAGGGACTGAAGACCTCGTTGGCGATCTGGACATGCGATGGGTGGATCACGACCTGCCCGCGGAAGCCGAGGCGCCTGTTGTCGACCGCGAAGCGACGAGCGCCTTCGAGGTCGTGGACGTCTTGCCAGAGGCCGAACAATGGAAACTCACAGCCGGCGGCACGGGTTGCAAGGAGAGCTCGACTGCGCATGTACAGCGTCTCGAGCCCCTCGGGTGTGAACTGGAATCCGACAGAGCGTGCGACATCAGCATCGCGTGCCGTCCCGGCAAACAGCGTGGCATTTCGAGGCGAGGCGGCGATGAGCCGCTCACAGGATGCATATGCCTGCGCGGTTTCCAGTGCCAGGATGAACTCGAAATGACCGGACGGAACTCCGTTGCGCCGCTCGAAATGGGTCACGAGGGCATCGAAGTGGGCAATATCGACCTCGGTGAACGTCTTCGGCAGGACAAACCCGTCGAGCTGTTCGATCGCGATCACTTCCAGGTCGTCTCCCGTGAGCCCGCTGTCGAGAGCATTCAGCCTCGCGTACAGGCCGATGTCACTTCCAGACTGGCGTACCTCACGGACGGACTGGGCAACAGTGTGACGCGCCTCATCCTTGAGTGAGCTCGGGACCGAGTCCTCAAGGTCAAGTATCAGTGCGTCCGCACCGGATGCGATTCCCTTCGCGACCCAGGACTGTCGATGTCCGGGAACGAACAGGAGTGAGCGACTGAGTTTCACGATGCCTCCGAGGAAGTGAGCGTGTTGGCGTGTTGCGCGATGTCATCGGTGGGCTGGTTCTCCAGGGCCTGGAAAAGCGTGCCGGCCTCAAGGAGTTGCTGGACCTTTGGTTCCGAGAAGACGGTCACCGCAATCTGACGCGAGTGTTCTCCGATGCGAGGAACATCTGTCACACGCTTGGGCCTGCTTCCGGCAAATCGCCACGGCGCATGGACAAGTCGGGTTTGGTCCACGCCGGTAGTCATGAGATCCAGCGCTCCAGTCTGGGGGTGACCGACGACGTCCGCGAGGTTCAAGACCGGTGCAAACGGGATATCTGCGCCTGTGAGCAAGCGTCCCCACTTCACGCTGTCGCGCTGGCTGAAGACAGGTTCGAGAACTGCTCGCAACTCGAGGTAGTTCTCAACGCGATCTGAGTAGGTGAGAAACCGCGGGTCCGACTTGAGTTCTGGCTTGTCCACCAGATCCGCCAGCTGATGCCAAAACTTGTCGGACGAGGACAGATGGAGTGTAAGCCGTTCGCCATCGCCGGTCCTCAAGCAAAAGTTCTGGGCCTGCGGATGTCGAGATTCGCGCGTTGGCGGCACTCCGGTTTCGCCGAGCTGGGTGAGGGCGTCGATCGTGAGCGTCGAGACGGCCTCGAACATGGAAGTCTGAACTACCGTCCCGGCAGCGCCGTGACCGCGCGCGACGAGTCCGGCTAGCACACCTGTCGCCGCTACGATTCCGGTGATCAGGTCCGCAAGGCATGTCCCGGACAGTCTCGCGTCATCAGGGTCGTTCAGGATCGAGTACAGGCCGCCGAGACTCTGCCCAATGCTGTCGTACGCCGGCCGCTGAACCAGTGGGCCAACCTCGCCGAAGCCAGTCACTGATGTGTAGACAAGCCTCGGATTTTCTGTCAAACACGCCGCAGAACCGAGTCCGAGCGCTTCGAGCTTCCCGGGTCGGACATTTTCGATGAATACGTCCGAGGTCCGTACAAGCAGTTTTACCAGCTCAACGCCGTCCGCTTGTTTCAGATCGACTGCAACGCTCTTCTTCCCGGCGTTGTACTGGGCGAAGTACGGACTTGCGTGATCAACACCGCGCCGAAACGCGTCCCCACCTTCTGGATGTTCAATCTTGATCACCTCCGCGCCCAGGCTGCACAAGATCGAACTCGCGTACGGTGCGGCGATGTATCCACCAACCTCGAGAACCCGAACACCACTGAGGGGCGAACTGTCACGCGCGCGGGTTGACGCCTGGTCCGCTTTTCGGCCGCTCATAGCGTCGTCGCCATTCCGCCGTCGACGGGCAGAACTGTCCCGGTAACGTATGCGCCAGCGCGGGAGGCCAGGTAGATCGCCGCTCCCGCCATATCGCTGTCATCAACGAATCGCTTGGTCCGGGCCGCACCGAGCACCTCATCCGCACCCTTCGCTGCCACCGTTGCTTGCGTCATCTTGCTCAGGTACATCCCTGGTGCGATCACATTTACGGTCACGTGCCGATCCGCCAGCTCGCGAGCGAGATGTCGACTCAAGTGGTGCACAGCGGCCTTCGACGCGGAGTAGGCGTAGGTCTCGTGAGCAGGGACGTGCAGACCGTCGATCGATCCAATATTGATCACACGCGCGGGACTATCCATGGTTGCCCCTTCGCTCAACAACGGCAGAAGTCCTCGGATCAGGAAGAACGTCCCTTTGACATTCAAGTCGAAGACCTTGTCCCACCCGTTCTCTGGGTAGTCAATCAACGGCGCGGCCCAAAGCGCGCCAGCATTGTTGATCACAACGTCCAGAGACTTCTCCCTCACAGACAATTCATCGACGAGCCCCTCACAGCCGGCATACGTCCCCAGGTCGGCCGACAACGGGATACACTCGCCGATGTTGGCCAGCTCGTCCGCCGTCGCCTTGCATGCGTCGTAGTCGCGTGAGCAAACGTAGACTCTCGCACCGGCCGACACGAAGGCCTTGGCGAGCCCGCGTCCAATTCCGCGGCCGCCTCCCGTTACCAACACGGTCTTACCGCGTACGTCGAACAACGCGTCTGTCGGCACGGCATCCTCCCTTGAATCTTGTTCCTGCATATGCTTCGTCACCTACGTCTACATTCCGCTGCGGACAGCTACTCGCTTCAGTACCTCGATGGCGTCACCCGCGTCACGGGGCCCGTACGGAAGCTCAAGAATTACCTCGGAAAAGCCAAGCTCTCGGTAGCACGGGAGCGTGTCCCGGTCGATGGCACCCGACCCGGGGTCGGGACCGGGCCCCGGCTTTGCGACCAGTCGCAGTTCGCTGAAGTCGCGCTGCGCGTCATCGCACGCCCTCTTCAGACGTTCCAGGTGATGGGGAAGATTCTCCAGCGGTTGCTTCGCTGGTATCCAGCCATCACAGGCCCGGGCGACCAGTCGCATGGCCGCGGGGCTCACTCCGCCCCATAGGAACTCGATCGGTCCAGCAGCTCGAGGGAGCATCGTAAACTGCTCCTTGCGCACAGTGGTGTCGTGCGAGCGCACTGTAAACTCAGCTCCTCCTCTCGAGACCAATTGTCGGATAGACTCGATCGCCAACCGGGCGGTCGTGGCGCGTCCTTCAAACTTGGCACCAACGGCGTCGTATTCCTCGCGCAGCCAACCTGTACCGACACCGAGGGCGATCCCTCGCTGGCTGAGCCAGGACAGGGAAGACAACTGTTTGGCGAGCAGTACCGGGTTACGCAGAGTGAGGATGAGAACGCTTGTCCCGATGCGCATATTCGGGCCAATCTGCCCGGCCACCCACCCCAGCGCCAGCAGCGGATCGACCCACGGTGTGTCTGCCGAGAAGGGTCGCTGGCCATCGGAAGTGTGCGGGTACGTCGACGCGGTCGCACGAGGGAGCACCACATGATCACCGAACCAAAGCGACGTATAGCCGAGTTCCTCTGCTGCGCGAGCGATGGCGAGCAGTTCGGCCGGAGGTAGCTGGTCAGTGGCGAGCGGAAGCCGGACTCCCACTGCAACGCCTGCCGGTCCTGACACGGAACACTCCTTCGAAGAAACGAATTGCTGATTTGGATGCTGTCCACATCCCGCCGCCGCGCCGTAGGACACGGTCGAACCGTCACTCCGAACCGTGCAGAGGGCCGCGCTTGCGCCATTCGGTCGGTCAGTTGGCCCCTGGAGATGCACTCCCGGATGCTGCCTCTGCCTCGGCCAAAATGTCGTTGACGACGACGATGGCCTGACGAACCCGTAGGAATCCGAGGTACGGGATCAGATGAAGTAGCACTTCTCGAATCTCCTCGGGCTTCAGCAGGCCACAGCGCAGGGATCCTTGAATGTGCGTGGACAGTTCGTCCGTCGCCTCCATCGCCGTCATAGCGCCGATCGTCAACGCACTCCGGATGCGAAGCTCAAGTCCAGGACGCGCCCAGAAAGCGTTCCAGGCATGGAGGCCAGCTAGCCGCGAAAAATGGGCGAGCGCGTCGGTAGAGCCAGAGTTCGAGCTGTCTACCCAACCGTCACCCATTATGTCGCGTCGGAGCTGATCTCCATCAAGATAGCCATTGTCAGTACCAGAAGTCATGCCCGGCTCCAATCATCATCGATAGCGAGAATGCCCAAACTTAAGCGGCCAGTAATTCAGAAACTAGGCGAGTACGTAATGCCGGTCCAACAGCAGATTGGTTGACACTCACAGCCGGACAGCCACCAATAATTTTGGGCAGCAATAACCCAGGTGAGAGCGGTTCCGAACACGTTGGACAAGATCGTTTGGCGGCCTCGTTTTGCGCGAGCACAGCAAGTGCGCCGATCGTCAGGGCCGAGGATCTTGGCGACGAACGGCGACCTCCATAGGCCGGCAACGCGGTCGGTCGCGCCGGCCACTGCGTGCGTGAAAGTCTTCTCCCGCGCAGCCGATGGCGCTCACGCCCACACCTTTGAGTCCCACCGCGCAAATCGACCGATCTTATGTCGTTGCGCTAGGAAGGCACTGCCCGTGGCCATCGCATCGACAACCGACCAGGTCCCCATCCACGACCGCCTGGTCGCCGATCTTGGTTGTGGCCTCGCTTGGATGAATGCCACTTTCGTCGGCGCGCCGACGGCGCACAACGGCTGGGGACGAGATCAGCGTGCTTCCCTCATCCAGCGAGATTTGTCGATCGGGCGCCTGCAGTGTGATAGCAGATTCATTCGCCGCTCCGATCACTGCCGGCAACCCCGCAACGCTATTGAGTCCACAATCCGTCTGCACGTGCGACCTCACCCGCCTCACGCCAGGTGGGGCCTGCATGTCCCCAGTACGTTCCGTGACCCTCAAAGCTGTAGAAGATCAGCGCATTTCAAGTAGAGCCAGCTATCAAGCAGACGAGCGACACAGTAGCCGGTCGATTGATCGGTCAGCCACGGTGCTTCCGCCAGATGCGCAGGATCTCATCGGCGGTGGCGACGTCGTGCCGTGCCCTCTGGATCTTAATGGAGGCGGCGTGTAGCTCAGCGTTCTGCGCAGCGACTCGATCCTCGACAAGCACGTTGTAATAGTCGTGATATGCGGCATCCCGATAGGTGGCTTCCACGCACCCGGGCGTTTGTTCCCCGATGATGACGACAGTTTGGATGCCGTTGGCTCGGAGGATCAGATCCAGGTTCGTCCTTGTGAATGCGCTCGAACGGTGTTTGGTGACCACTGGTTCGCCGGGGAGTGCCTCGCACCCCTCAACGAATTCCGCGCCCCACGTTCCCTCGACCGAACAATCGCTGACGTTCGCGATGTGACGCTTGGAGCGGATCCAGGACGGCGAATCACTCTGACCATCAGGTAGGTCCACCATCCGCACGTGGATAATTTTGACGCCGAGGTCCCGTGTCTGGGAGAGAAAGTCCGCCGAGCCGATACGAAGCGCTTCCATCGCGGAGATGTCAGTACCCGCTTGCGCAACTTTGCCATTCGGATGCATGAAGTCGTTCTGCAGGTCGATCGGGACTACAGCACACCAGTCGGGATTGAGAACTTCCTCCAGCGTTTCACAGACGTCTTTTCCGAGTATTCGCTTCACCGTGTCACCTGTCGCCATTGATGCGGAATCTTCGCATCTACGTGTTGTGTTGTTGTCTAGTCGGTAAGGTTCGCCGAGCCAGGAAGGCTCGACCCGGCCGGTCGGTTATCGAGCCACCATTGGGCGATCTCGTCACGACGGGCGATCCACACCCCTGGTTGCGTCTTTGCGTACTCGATGAATCGATCGATTGCCAAGGACCTCGCAGGCTTTCCGGAGATTCTGTTGTGAAGGCCGACCGACATCATCTTCGGCACGGTCGCCGATTCGGCGAGCAGCACATCAAGGGAGTCCTTGAGGAAGGTGAAATAGTCGTTTGCGTTGACAAATCCAGGAGCTCGCCAGTAGCGGAAGTCGTTTGTGTCCGACGAGTACGGGAGGATCAGGTGGGGCTGACCGTTCACCTCGATGAAGTATGGGACGTCCTCGTTGTATTCATTCGAGTCGTACAGGAACCCTTCCTCGACGAGCAGTTCGCGCGTCTGATCCTTCAGTCCATTCTTCGCGAACCATCCCGTCGGTCTGACTCCCGTCGTGCGTTCGAGGGAGTCAGCCGCCAACCGGATGCGGGCCCGGTCGTCGTCCCGGTTCAGATTGAGATGGTCTTCCCATCGGTAGCCGTGGCTACAAACTTCATGCCCTCTGCTTGCGATGGCTTTCGCAACCGATGGATTCTTCTCCAGCGCCATACCGCAGGCGAAGAACGTCGTTTTGATCTGGTGCTTGTCGAACAAGTCCAGCAACCGCCACACACCGGCCCTGCTGCCGTACTCGGTGAAGGACTCGATTGTGTAGTTGCGCACGCCCGGACCCAGATCGAACTCGCCCCACTCGCAGATGGTCTCATCGACACCATCGCCTTCGCGAACGGTTCGTTCTGACCCCTCCTCGTAGTTGAGCACAATGGACAGCGCGAGCCGGTTGCCGCCCGGCCACTCGAGAATCGGTGGCTTCCCTGCATACCCCACGTAGTCGCGTTGCATTTTCGACTCCTTATTCTAGCGGTCGGGCTGTTCTAGACGATTGTCTGCACAGCGGGCTGTTTCGGGTGGCGATCTCGGAGTTTCAATTCTCTGGTGATTGATCGCTGACCTGGTGCTTGCGAACCCCCTGCTGGACACCGGGATTCTTGCAGCAGCTCGGGTTGTGGTCCGGGCACACGAGGCTCGAACGTACTGAGGTTCTCTCCCGCAACACAGCTCGCCGGCCCTTCAAGAAGCACAGATCCGACAGACCGAGTGCTGCCAGATTTGGAGTGGTCATTTTGGTCCTCTCACTGCGTGAATCCCTGTACCTGAATCGTCTCCCTCGTGAGAATCGGCGAGGGGCGTCGTATCGCTGGACATCTGCCATGGCAACCGAGAGCATCGCGGACCTCTCGATCTACAGTTGACGAGCTGAAATGGGACGCTGCTGGGGCCGCGGCCGCAGGTCCATCTCGCGGCGATACTTCAGGATTCTGCTCTGCATCCCCAGAGCCACGACACCGACGAGTTCATCCCCTGCGTGGTATTCGATCAAGAATGAGTCCGAGGCGAGCGAACCAGCAATCACTCGGTGACTAGATGCCAGTGAGGGAATGCCGACCGACTGCACCCTGATCCCGAACTGGTCTGACCAAAAGTACGGGACGGTCTCGAACGGCTCTGCTGCCGTGCCAGCGGCGTCGGCAAGCAAGGTGAGGACGGCAGCCGAACCTTGCTCGGAGGCGTTGGTCCAATGCTCCAACCGCATCATCGAATGCCCGAAACGTCCATTTGGCCACCTCACGACATCGCCGGCAGCTGCAACGCCCACGGCTCCTGCCACGCGGAGGAACGCATCACAGAGAACCCCGTCGTCGAGGTCGACTCCCGAACCGACCAACCAATCGGTCGATGGCGAAGCACCCAGGCCGAGTACCACCAGATCTGCCGAGAGTACGGACCCGTCGGTCAGGACCACACGCTCGCTTTTCACACCGTGCTCCAGCGCCCGTAGGCCGACCCCCAGTCGAAGTTCGACACCGTTTCTGCGGTGCAGGGACGCGATGGCATCGCCTACCTCCGTGCCAACAGCTCGCTTGAGGAGGTGGGATTGCGCCTCTACGATCGTGACTTCCACACCGAGCTGACGACAAGCGGAGGCAACCTCGCAACCGATAAAGCCACCGCCAACGACAACTACGTGTGCTGCATGATGAAGCTGTGTGGTTAGGGCGGCCGCATCGTCGAGACTGCGCAGCACATGAACTCGTGAGCCGTCCGGCTCCAACCCCGTAATCTTCCTTGCGTGCGTGCCAGTTGCGATAACAAGACCGTCAAAACCTATCGTGCCACCTCCATCAAGGGTGATCTCGCGGCGCGCCATATCGAGTGATCGAGCCGGTTCTCCCAGCATCCACTGCACGTCGAGGTCGTCGATGCGCAGTGCGGCTTGGTCGGCGTCGAGCGTCCGCATCAAGACCTGTTTTGAGAGCGGCGGGCGTTGATACGGAAGGTGCTTCTCATCGCCGACCATCACGAGTGAACCTGCGAAACCTTCTCGTCGGGCGGTCTCAGCAGCGCGCAGTCCAGCCAAGGATGCGCCCACTATAACCAGGCGATCCATCCCTACGGCTCCATTCGAATCGCCTGAGCCGGACACGCCGACGCTGCATCCCGGACCATTTCAGAGTCGCCGCCGGTAGGATCTTCGACATACTCGAGATCACCGGAATCGTTGAGTGCAAACACTTGTGGAGCAATAAACGTACATTCACCGTGGATCTCACAGAGAGATCTGTCCACCGAAATTCGCATTCTGGTCCTTTCAATCAAATCGGCTGGGACGGCGTGCTGGGATTGAACTCCAGGAGCAACTCGTCGAGGCCTCGAGTCCATACGCCACGCTCACGAGGCACGAACCCGTCCTGGTACTTCACGTCGCCCATCGAGTCCAGGAGTAGTCCGACGCCAATCTCCACTTCCGCCTTCGACAGCATGGCGCCGACGCAGAAGTGACGTCCGAGGCCGAATGCTGTGTGGTTTGCGCCAGCGGAATACGCCTTTGTCGTGTCAAGATCGGGCCGAAAGATGTCGAACCTTCCTGGATCGGCATACTTCCTGGGGTCACGGTTCGCGGCACCAATCAGCAAAATGACATCCTTGCCCGCTTCAATCCGCGTGCCGGCGATTTCCACATCCTGTTTCACCCGCCGACCAAACATATGTCCGGGAGGCGAGAATCGAAGCGTCTCGGCAAAGGCCGCCGATATCAACGACCGGTCCCGCTTCACGGACTCGAGTTGCTCGGGGTTGTCCAAAAGGTTGCGAAAGATACTGCCAATTGAGCTGTCGGTTGTTTCACCCGCGGAGACGAACAGCACGCTGCAGAAGGAGTTGATCTCATCGTCAGTGAACCGGGTGCCGTCGATCTCCGCGGTACAGAGCGTGCTGAGCAGATCGACACCCGGGTTCTGCCGGCGCTGCGAAATCAAAGGCAACATGTACTCGCGGAATTCGACTTTGGTCTGCATCGCCACTGCGGTGATTGCGGGATCCCCTGCGACGTTCTTGATGAACGCGAACATCGTCTTGTACCAGGCCCTGAACTCGTCGCGATGGTCGCTGGGCAGGGCCAACATGTCCATGATCACGTTCACCGGATACAGGCGGGTGAATTGCGAGACCAGATCGACGCTGCCGTCGCGCCTGAACGCGTCGATCAGCTTCTTGGCGCCCGCATCAATAATGGGAATGTACTTCTCACTCAGCTCATGTCCGCGAAACGCGGGCGTCACCACGCTCCGATGCACTGTGTGCTCTCGCCCATCCATCTGCAGCATTGTTCGCCCGTGCAGCGGTTCGATCTGGTCCGCATAGTGTTCGGAGGAGAAGACGGTGGCGTCCTTGAACGCCCGCGACACATCGTCGTAGCGACTGATGATGTAACGCCCTAATCCATCGTGCCAGAGGACGGGATAGTCCTCTCGCAGAACCTCGTATGCGCCATACGGATCGGCCTCGAATTCGGGCGAGAGGATGTCCGGTGCGCCCGCGCTGATCGTCATGCTGTGCTCCTACGTCAAAGAATTCGGTTTTCATATGCGAGGCGGGTGTGACCCGTGGTACGAACCGCTAGATAGGGTTCAACGCGCGGATTGACCACCATCGACGAAGACGACTTGTCCGGTGATCTGATCTGCGTTGTCGCTGGCCAGAAACAACACAGTGTCGCGGATATGATCGGCCTCGACCCTCCACTTTGCTCCCGGGAAGTTGCCGTTCTCGGAGAACTGCTCGAACGCGGCCTCAGCGGTGATTCCGATCTGTTGAGCAATGCCGCTGACCATGGCCGAGCCATGGTCGGGTCCGGGCCGAAGGCTGGCGGGCGCGACTGCGTTCACATTGATCCCGAACTCCGCAAGCTCGTATGCCCATGCGGAGGTCAGGCCGTTGACAGCATGCTTGGCTGCGACATAGTGCGACACCATCGCCATCCCAGTGCGGGTGGTCGCCGATGAGATGTTGATGATCTTGCCGCTCCGTCGACCGATCATGTTGGGGACTGCGTACTTGGCGACGTAGATCGGCCCCTTCACCATCGTGTCGATAAGGGCGCTCATCACGTCACTGCGCATCTCGTGTATCGCATCGAGCGCTACCAGACCTGCGTTGTTCACGATCACATCAATACGCCCATCGAACGCGTCAAGTGCATGACCGACCGCGCGCTTAACCTGCTCTTCGTCCCTCAGGTCACAACTCAGTGCTACACCCTGGCGACCGACGGCGACGATCGAGTCGACGGTCTCCGTAAGCATCGCCGAAGTCGATAGTGGGTACAGCCCCTCCATCGGCGCAGGCACATCGAGAGCCGCGACGTTTGCACCCGCTTGCGCGAAGGCGATCGCACAGGAGTGACCCACACCCCTTGCGGCACCGGTAATCAGGACGTTCTTTCCGTCCACTCCCCGTATCGCTGCCGTCATGTAATCTTCCTTGCTCTGAGTTGATGGTTTCGTCCGACCGGCCGGTGGCTGCACACGCGCGATACCATTGGCTGGCCGGCCTGGCTACACCTCACCGTGCGCGACCAGATACATCTCGAACTCCGCAAATACCTTGTTCCGCAGGGGAACAATGCCGAGGTACTCGCCTTCGAGGAACAGATGCTCCACCACGGATCGGTCTGGAAAGTCGATCACCATAAAGAGATCGGGCCTTGCTCTTCCATAGATGGTCCTCTCGACGAGCTGCCTCCGGACCACTGTGGCTCCATGCCGAGCCAGAAACTCCCTCATAATCGACGAATAGTCGTCGAAGTATTGTTCGTGCCCCGGGGCGAATGTTCCTTGGATCGCGACGGTCGCCCGTACAGTTCCCACGTTCGCGCGAGTGCTCATCAGAGGTTGAGAATGCGAACTGCGTTGTCACCGAGAAGCTTGGCTTCGATATCCGGGGCGAAGCCGTGATCACGCACTTGCTGGAGTGTCGGACGAAAGGCCTGAACCGGATGATCGGTGCCCCACATGACTTTGTCCGACCCGTCGACGTTGTTCCATTCCTTCTGATTGATGTAGTCGAGAAGGTCCCGTTCCCAGTCGACCGGTGGATAAGCGTCCGCGATGATGAATACGTTCTCGTAATTCCTTGCGAGCATGCACATCTCGTTCGCGAAGGGTGTGCCGACGTGCAGCCCGACAAGCTTGAGCTCAGGGAAGTCGTAAGCGATGTCGTCCAGCAGCGTCGGCCGCGCCACCATCTTGGCGTGAGCTCGAACCGACGGACTGCCGACCTGCATCGCGAACGGCACACCAAGCTCAGCGCACTTGGCGTAGATCGGGTAGTAGCGCCGGTCGTTCACCGGCAGCCCGAACCAGTGGGGATAACAGTGAACTCCCTTGAACCCGAGGTCACGGACTGCGTACTCGATGTAACGAAGGGTCTCCATCCCTTGTAGCGGGTTGATCCCGACCCAGCCGAAAACCCGATCCGGAAACTTGTCGATGAAGACCTTGACCTCGTCTGCGTGCACGAAGAGTTCCTGCCCGCCGACGTTCCAGACGTTCGAGATGAGACCAATCATGTCGATGCCCGCATCGTCCAAATGCTGGATGAGCGCGTCCGGATCCCAGCCCCTCTCTGGATCCCAACCTTCGCCCAGCCGCTGTTTGATGAAGATTCCCCCGAATGCAGAGTCATCCCATCCTCCCCCGATTCGGAAGTTCACCGCTACGTCGACAACCTTGGACACTTTCACTCCTTTCCCGGGGCCGCTGGGTCGATCGGCTAGTGCGATCGTCTCCAGTCAGCCTGTGGTGGATCTCACGTATGAGAGTCCCCCCGCAGCCATACCGCGTCAAACAATGGTTGGACACCATTTCACAGCGCCGACAAGTGAATAGGCAGACATTCGCCAACGGATTTTGGTTTGGGCGTCAGGTGCGCTGATGACGCTTCGCCACCTCGGCAGCGATCTCGAGAAAGCTATGCACCGACGGGGAACGACCTTCTCTACTAAATACCAAGTCTGTCCCGACCCACGGAGGAGGAGAGACCGGGCGCCACACGAACCCCTCGAACATTCGCGGGTAGTGGCGTTCAAACGTCACGAAAAATGCGTTCCCCGCGAGGATTTCGGCGTTGGCGAAGGTGTCGCCGAAGAAGGTGTCGTGCCCCAGTTGTTGGAGTTCGTGGACGCGCCCTTCGGCTGCGTGCATGGGGAACGAAGCAATCACCCGATCGTAGAAGCCGGGCGACAGATCTCTGGGGAGGGTGATGAGCAAGTAGCCCAACAGCTCCTCGACTGGGATCACGTCCAGATCGGCCAGTGGACTGCCAACTCCCACCACAGCGCCGAGCGGCTCGTGCATCAGCGTAATGCCTTCCAGCGCCGGGGTTAGCACCGCGCACCTGGCCACACCAACGTCTAGCCGCCCTTCCGCGACGCCGCTGGTTACATCTCGCGTCCAACCCTCGACTGTGACGACCTGCAGGTCAGGGAGCCGCCGGTGAACTTCAACCATTATCTCCGGAAGGACGCCCTTCCCCACCGTGGGGGTATAACCGATCCTCAGTCGACCGCGTTCGCCTGAAGCGATGCGGCGCGTATCCTCTACCGCGGCGTCGAGCCGAGCAAATATGTCGCGCACGTACTCGTAGAACTTTGCGCCTGCTGCGGTCAGTTCCACCTTGCGAGTGGTACGGATGAACAGCGCGACGCCCAACTCGTTCTCTAACTGCCTGATTTGGGTGCTCAGCGATTGCTGGGTCATATGCAGGGTGTTCGCGGCGCGCGTGAAGTGGAGCTGCTCGGCGGTCACAGCGAAGGCCCGAAGATGCCGCATATCAAACCGTACGGTCACGCTTACTCCTTCCAACCTACGGTGGCCACCCGCAAGGGTCCGAAGTTGGCACTATGGCGAGCATAGGCCTGTCTTTCGACGATTTGCGTGACGATTTGGCTGGTTGGTGCAAATGTCCTTCGCGTTCCGACGACGACGGGGGCCGCCATCGTCGGAACCCGCCGGCAGGTGGCCGGCCCTACGCTCAGGGGTTCGCCTAACGCGACCGCGGTACGACAGTGGCACCACCCTTCGCTAGGCGCCGAGGCATCACTCGGTCACGATCACCGCACCCGTCGGACAATTCCTCACAACTTGCGTCAAGGCAGCAAGCTTGTGGGTAGGAACTGAGTCCGACAGTACTTTCGTTGGCCCTCCGTCTTGTACCTCAAAGACCTCGGGCAGCTCGGCTTCACAGACCCCCGCGGCGCAGCAGAGGATCTCGTCAACGCTGATTCTCATCGCTCACCTCACCGGCCTATGGGGGGTGAGGCGGAGCGGCAGCCGGCTCGGCGTGTGGATGACGTAGCTGGGCTCATAGACGACTTCCGATCCCTCGTCCGCGATTCGCAGGTCATCGAAACGCTCGAGCAGCGTCTGGAATGCGACTCGCGCTTCCAGCTTTGCAAGGTTCGAGCCGATGCAGAAATGTTGGCCGTCCCCAAAGCTGAGGTGGTCGCGGACGTTCTCTCGGTCCAGGTCGAACGATCCCGGAGCTTCGAAGATCTGATCATCACGGTTGGCTGACCCGTACATCAGCCACAGGCTCGCCCCGGCCGGCACGCTCACACCACCGACTTCGGTGTCTTCCACAGCTACCCGGAAGAGACCTTGTACCGGGGATTCGGCCCTGAGCACTTCCTCCACAAAAAGTGGGATGTCCGCGGGCTTCTCCCGAAGGCGATCTGCAATAGCCGGATGCTGGCAGAGCAGCATCGTGCCCGACGTGATCAGGCTGCGGGTCGTGTCCGCTCCTGCGGCGACAAGCTGTGCCACCAGGCCCAGCATCTCGTCAAGCGTCAGCTCGGTTTCCCCGTCAACCCTTGCGTGGGCGATGGCGCTCAGGAGATCGGTCTCGGTGCCCGTCGGCGGTGTGGTGCGGCGCTCTTTGAGTTCGTTCTCGAAGTACTCCCAGAATTCCAGTTGTCGTCGCACGATGTCGCGTAGCTCCTCGACCGATGAGTTTCGGCCGACAGCTTGGTGATGCGGGTTCAGGGCATCGGCCCAGCTCTTGAAGTTGCCCGCGCTATCTCGCGAGACTCCCAGAAGCGTGGCGAGCGTCCTGACCGGGATGTGGGAGGAGTACTCGCGCACAATATCCACGGGTTCGTCTACGTCGAACGCTTCGACCAACGAATTACAGATGGACACGATCTCGGGTTCCATGCGCGCGACGATGCGCGGCGAGAACGCTTTTCCCATCAAACGTCGGTGGCGTGTGTGCAGCGGCGCGTCCGCGCTGAAGAGCACGTTGCCCCTGCGGAGTACTGTGCTCGAACGTGCTGCGAGTTCCGGGTTGTCGACCAACGCTTCGGCGATCGCGGCTTCGGTCTCTCGAATGCTGGGGCCCATGGGGCTCCGGCTCGAGAACAACGCCGGGTTCTGCAGAACGTGTTTGATGTCGTCGTATCGACTCACCAGGTAGAAGCCACCGGCATCGCTGAACGTAACTTTTGGTCCGTCACGCAACTCCGTGTACGCCGGGTAGGGACACCGGACAGCGCCCTGTTCTCTCCCAATTAGCGCATCGATGAGCATCGTACTTCCTCTCTCTCGGGAGCAACTATCCGTGCACGTGTTCGATGACGCCACGCACGACTCGTCCGTCGACCACATCTCGATAGGCGAGCCCGACTTGGTCGACGCTGTAGCGCTTGGTGATCAGCTCGTCCAATTTCAGAAGGCCCTCGTCGTACAGTCGGGCGAGCCGAGGTACGTCGTACTGGCTGTTACACCCGCCCAGTAGGGCACCTCTGACGCTGATGTTGTAGAACGTGACTCGATTGCCCGGGACCTGGACATTGATGTCCGCGGAGTCATCCGCGGTAGCGGTGAGAACAAGCCGGCCGCCCTTGCCGACCATTTCAAGTGCCGACGACGTAATCTCCGAGGTCAACACACCCACCGTCACGATGACTACGTCAGCACCGGTTCCGCGCGACAGGCGCCGAGCGAGCTCCGCGCCTTCTTCCGCGGTCGCTGCTACGTGCGTAGCACCGAGTTCCATCGCGAAGTCCCGTTTCATTACGACCGGGTCCACCGCAATGATGTGGCTGGCACCGGCCGAACGTGCACCCTGGACTGCGTTGATACCGACGCCTCCCACACCGACCACGACCACGGTCTCGCCGGGTTGGACCTCACCGACGTAGACGGCTGACCCCCACCCCGTGGGTACCCCACAGCTCAGGAGTGCCGCGACGTCCAGCGGGAACCACGGTTCGATCTTGACGCAGGACGCCTGCGTGACCACCACATGGTCCGCGAAGGTCCCCAGCATGCAGAAGCCGCCGAGATACTCGCCGTCCAGGCGAGCTCTGAACGTGCCGTCAGGCATTGCGCCCGTCGGAACATGTGCCGCCAGGTCGCACATACGGGACCGTCCCGTTGTACAGAACTGGCACATTCCGCACTGCGGCAGCACCGAGAGAATGACATGATCTCCCGGCTGGAGTCGCGTTACTCCATCTCCGACCGCTTCAACGATGCCGGATCCCTCGTGACCACCCACCAGCGGATACCGGCCTTCCGGGTTGCCATGGCGCCGGTGTTCGTCGGAGCGGCAGAGGCCCGCGTATTCGACTCTGACTAGAACTTCGCCGGCCTTGGGTGGATCAAGTTCGAGCGTCGCTGTCTGCCAGTCTTCGCCAGCGCCAGTGAGGATTGCGGCCTTAACCTTCACGTCAGAACCTCCAGGGTCTGGATACGTAGTAGTGAACTGAGCACGCCGCTGGCCTATCCTGCGTAGGGCAGCGATCGATTTGTGGTGAGGTCCCACACGACGGACTTCGGACGCAGGAATGCGTCTACTCCGGCGAATCTGTTTTCGCGGCCGAACCCGCTGTCTTTGACACCGCCGATTGAGATCGTGGGGTGAAGCGAGCGATAGGAGTTGACCCAGACTGTTCCGGCTTCGAGCCGACGAACGAGGAACTGGATTGCGCCGGCATCGTTTCCCCACACCTGGGCGGCAAGTCCCATTCCCGTGTTGTTCGATCGATACAGGACCTCATCGATGTCGCGGAAACTGAGCACGCTCGCGACTGGCGCAAAGAACTCCTCCCGCGCGGCGATATTGTCATCCGTCACGTCCGCGAGAACGGTCGGAGCGAAGTAGTTCCCCGATCCGAGGTCGGCTTTCTCCGATGCCTGGCCTCCAGAAATGATCGTCGCGCCTTGGTCGACTGCGTCGGCGACCAAGGATGCCACGCGGTCCCGCTGTGTCCGCGTGATAAGCGGACCCATATGCGTACGAGGATCCCGTGGATCCCCCATCACCACGGTTTCGGCCAGTCGCTTGGCCATCTCGCAAAACCGTTCATGAAGTGACTCGTGTACGAAGACCCGAGATCCCGCGACGCAGCTCTGGCCACTCTTAACGAAGTTCGAGTGCAGAATCGATGGGACCGCGATATCCAAGTCTGCGTCCTTCAACACGATTACCGCGTTCTTGCCACCGAGTTCCATCGTCACTGGTTTGATTGCGCCACCGGCCTGTGCGGCAACTGCCCGACCCCCGGCGGTGCTCCCAGTGAATGACACCATTCCGATTCCGACGTGCTCGCTCAGGAGCTTGCCAGTGGACGCCCCCCGGCCGCTCACGACGTTCATCACTCCTGCGGGCAATCCGGCTTCGCGAGCCAGCTCAGCGAAGCGGTATGAGGAGAACGGGCTTACCTCCGGGGCTTTCAGGACGAAACAGTTTCCCGCTGCGAGAGAGGCGCTGGCCTTGATGCTGGCGAGGACGAGATTTGCGTTGAAGGGGATGATCCCGGCGACGACACCGTATGGCTCTCGCACTTCGTAAGCCAGGCGGTCTGGATAGTTTGCGTATACGTGACTTTCAAGCTTGTCAGCCATGCCGCCGTAGTAGGTCAGCCATTGCGCCGCCCGCTGCGCGTCAGCCGTTGCATCTCTTGTCGGGTGCCCGACGTCCGCGGTCTCGAGTTCAACGAGCTCCTGCGCGTGCGCCGACACTCGGTCGGCCCATGCGCGTAAAAGCGCTCCGCGCTGCTCTGGCGGCATATCCCGCCAGACGCAGGAATAGGCCGTTTGCGCACCATCGACGACATCGTCGAGCTGGGACGCGTCGGCCTCGAGCACTTCGCCGAGAATTCTGCCGTCGCTCGGGTTGTGGACCGGCAGATAGTGCCCGAGCGGGACCTCGGCACCACGTGGCCCGACCAATCCGGATCGCAATCGTTCCGCCATCGCACTATCTCCCAATCACGTATGTTCGGCATCGGCCGAACGGTGGATTTCTCAGTTGAACACCTGCCGTCCCCGTGCGGACTACTCGCGCACCGTTTCATGCGCTGCAGACAGGCGGAATTGGACTTTCTTGAATTTAGAGTCCCTATGACAAGCGTTCTTTCGCACTGTCTTTCCAATACGTTTCGAACTCTCGTAAATTTCGTTCTCTATTAGACCTACGGGCCGTAACACTACCGCTGAATTTACAGGTGTTCTAACAACAAATCGATGCGCTTTGACAGTCTGACTAGCTAGATCAGCGATGTGAACCTCACGAGGCCGCTCTTCGCAACGTCGTCGTCGGACCGTCGCATTGTGCTCGCTAGGCGGTCCGAGGCGGCTGGGGCCTCCCCCTGGGCGCGGGCTACACGGCATCGTTGCGGCGTTTGGAGTGAGGAAGAGCGCACCGGACCGCCAGCCGGCCGCCGGATCGCCTCGACGTCCTAGCATCATCCCTCATCTGCACGGGCGACAGCACCGTGAGTGCCCGCTCTCGGACGGATCACTTTGGCACGAAGAATGACGGGATACCCATATGCATAGCGCTTTTGACGGTGATCGACAAGGAGTATTTCGGATCACCGCGCCCGTTCTTGCGCTACCAACGCGCCGCCGCTAGCGCACCAGCACTGTCGGGTGAACAGCGCGATATGCGTTGACTAAACCAGTACCGAACTTGAGATACCCGTGCCGCGCCCGATCGCACCCATGCGTGACCATTCGAAGCAACCTCACCTATCCATCGTCGATTCCGCTTCCTCAGCGTCGCGACTTGTACTCGCGCAGTACGCCCCGACTGATGATGGTTTTCTGAATCTCGCTCGTGCCTTCACCGATCAGAAGGAACGGCGCCTCCCGCATTAGCCGCTCTATCTCGTACTCCTTGGAGTACCCATATCCGCCATGGATCCGGAACGCGTCTTGCGTGATTTTGGCGCATTGCTCGCTCGCAAAGAGCTTCGCCATGCCAGCCTCTACGTCGTTCCGCTGACCCGAATCCTTCAGCCGTGCAGCGTTGACCATGATCAAATGCGAGGCCTCCACCTTGGTAGCCATCTCGGCTAGTTTGAATGCAATGGCCTGGTGCTCGGCGATCGGCTTCCCGAAAGTCTTACGTTGTTGTGCATACTCGATCGCGAGTTCGAATGCACGAATTGAGATGCCGCACGCGCGGGCTGCAACATTGACACGGCCGACCTCGACGCCGTCCATCATGTGCGAAAAGCCATGTCCAGGAGCCATACCGAGCACCTTGTCGGCTCCGATCCGGAAGCCGTCGAAGACGGCTTCGGTCGTATCGACGCCCTTATAGCCCATCTTTTCGATCTTTCCTGGGATGGCCAGACCGGGCGCAACCTCTCCGAACCCTTCAGGTTTTTCGATCAGGAACGTGGTGAGGTTCTTGTACGACTTGTCGGCACCTTCGTCCGTCTTTGCCAGCAGAGCAATAAGGTTCGAGCTGCCTCCGTTGGTGATCCACATTTTGGAACCATCGATCACATACTCGTCGCCGTCGCGCCTGGCCCGAGTCTTGATGGCTGCGACATCCGACCCGAGGTCAGGCTCGGACATTGAGAACGCCCCGCGAACTTCGCCGACGGCCATTCGCGGCAGATACAGCTGCTTCTGCGCCTCTGTGCCGTGCCGCGCGATCATGTGTGCCACGATGAAATGAGTATTGATCACGCCTGAGACGCTCATCCAGCCGCGCGCTATCTGTTCGACGACGAGCGCGTAGGTGAGCAGGGACTCCCCCAGTCCGCCGTATGCGACTGGAATGGTCAAGCCGAACAGGCCCATCTCTTTCATCCCGTCCACGATGTCCGTGGGGTATGAGTCGGCGTGCTCGAGAGCGTTTGCATACGGGAGAATCTCCTTGTCGACAAACGCCCGCACGGTGGACAAGATCTCTTGTTGGATATCGGTCAGTCCTGCGGTCTGCGCAAGCTGGGCCATGTTTACTCCTTTGTGCCGGATCGACAATCAACTCTGCTACCCGACTGTCGGTCGAAAGTGGACTTCCATCTGTTCATTAGTTCGGGGACTACCGTCGCCGGATCCAGCAGTGTCTGGCCCGCGATTGATCGCGTCCGGGATGCCAAGAGCACGACCTGCGTATCTATCGCCGCTTTGCTCACGTCTGCTCGGCGGGAGATTCGACGTATGACATGAACTTGCTTGCGAACCAGGACCGTTTGTCTTGGGCAGCGCGGCTGCGGTCCGTTCGGTTTGTAGATCCCGGCTTCGGCATCGCCGGTTCAATGCGCGCATCGTGATCCGGGGAATCCTTCACTATTGACGGCAGTCCGACCATCGCGATGCCGACTTCGCCGGGGGCGACCGCTGCCGCTAACGGTGCGACTGATGCTGCCTAGGAAGTTAGGTGAACCGATTCGGCGGTGTCAGCGCAGGATAGTGCCCGAGCGAAACCTCGGCGCCGCGTGGCCCGACCAATCCGGATCGCAAACGTTCCGCCATCGCACTATCTCCCAATCACGTATGTTCGGCATCGGTTAAACGGTGGATCTCTCAGTTGCGTACTTGTCGGCCTGGGCGGACTACTCGGGCCGTTTGTACGCGGCAGACAGGCAGAATTGGACTTTCTTCTATTAAGAGTGCCTACGAAAGGCATTTGTTCGTACTGTCGTTTCAATACGTGCCGATCGCTCGGCCACCTCGGTCGCTATTAGACCTACGAGTCGTAACACTACCGCTGAATTTAGAGGTGTTCTAACAAAAAATCGATGCGCTTTGACAGTCTGACGAGCTGGATCAGCGATGTGAAACGGTTCGTGAGGCCGCTCTGCGCAACGTGGGTGGCGGGGCCGTCGCGGGTGCTCGTTGGGTGATTCGGGGTGGGTAGGGCCTCCCACAGCTTGTGGCTCTGCCGGCCAGGACCGCTTCCTGTCTGCAACCGACTTTCACATATGCGCGAGACCCCAGAAACACCAAGCGCAGCCCCGCAGAACGAGACCACGAAGCCGGTAAGGGGCGGCCCTATAGGCTTCGTGCCCGCTAACCTGCACCGTCTGAGCGCGCACGCGAGTTGGCCGATCCCTGCTCACCCAGTCGCGCCGGAGATCGACTTTGATAACACGTTAGCGGGTCTCGCCCGCGAGAGCTAACGATCTCCTCCTGGCGATGTCTCAGCGATACGAAGGAAGCCTCACTAGGCCCAAGGTGATCTGGAGGATATCCTGGAAGGGCTGGAGTTCTGACGTGATGGCGTGGGTGGATGGCCGCTATGGGTGACACTGATCGGGATTGAGGCCATCGATGGCCGATTTCGAGCCCCTTCCGACCCAACGTGAACAGATCACTGGGGTCATAGCCAGTGCGGACATAGCAGATCTTGAGGCAGCAGGCTTCGAAGATCCCGTGGAGATCGGACACGGCGGTTTTGGGATGGTGTACCGGTGCCGACAGCCATTGCTCGATCGCACTGTCGCAATCAAGGTACTCACCGCGGAGCTCGATCCGGAGAACATGGATAGATTCCTGCGCGAGCAGCAGGCGATGGGCCGATTGTCTGGCCATCCGCACATTGCGAACGTCTTGCAGGTCGGTGCCACGGGAAATGGTCGGCCATACATCGTGATGCAGTACCACCGGCACGGTTCGTTGGAGTCACGGATACGCCGGGACGGCCCACTTGGATTGGCCGGGGCTTTATCCGTCGGAGTCAAACTAGCCGGAGCGCTCGAGACCGCGCACAGCGCGGGCATTCTGCACCGGGATGTCAAGCCAGCGAATGTGCTACTCACCGATTACGGCGAGCCGCAGCTGACAGACTTCGGGATCGCCAGGATCGCGGGGGCGTTCGTAACCACGACCGGAACGATCGCTGGCTCGCCGGCGTTCACGGCTCCGGAGGTGCTGAAGGGCCAGGCCCCATCTCGCTTATCGGATGTTTACAGTTTGGGGGCAACCTTGTTTTGCGCGATCACGGGTCATGCTGCCTTCGAGCGCCGCAGCGGCGAGAAGGTCGTCGCGCAGTTTCTGCGCATTACCAGTGAACCGGTGCCCGACTTGCGCCAGCAAGGCGTTGCGGCGGAGGTGGCGGCAGCAATCGAGCACGCGATGGCAGATCAGCCCGAAGAACGACCAGCCACAGCCGCCGAGTTCGGCGAGGAGCTCCGGCATGCGCAACGCAACACGGGTATGCATGTCGACGCTATGGCACTACGCGGTGACAAGCTGAGCATGGAGCATCGAGACGACCAGGATTCCCTAAGTGGGGTCCCACGGCGCAGAGAGGCTGCGCCCGACAATCCCGCGCCCTTGAAGACAGGCGCCCGGAATCCTTCAATTGAGACACTCCCACCCGAAAGCGATGCCATCCACCGCGGGGAGGGACGTCTGCCCTTGAATCTGACCAGCTTCGTCGGCCGCCGACACGAGACTACGGAGGCGAGGGGGCTCTTGTCTGCCTCGCGCCTGGTGACATTGACCGGAATCGGTGGCGTCGGAAAGAGCCGGCTCGCTCTCCGAATTGCCGAAGATTCACGGCGGGTATTCCACGACGGCGCGTGGCTGGTCGAGCTGGGTGAGCTGAAGGAGGCTGACTTACTTGTGGAGACCGTGTCCGTGGCTCTTGGGCTGCGCGACCGCTCTGCCAGGCCACCATTTGTGGTGCTGGCAGAGCAACTCGCTGACAAACAGTTGCTGTTGATACTGGACAACTGCGAGCATCTGGTGGATGCGGTCGCACCTTTCGCCGAGGCGCTCCTCCGGACCTGCTCCAGTTTGCGGATCCTGGCGACGAGCCGTGAGTCTCTGGGGGTCCGCGGGGAGATCACGATGCGCGTGCCACCACTGGCGGTACCGGATCGAGACCTGCCGGCATCGCTAAGCGAGACTTCCCGGTATGACGCCATTACGCTCTTTGCGCAACGCGCTGCCTCGGTCGTGCCAGGGTTCACACTTACGGAGGAAAACCGGGTCTCCGTGGCCCGTATCTGTCAAAGACTGGAGGGTCTGCCACTGCCGATCGAGTTGGCTGCGGCGCGGTTGAGGGCTCTATCGGCCGACCAGATTCTTCAGCGGCTCAGCGACCGGTTCCGACTGCTCACCGGCGGCAACCGTGACGCCCCAACCCGCCAGCAGACGCTGAGATTGTGCATCGACTGGAGTCATGACCTGTGTTCGGTCGCGGAGCAGCAGTTGTGGGCTCGGCTAGCGGTGTTCGCCAGCACTTTTGATCTAGATGCGGTGGAGGGCATCTGCACGGGTGAGGTGGTGAAGGACGACGTGCTCGACTTGATCGCCTCGCTTATTGACAAGTCGATCCTGATCCGGGAAGAAGCGGAATCGGCGGTGCGGTTCCGACTGTTGAATACTCTCCGAGACTACGGCCGAGAGAAGCTTCAAGAGTCGGGTGAGTACGCGTCGTTCCGGCGGCGGCATCGGGACTGGTATGGAGAGTTAGCATTCCGGGCGAAGGCCGATTGGGTCGGGTCCGAGCAACTGGTGTGGCTAGCCCGCCTGGACAGTGAGCAGCCGAATCTGCGCGATGCGATGGAGTTCTGCATCACCGAGCCGGGCGAGGCACAGACAGGGATTAAGATCGCGAACGCGGCGTATACGCTCTGGCGCTCTCGTGGTTTGTTTAGCGAGGGGAGGCATTGGTTCAATCGCGTATTGTCCTGTCAGGGCGCGCAGTTGACGGCCGGGCGAGTCGAGGCGTTGTGCTCGGACAGCATGCTGGCCGGATTGCAAAGTGATCTCTCGGCGAGTACAGCCTTGATGGAGGAAGCACGCACTGCGGCAGAAGAACTCGGTGACACCGTGACGAGTGCACTGGTCACATGTGCGGAGGGATATCTAGACGTCTTTCGTGGCGATCTCCCACGTGCCGTGCCCCGCTTCAAGGAGGCGATTGAAGTGTTCCGCGAGAATGCCGTTCCCGCTCTCAACGAGACTGTAGCCTTGGCCGGGCTCGCTTATGCAGTCGGGCAGCTCGGAGACACGACCCAAGCGCTCGCCACCTACCGGGAGATGACCGCGCTCACAGACCCCCAGGGTGAAGCGTTCTGGAAGGCTGAGTCGCTAGTAGGCCTAAGCCTGGCGATGTGGCAACAGGGCGACAGCCAGCGGGCGACCAATCTAGCGGAGGACGCATTCCGGGCGGCCCTCACTGTGAAGGACCTTTTCAGCTGCGCGTGGTGCCTAGAGGTGCTGGCATGGATTGCCGCCGACAAGAACCGCACCCAGCGCGCCGCTCAGCTTCTCGGTGCCGCGGACACCCTGTTTTGCGCCACAGGCAGTGCCACAGCTGCGTTTCCCAGTTTGCCCATCCACCACGATGAGTGCCAGCGGCGAGTTCGCAGTTCCCTCGGCGAGCGAGCGTCTGACGCCGCCCTGCAGCGCGGCCGGGAGTTGAGTCTCGAGGAGGCCGCCGCTCTCGCTCTCGACGAGAAACAGCAGGCATCAGCACCATCGGTTCCCAAGGCGGCAAGCAGGATCCTAACTCCACGTGAGCAGCAGATCGCTGAGCTCGTTGCTCAAGGACTCACCAATAAGGCGATCGCAGACAAGTTGGTAATCTCTCAACGCACCGCAGCAGGGCACGTCGAGCACGTACTCACCAAGCTTGGGTTCGCCTCACGCACCCAGATCGCGGCCTGGGTTGTGCAAGGGCAGCAAGGACCAACGGCCTCGCATCCGGATTCGACCTGATCGAGAATCAACTCGACGATGCAACTGCGTCCGCCGGGAACCGCAGGGGTCGGCGGGGCCTGATCCGACCACATCTGGCCCCAAGGCTGATGGCGACAGAGGCGCTGGAGATTGTCGTCGCCCCTCAACGCCGCCCGAGGCGTTCAGGGCTGACATGCTCATGCGGGCATTTGGTGTCGTAGCACGGCTGGACGCAGCGGGTGCGTATTGAGAAAGTACGGGAAACGGCAGGGTGCACCAGTAGCGACTCTCCTTCCCAGAGAAGCGCAAAGTCGAGAATGCTGTTGTCGTGATGGCTGTTCCACACTTCCCTGCCGAAGTTCGCTTCTCTAACTTCTTTCGCAAGTTCTTGGGACCTGTCGGACCGTCAGCCGCCGGATCCGCGGTGGTGCGGGTATGCGCGCTCTAAACTACGTATCTCGTCTTGGACACAGTTCGATTCAGGGACGACCTGCCACAATCGCTCGATGAACCGGCGCGTTGTCATTCCGAAGTGCACAAGAATTTCCTCCTCGGTAGCGCCCCCGAATGGTGCCCACATGCTGGCGAACTGGATGAGGCGCTCGGCCTCGGTGTCAGGATGGTTGCGTTTGCGGTTGGCTTCGATCCAAGCGGCGCGACGCCTCTGGCGCCATTGGCGATACTCACGAGGGTTCACGGGAATTCACACATCTGATCGGGACTTCGGAAGCCTTGGAAGTTTGGGGAGACCTCACCGCAGCGAGGGAAATACGGGGAGTGCCAGTCGCTCTCGCCCTGACCATCAAATTAGAATGAGCATTGGCGTACGTCGAACTCGTTGGTCTAAGCTAAGGCAAGCTGCCGGTGCTCCGCACTGCGTCGCTATCGGTGTGGTGTGGGATGGCGCCGCAGCCCCACAAGACTTCACGCACGAGCCCCCGGCAGGCATGCTACCGGCGGCCAGCCCGACCGTCACCGACAATCTTATTCTGAGGGAGTGAGGACCAGCACGAGACGGAGAGCGCGCCACGTGTAGCACCTTCAGTGAAAGATCAGGTCGCGCTCTTAAAGCATTCATGCACGATGTCCTGCTTCTGCACAGGCCCTTGCAATTCGGCGACGATGGCTCCGTTCCGAAGTACCAGCACGCGGTCGCAAATCGCGGCGAGTTGGTCGTAATCAGAACTCGCGCAGATCACCGACATGCCGTTGTCGGTTGCCTCGCGGACGAATTCGAAGATCTGCTCGCGTGATCCGATGTCGACGCCCTGAGTCGGTTCGTGCAGCAACAATACCTTGGGACTCGCGGCCAACCACTTCGCCAACACCACCTTCTGCTGGTTTCCGCCCGACAGTGTCCACAACTCTTGCCGAGCGTCGCGGGGCCGGACATCGAAGTCGTGCATGAAGGTCTGTGCCTGGCCCAGCATTCGCCGCCGGCGGAGCACACCTCCCCGCCTGAAGCGATCGAGAAGTTGGAGCGTTACGTTGTCCGAGATCGGGAGGTTCGGCACACTCGCGTCCCCGAGTCGATCCGCTGGGACAAGTGCGAGTCCTGCACTGATGGCACCTCGCGGCGTTATCCTGGCCAGGTCGTGCCGAGCCCCATCGATCGTCATCGTGCCCCGAGCGTCTGGACGAGAACCGAAGAGCAGATAGGGCAGTTCCTCGAACCCAGAACCGACCAGACCGGTAATGCCCACCGTCTCCCCAGCGCCTACTTGCAGGTCGAACCCCCGAACCCGGGAACCGCTCACGTCCCGCAACCTGAGCTTGACCGGGCCGCCACAGCCGCGACCTGTCTTCGGGCCACCGACCTTCAACTCGCGACCGAGGATAAGGTCGACAACCTCGCGCGGGCTCGTGTCGGCAGTGACAACTGTCCCCACGTTGGCTCCGTCTCGCAGCACGGTCACCCGGTCCGTGACCTCGCGCACCTCGTCCAGGTCATGCGAGACGAACAAGACGCTCGCGCCGCGAGCAACGATCTCACGCACCAGGCGGAAGACCTTTTCGACGCCTTCGCGAGGCAGGAAGACCGTCGGCTCATCGAGCACCAGAAGCCCGCGGTGGCCTGTGCCGCTGCGTTGCAGGGACCGGTTCAGCGCGTCGACCGCTCGTACGATCGCGAGCAGAGCACGCTCGACATGATCGATGTCGGCGACCTTTGCCGATGGGTCCAACGTGAGGCCGTAGTCGGCGAAGAGCTTGATCGCGCGGCGGCGTTCATTGCGCCACGACACATGCCAGCGACTCATCTCCGATGCAAGGTCACTGAGCCGCAGATTTTCCGTCACAGAAAGCGAAGGAACCAAACCCAGGTCTTGGTGGACGAACTCGATGCCGAGCGCGTGCGCCCCGCCGATGCGCATCGGAAGATCGATTTGACGCCCATCCACGAGGAGGCTGCCCGAGTCGGGTGCGTGAAATCCCGCCAGTACCTTGATCAGTGTCGACTTACCGGACCCGTTCTCACCCAACACGCCATGCACTTCGCCGGCGGCGATCCGGAGCGAGACACCCTTCAGTGCCTTTGCGCCACCGAAGCTCTTGACTATGTCGCGTAGTTCGAGGGCCGGAGCAGAAGCTGCTTTGCGGCGCTTATTGCGGACAGTGACATCCGATGGGCTCGTCATCCGACGCCCCAGGCTGCCTTGCGCCCGCGAACGACTTGCGAGATCGCTACTGCGAGCACCAACGCGCCTCCATAGAACAGATTCTGCACAAAACTGTCCGAACCGAGCATCTGCAGGCCGGTGATTCCCGTGATGAGAAAGTAGACGGCGATCAGTGTGCCCACAGGATTGAATCTGCCAGGCATGATCGTCGTCGCGCCCAGGAAGGCTGCTGCGAACGCGGGCAGTAGAAGCTGGGTGCCAGATGAGGGGTCCGCCGAGCCGGAGATTCCGGTGTAGAGGATTCCGGCGACGGCACTGAGCAGGCCCGCCCATACGAAGGAGCCAATTCGCGATTGCGTCACATTGATTCCGGACAACTTCGCGACGCTGCGACTGCGCCCTACGATCAAGAGCCTGCGTCCGACTGGTGTGAACTCGAAGACGTATAGCATCACTGCGCCGAGCAGCAACGCATAATAGAAGCCCATTGGTACACCGAACAGTTGCTTCACGATCACCCAGTCGACCAGGCCGGGCGCGACTCCACTGATCGTGTTCGAGTCACTCATCCATAACACCACTCCCCCGATGAACGTTCCGGTACCCAGCGTGACGATGATGGACTCGATCCGGAAGAAGGTGACGATCGCGCCGTTGATGAAGCCCACAGTCGCACCTGCGAGGAGAGCGAGCAACATCGAGGGGACGATGGGCCACCCATGTTCAACATTGAGTAACGCGGTGATCATCGCCGACAGCGTCAGCGTGAATGCCACCGAGAGGTCGTAGTCGCCGGCCGTCATGGGAATGATGAGTGCCAGCGCAAGTACCGCCAGCACGGCCTGCGAGCCGAAGACCGTCCCGAAGTTGTCGGCCGTCGGGAAGGTATCAGGCTTGAGGACGCTGAAGACAGCGATCAATACGGCCCACGCTCCGACCAAGGCGAATCGTTCGACGAACCCTCGGGTTCTATCTATTGGCCGGCTCGCCGTACTCGCGGCGGTCTCAGCGTCGCTGATTTGGTTAACCGAATTCTCGGATGGCCGAACGGAAACAGGAGTTTGCTGATCTTTCATTTTCTACTTCCCTGACCAAAGGCTCGTAAAGCCATCTATGTACGAATTGCCGTAGCCTTTTTCAATCGTGGGCGGTGTTCCGGCCTCACTGACGTTCTCGCGGGTGAAAACCCTCAATGGAATACTTTGCTTTTCCAGCGTCGGGACGCCTGCCATCGACCGCATGATCTGGTCCATCACCGCCCAGCCAGTCCATTCCAGACCCTGTCCGACATCCATTCGGATGATGTCCTCGTCCTGCATCATCTTCAGCACGAAAGGCTGGCCGTTCTCAGTCGCAACATGAACCTTTCCGACACGGTTAGCAGATTTAATGGCCGGAACGACCCACTGGGTCATTCCATCGTAGATAGGAATCACATAGTTGATCGAAGGGTCCTTGACCAGTTCCGACTGGACCGCGGATTGGATCCGGGTCGCCCACTGAGTCGCTGGCACGTCCACGATTGTAAGTTTGCAACTGTCTCCGCACCGCGCCTTGAATTCGTCTTCGAGCGCATCGGCCATCGGCTGTGAGCTCGGTTGATCACTACTCACCACAGCGACGACGTTGGCCTTACCTGAGGTGTCATGTATGGTCCAGTCCGCCATGAGTCGGGCAACAGTCTCCCATTCAAATGGAATCACCACGGGGACTGTCGAAGGAATGAGCGACATCTGGGTGGGGCCGAACTCCATGCTGCTGGATACCGAAATTCCCGCGTCCTGCGCTGCGTGCAGTTGCGGACCGAGCACACGCGGGTCGATGGTGCTCAGGTTGATTGCGTCGACCTTCTTGCTGATCGCCTGGTTGATCCCCGCGACGAAATCCGCCTGCGAGCCTTGACTCTGGAAGAAGGTGTAGTCGATGCCGTATTTTTTCGCCACCGACTCCATCGCATTGTTCAACGTCTGGTTGTAGCTGACGCCACTGGAGAACGGGATGTTCATCAGGGACTTGCCCGCGACTCTGCTCGCATCGAACGTGGGCCCCAGCGCCTCGAACTGAGGGACGCTGGTGTAACTGTCTAACTGCTGCTTCACATAGGCGAGGTCAGCGCTGGTCGATGCGTCGGCCGAGCCTCCGGTAGAACGCGCATCGCTCGCGCCGGAACATGCCGTGAGACCGGCCATTGCGGTCGCCCCGAGCAATGCGCCCGCAATTCGCATTCGTGCGCGGGCTCGGGTGTGGGGGCGCGGGCCCCGGAATACCTTCAGAATGGACATCATCATCTCCTTGTCGGCTATCCGACACTCCGATGGCGGCTGTTTCGTCAAAGCTCTGTGACAACGCCAATAGGCAAAAGGCATCTTCGTGGAGCTGTGAGCCATGACACTATGCGTTGAAAACTCCAGCACCAACATCGATTTGACCGAGATTCACCACTGCCGCCGGTTAATACTCACGAGAGCTTCGATGACTCAAGACACCTCGCTACCGAGGCCTGGTTGGCCATCTCGTGCATATTCGATGTCATCTCAGTTCGCGGCGACGGCTCGCGATCTACCCGCCGGGACGACTGCTTCTAGGAGGCCGCTGAACATGGGCGGTTTCGGGGCTGGCCGCTGTACGGGCTGAGGCGGAAAAGGTGGCGGGCGGCGGCGCGGGATGTCGGATTGG
>NZ_JBHWUE010000080.1:0-25447 GCF_042738615.1 Rhodococcus sp. NPDC059968
GCTCCCTTCGCGTGACTTCTTCGAGCGCACGGCATCCCGGCCGGGCCCCGTCGTGGGGGGGCCCCCACCCCCCCCGGGGGGGGGGGGCGCCTCGACAAGCCCCCCCCCCCCCCTCCGTGTCAGCAGTGGTGGGTGGTCAGACCGTGAAACCGAGCGCGCGCAACTGCTCGCGGCCGTCCTCGGTGATCTTGTCGGGGCCCCACGGCGGGAGCCACACCCAGTTGATCTTCAGTTCGTTGCACAGACCGCTACGCACGAGCGCGCCCCGTGACTGGTCCTCGATGACGTCCGTCAGCGGGCAGGCTGCCGACGTGAGCGTCATGTCGAGGGTCACGACATCCTCTTCCTCCGTGATCCCGTACACGAGGCCGAGGTCGACGACATTGATGCCGAGTTCGGGGTCGACGACGTCGCGCATAGCCTCCTCGAGCTCCTCGAGGCGTTTCGGGTCGGTAATAACACCCGACGCGGCGGTGGCGGTCTCGCCGCCCTGGTCGGCCGTCGCCTGCGCGGGTACGGCCGTGGCGTCCGCCTCCGGCGTCTGCGTCTCGCTCATGATGCCTGTCCTCCGATTCGAGCTGGTTCGCCGTCTGCTGTCGGAACGGCCGAATCCTGTTCGTCCACGACCCGGTCGTCCACTATTTGAACAACCGCGTCCTTGAATGCCATCCAACCCAGCAGCGCGCATTTCACACGCGCCGGGTACTTCGAGACGCCGACGAAGGCGATGCCGTCCCCGAGGACGTCCTCGTCCCCCTCGACGGTACCGCGGCTGCTGACCATCTCGTTGAATGCGGCAACGGTCTGCAGGGCCTGCTCGACGGGCATACCCACCACCTGATCGGTGAGCACCGACGTCGACGCCTGGCTGATGGAGCAGCCCTGGCCGTCGTACGACACATCCACCACGGTGCCGTCGTCGGCGAGCTGCACGCGCAGCGTCACTTCGTCACCGCACGTGGGATTGACGTGGTGGACTTCGGCGCCGAACGGTTCGCGCAGGCCGCGGCCGTGGGGATGCTTGTAGTGGTCCAGGATCACTTCCTGGTACATCTGTTCCATTCTCATGCAGGAACCTCCCCGAAGAACTCCTGTGCACGCCGCACCGCTGCCGCGAGAGCATCGACCTCGCCGAGCGTGTTGTACAGCGCGAACGACGCCCTCGCCGTGGCCGCGACACCGAAGCGACGGTGCAGGGGCCAGGCGCAGTGGTGGCCGACGCGGATGGCGACCCCCTCGTCGTCCAGGATCTGACCGAGATCGTGGGCGTGGATTCCATCGACCACGAACGACACGGCCCCGCCACGGTCCTCGGCGGTCGTGGGTCCGATGATGCGCACGCCGTCGATGGCGCCGAGCGCTGCCAGTGCCGCCTCCACCAGGGTGTGTTCGTGCGCCGCGACCGCGTCCATCCCGATCTCCTCGAGATACCGGACCGCGGCACCGAGCCCGACGACCTGGGACGTCATCGGAACGCCGGCCTCGAACCGCTGCGGGGGCGGCGCGTAGGTGGTGCGTTCCATCGTGACGGTCTCGATCATCGAGCCACCGGTGATGAACGGGGGCATCGCGTTGAGCAGTTCGCGGCGCCCGTACAGGACACCCACGCCGGACGGGCCGAGCATCTTGTGCCCCGAGAAGGCCGCGTAGTCCACACCGAGGGCGTGGAAGTCGACCGCCATGTGCGGGACGGACTGGCATGCGTCGAGTACCACCAGCGCGCCGACCGCGCGGGCGCGACGCACCAACTCCTCGACGGGTGCCACCGCTCCGGTCACGTTGGACTGGTGGGTGAACGCCACGACCTTGACGGCGTCGGTCAGCTCGAGCGAATCGAGGTCGATCCGGCCGTCGTCGGTGACGCCGTACCAGCGCAACGTCGCACCGGTGCTGCGCGCGAGTTCCTGCCACGGCACGAGATTGGCGTGATGCTCGAGTTCGGTGATGACGATCTCGTCACCGGGGCCGAGGTGCCGCTCGAACCGGTCGTCGCCGAGGACGTGGGTGACGAGGTTCAGTGACTCTGTCGCGTTCTTGGTGAACACGAGTTCGTCGCTGTCGGCCCCGACGAACGCCGCGATCGCCGCACGCGCGTTCTCGTATGCGTCCGTGGCCTCTTCGGCGAGCTGGTGAGCGCCTCGGTGCACGGCCGCGTTACAGGTGGTGAGGAACTCCCTCTCGGCATCGAGCACCTGGTTCGGGCGCTGTGACGTCGCGCCCGAATCGAGGTACACCAGCGGTTTTCCGTCGCGGACCGTACGCGCCAGGATCGGGAAGTCCTGCCGGATCCGGGTGACGTCGAATACGCGCACCGAGGTGGTCATCTGCGTTTATGCTCCTTGCGTTGCTGCAGCCTGGGTGAAGCGCTCGTAACCGTTCGCCTCGAGCTCGTCGGCCAGTTCCGGTCCGCCCGACTCCACGACACGACCGCCGACGAACACGTGGACGTATTCCGGCTTGATGTACCGGAGGATGCGCGTGTAGTGCGTGATCAGCAGGATTCCGCCGTGCTGGCGCTCCTTGTAGCGGTTCACACCCTCGGAGACGACGCGCAGGGCGTCGACGTCGAGACCGGAGTCGGTCTCGTCGAGGATCGCGATCTTCGGCTTCAGGAGACCGAGCTGCAGGATCTCGTGACGCTTCTTCTCACCGCCGGAGAAACCTTCGTTGACGCTGCGCTCGCCGAACGAGGGGTCGATGTCCAGCTCGGTCAGCGCTTCCTTGACTTCCTTCACCCAGTGGCGAAGCTTCGGGGCCTCGCCACGGACTGCGGTGGCCGCGGTGCGCAGGAAGTTGGACATGGAGACGCCGGGGACCTCGACGGGGTACTGCATCGCGAGGAACAGTCCCGCACGGGCGCGCTCGTCGACGCTCATCTCGAGGACGTCCTCACCGTTGAGAGTGATGGAGCCCGAGGTGATCTGGTACTTGGGGTGACCCGCGATGGCGTACGACAGCGTCGACTTGCCGGACCCGTTGGGGCCCATGATCGCGTGGGTCTCGCCGGAACGAACCGTCAGGTTCACACCCTTGAGGATGTTGATCGGTTCGGCGTTCTCGTCGGTGTTCGCGACGTCGACGTGCAGGTCCTTGATTTCCAGGACCGAGGTTTCGGGGGTGGAAGCGTCAGGGGTAGACATTGTGATCCTTCGAAGAAATGGGGAGTAATGGTCCGGCGGCGCGGGTCACACGCCGACTGCGGCGAGTTCGGTCTCGACAGCTGCCTCGAGGCGCTCGCGAATCTCGGCGACGGCGATCTTGTTGATGATCTCGTGGAAGAACCCGCGCACGACGAGTCGCCGTGCCGCGTCTTCGGGGATTCCGCGGGCGCGCAGGTAGAACAACTGCTCGTCGTCGAATCGACCTGTGGCGCTGGCGTGGCCGGCACCCACGATCTCACCGGTCTCGATCTCCAGGTTCGGAACCGAGTCCGCGCGGGCACCGTCTGTGAGGACGAGGTTGCGGTTCAGCTCGAACGTGTCGGTGCCTTCGGCCGCGGCGCGGATCAGCACGTCGCCGATCCAGACGGTGTGGGCGTCGGGCTTTCCCGAATTCGGATCACCCTGCAGGGCGCCCTTGTAGACAACGTTGGACTTGCAGTGCGGCTGCGAGTGATCCACGAGCAGTCGCTGCTCGAAGTGCTGTCCGGCGTCGGCGAAGTACAGGCCCAGCAGTTCGGCGTCGCCGCCCGGGCCGTCGTACTTGACGGTCGCGGACAGGCGGACGAGGTCGCCGCCGAGGCTGATCGCGTTGTGCCGCAGCACCGCGTCACGGCCCAGCCGCGCGTGATGCGACGCGACGTGTACGGCGTCGTCCGCCCAGTCCTGGACGGCGACCACGGTGAGTCGGGCGCTGTCGCCGAGAACGAACTCGACGTTCTCGGCGAACGTGCCGCTGCCGCGCTGGTCGATGACGACGGTCGCCTTCGCGAAGGCTTCGAGCCGGATCTGCAGGTGCCCGAAGGCGACCTTGCCCTCACCCGGGCCGGTGACCGTGATGTTGATCGTTTCCGCGACCTCGACCTCACGACCGACGGTCACGACGGTGGCCGTCTCGAAACCCGAGTAGGCCTGCGCGGCCACCCGGTCGGCGGGAACGCCGGCCTTGCCCAGCCGGTCGTCGTCACGCCCGACGGTCTCGACCCGGACGGAGTCCGGACCGGAGACGTCGACGGTGACCGTGCCGTTCGCGACGGCCGTTCCGTCGTGCAGTCCGCGGAGGCGGCGCAGCGGTGTGAACCGCCAGACCTCGTCACGACCACCCGGGATCTCGAAGGCGTTGACGTCGAACGAGGTGAAGACCTCACCCTTGTTGGCGATCGGCGAGCCGGTGGCGGTCCGCGCTATCCGCGGATTCTCGCCTGCGACGGCTCCCGCGACTCCGAGATTCTGGACACCAGTTTCTGGCGTGGTCACTAACCCACCGCCCCTTCCATCTGCAGTTCGATCAGGCGGTTCAGTTCCAGGGCGTACTCCATCGGGAGTTCCTTGGCGATCGGCTCGACGAAGCCGCGCACGACCGTGGCCATGGCCTCGTCTTCGGTGAGCCCGCGGCTCATCAGGTAGAACAGCTGGTCGTCGCTCACCTTCGAGACGGTGGCCTCGTGGCCCATGGTCACGTCGTCCTCGCGGATGTCGACGTACGGGTAGGTGTCCGAGCGGCTGATCTGATCGACCAGCAGAGCGTCACACTTGACCGTCGACTTGGAACCGTGAGCACCCTTGTTGACCTGGACGAGACCGCGGTAGGACGCGCGTCCACCGCCACGCGCCACCGACTTGCTGATGATGGTCGACGACGTGTACGGCGCGAGATGCAGCATCTTGGCACCGGTGTCCTGGTGCTGTCCCTCACCGGCGAATGCCACGGAGAGAACCTCGCCGCGAGCGTGCTCGCCCATCATCCAGACGGCCGGGTACTTCATGGTGACCTTCGACCCGATGTTGCCGTCGATCCACTCCATGGATCCGCCGGCCTCGACCTTGGTGCGCTTGGTGACCAGGTTGTAGACGTTGTTCGACCAGTTCTGGATGGTCGTGTAACGGCAGTGGCCGCCCTTCTTCACGATGATCTCGACGACCGCGGAGTGCAGGGAGTCCGACTTGTAGATCGGCGCCGTGCAGCCCTCGACATAGTGCACCGAGGCGCCCTCGTCGACGATGATCAGGGTCCGCTCGAACTGGCCCATGTTCTCCGTGTTGATGCGGAAATAGGCCTGCAGCGGGATGTCGACGTGCACGCCCGGCGGGACGTAGATGAACGAGCCACCCGACCACACCGCGGTGTTCAGCGCGGAGAACTTGTTGTCGCCGGCCGGGATGACCGTGCCGAAGTACTCCCGGAACAGCTCGGGATGCTGCTTGAGGCCCGTGTCGGTGTCGAGGAAGATCACGCCCTGCGCCTCGAGGTCCTCACGGATCGAGTGGTACACCACCTCGGACTCGTACTGAGCCGCGACACCGGCGACGAGGCGCTGCTTCTCGGCCTCGGGGATGCCCAGCCTGTCGTACGTGTTCTTGATGTCCTCGGGCAGGTCTTCCCAGCTCTCGGCCTGCTTCTCGCTCGAGCGCACGAAGTACTTGATGTTGTCGAAGTCGATGCCCTCGAGGTTCGATCCCCAGTTCGGCATCGGCTTCTTGTCGAAGGTCTTCAACGCGCGCAGGCGGATGTCGAGCATCCAGTCCGGCTCGCTCTTCTTCGCCGAGATGTCGCGCACGACGTCTTCGGACAGACCGCGCTGCGCACTGGCACCGGCCTCGTCGGAATCGGACCAGCCGTACCCGTAATGCCCGAGTGACGCGATGGTCTCTTCCTGCGTGAGCGGCTCGGCGTTGGCCGACGCAGTGGATGTCACCTGGTCTGATGTGACGGTCATGCGAGCTCCTTCCGGAGTCTTGTTACGAGACCGGCGAGGGCTGGTCGCCGGTGGAAAACAGGTTGCTGACTAGGGGATCTATCGGGAAAGGTTTGTTATTTGGGACCGGATGGCGGGACGAGTGGAACGTGGGTGGTGCATGCGCAGTCACCGTTCGCGATGGTCGCGAGCCGCTGGACGTGGGTGCCGAGCAGTTGGGCGAACGCTTCCTGCTCGGCTTCGCACAGTTCCGGGAACTCCTCGGCCACGTGTGAGACCGGGCAGTGGTGCTGGCAAATCTGTACGCCGTTGCCGACCGGGCGCGTCGATGCCGCGAATCCTGCGGTGGTGAATGCGTCGGCGATGGCGTCGGCGGTGGTTTCGAGGCCCTCGGCGCTCTGCTCGGCTGCCGGGGTCACGTTTCCGACGATTGCCTGGACTCGGCGACGAGCGAAGTCGGTGATCGCGGCGTCTCCCCCGACCTCCCGCAGTTGACGCATGGCCGCGCCGGCGAGATCGTCGTACGCGTGGCCGAGCCTGCCGCGGCCCTTGGCGGTGATCTGGAAGTATTTGGCGGGCCGTCCCCGTCCGCGGTGACGCACGGCGACGGAGGACGCCTCACGCGCCTCACCGGATTCCAGGAGCGCGTCGAGGTGGCGGCGGACACCGGCGGCACTCAGACCGAGGCGGGTTCCGATTTCCGACGCCGTGATCGGCCCCTCCTCGAGGAGGAGTTTCACGACGGCAGCTCGGGTGTGGCCTTCGTGGCCGACGGCGACGGGTGACGCGGTTCCGACAGGCGCCGCCGAGGAAGGCGCGTGAACTGCGCTTTCCTTCGTTGCACGTGGTGTCGTCTCCGTTTTCACAACACCAGTGTGACGGAATTCGAATCCCAGGTCTACTAAGGGTGCCCTGCCTTGCACCTGTGATTATGTGCTGCCCGGGCCCGGGAATACTGGCCGAACCGGCTGTGTTCGGCGCACCGCTACGCTGCCTGTGTGCCGCAGACCCCCGAGAACCCGGAGCCGACCCGCGCGGAGCCGACCTTCACGGCTCGCGCCGGTCTTCGACATCCGGCCGAGCTCGCTCGGCGGGCGCTGGGCATCGACGGCCGCTCCCCGCGCCCCTCGGTGGCGGCCGCGTTGCACGGCGACGAGCCGGAAACCGCGGGCCTGAACGAGCAGGAGACCGCGCAGCTCCGCGGAATCCGCCGGTTCGGCGCGACCGGAGCCGTTCTGATGGCGGTGGGCGCACTGGGCGCCGGCGCCCAGCCCGTACTGCAGAACCCTGTCCAGGGTCTCCGCGTCATCGGTCTGCCCGCCCGGATCCCCAGCGTCGCGTTGACGCTCACCATGACCGGCACCGTGATGATCGTGCTCGCGTGGCTCCTCCTCGGACGCTTCGCGATCGGCAGTCTGCACTCCGGGGCCGTGCGACGGCTCAACCGGTCCCAGCTCGACCGCACCCTGCTGCTGTGGATCATCCCGCTGTCCGTCGCGCCGCCGATGTTCAGCAAGGACGTGTACTCGTACCTCGCGCAGAGCGAGATCGCGGCCCGCGGGCTCGATCCCTACGCCATCGGTCCCGCGGGTGCGCTCGGCGTCGATCACGTGCTGACCCGGACCGTGCCGACGATCTGGCGCGACACGCCGGCGCCGTACGGTCCACTGTTCCTCTGGATGGGGCGCGGGATCAGCTGGCTGACCGGCGAGAACATCGTCGCGGGGATCTTCCTGCACCGGCTCCTGGCCCTCGCCGGTGTGGCAATGATCGTGTGGGCGCTCCCCCGGCTGGCCCGGCGCTGCGGCGTCGCCGACGTCAGCGCACTGTGGCTGGGCGCCGCCAACCCCCTGCTGCTGTTCCACCTGGTCGCGGGAATTCACAACGAGGCCCTGATGCTCGGCCTCATGCTGGCCGGAATCGAGCTGGCGCTGCGGGCCGTCGAACGGTCGGGGCCGATCCGCGGGCAGTCCCTACTCCTGCTGCTGTCCGGCGCGGCACTCATCGCGCTGTCGTCGACGATCAAGATCCCCTCGCTCCTCGCGCTGGGATTCGTCGGGATGGCGCTGGCCCGGAGATGGGGCGGAACCCCGAAAGCGGTGCTCACCGCGGCCGCCCTGCTCGGCGGGGTAGCCCTGGCGGTCACCCTGGTCATCAGCACGTCCAGCGGCCTCGGCATCGGCTGGGTGCACACTCTCGGCACCGCGAACGCGGTCCGCAGCTGGATGTCCATCCCCACGCTGCTCGGGCTGGGCACCGGACTGGCCGGGGTCCTGCTGGGCCTCGGCGATCACACGACGGCGGTGCTGAGCCTGACCCGGCCGATCGCGGCCGTCGCTGCGGCGTTCATCACGCTGCGGATGCTCGTCGCCACGCTCGTCGGCCGCATCCACGCGGTCGGCGCGCTGGGACTGTCCCTCGGCGCGGTCGTCCTCCTCTTCCCCGTGGTGCAGCCCTGGTATCTGCTGTGGGCGGTCCTGCCGCTCGCGGCCTGGGCCACGGCGCCCGCCTTCCGCGTCCCCGCCATCGTCTTCTCGTCCATCGTCAGCGTCATCCTGATGCCGAACGGCGGCGAGTACCAGCCCTTCGTCATCGTGCAGGCCGCCATCGCCACCATCTTCACGGCCGGAACGCTGATCGTGATCACCCGCAACCGGCTACCCTGGCGAGTCGGTTCGGAGCAGCAGCCGACCGTGCCGGACCCGCAGGATCCACCCCGGGACGACGCCGACGCGGAAAGCCGGGGCACCGGCCGGGTCACACCAGGCCAAGGCTTACGCTGATTCCCCGTGACCTCGCGAACGCCCGGATCGGCGCAACCTGCTGTACGCCTGGAAGGCGTGGTGAAGACCTTCGACGGTGTGAGGGCCGTCGACGGACTCGATCTCACCGTCGAACCTGCACAGGTGGTCGCGTTGCTCGGTCCCAACGGCGCGGGTAAGACCACCACCGTCGAAATGTGTGAGGGCTTCGTCCGCCCGGACAGCGGCACCGTCCGCGTCCTCGGACTCGACCCGGTCGCGGATGCCGGCGCCGTCCGGGCCCGGATCGGGGTGATGCTGCAGGGCGGCGGCGCGTACCCCGGTTCCCGCGCCGGTGAGATGCTCGACCTCGTCGCGGCCTATTCGGCCGACCCCCTCGACCCCGACTGGTTGCTCCGCAGCCTCGGACTCGAGGATTCCCGCCGCACTCCCTACCGCAGGCTGTCGGGCGGGCAGCAGCAGCGCCTGTCCCTGGCCTGCGCGCTGGTCGGCAGGCCGGAACTGGTCTTCCTCGACGAACCCACCGCCGGACTCGACGCCCAGGCCCGCCTGCTGGTATGGGAACTGATCGACGCACTGCGCCGCGACGGCGTCAGTGTGCTGCTGACGACGCACCTGATGGACGAGGCCGAGGAACTCGCGGACCGGCTCGTCATCATCGATCACGGGTCGATCGTCGCGGCGGGAACGCCCGCCGAGGTCACCAGCCGCGGCGCCGAAGGGCAGCTGCGGCTCAGCGCCCCCGCCGGCCTGGACACCGAGCCCCTCGCGAGAGCCCTCCCCGACGGTTTCCGGGTGGCCGAGTCCGGACCGGGCACCTACCTCGTCGAAGGACCGATCGACCCGAAGGTGGTCGCCTCCGTCGCGTCGTGGTGCGCCGATCTGGACGCCCTGATCAGCGACATCCGCGTCGACCAGCGCAGCCTCGAGGACGTCTTCCTCGAACTCACCGGCCGGGAACTGAGGGGATGACGATGAGCACCAGTGACCGTCTGACGGAAAATCGTTTCGCCCCGGGCACGTTCACACCCGACCCCCGCCCGAGCGGCGCGGCGGTCATGTTGCGGGCGCAGACCGCGCTCGAACTCAAACTGCTCCTACGCAACGGCGAACAGCTGCTGCTGACCATGTTCATCCCGATCACGCTTCTGATCGGCCTGTGTCTGCTGCCCATCGGCGACCTCGGAACGTCGCGGGTCGACAAGGTGGTGCCCGCAGTCATGATGGTGGCGGTCATGTCCACCGCGTTCACCGGCCAGGCCATCGCGGTCGGCTTCGACCGCCGGTACGGGGCCCTCAAGCGGCTCGGCGCCACTCCCCTGCCGACATGGGGAATCATCGCCGGGAAGAGCGCCGCCGTGGTCATCGTCGTCGCCCTGCAATCGGTGCTCCTCGGTTCGATCGGGCTGGCGCTCGGCTGGCGTCCGAGTGCGTGGGGACTCGTCCTCGGCGCCGTGATCATCGCCCTGGGCACCGTGACGTTCGCGGCGATGGGACTGCTGCTCGGCGGCACCCTCCGCGCCGACATCGTCCTCGCCCTGGCCAACATCCTGTGGTTCGTGATGGTCGGCGTCGGCAGCGTGGTGTTCGCCGCCGGCGACCTGCCCTGGCTCCTCCACACCGGGGCCCGGCTGATTCCGTCCGGTGCACTCGCGCACGCGCTGGACGCCGCACTGTCGGGGTCGGTGGACCTGCTCAGCGTGGTGGTCCTCGTCGTCTGGGGTGCGGCCGCGGGAGCCCTGGCGGCCCGGACGTTCCGATTCACGTGACCCGCCGAACAGCGGCCCGCCGCACCCGCACCGTCGGCACCGTTCTGGCAGTCCTGCTCGCCGTCCTCGGCTGCGGCACCCTGCCCGCGGACGCTGCACCGCAGTGGGGACCGCCCGCCGCACCGAACCCGTTCCTCGGACCCGCAGGCACGTCCACGATGCACGGCGACGCGGGGTCCACCGACGTGACTCCGCTGCCCGGTCCCGGCACCGGCCCGGTCACCCTGTCCGCGTACCCGCTGGTGTCGGCGTGCCCGACCCTCCTGCAGGGTTCCGACCGGCTCGTCGTGGCCTTGTGCACGTCCGTGGCCGGCCAGGTCCCGACCGTTCACCTGATCGACCCCGCCGCCCCCGCGGCCCCGTTCGGCGGCTCGCTCGCCACGTTCGCGCTGGCGAAGGGCAGCCTCCTGGGCGGTGTATACGCGTTCCTCGACAACGGCAACCGGCTGGTCGTGGTGGACGGAAACCGTCAGCTACTGCGCCTCGGACATTCGACGGATCCCGACGGCCGCTGGCGGATCACCGTCGACTCGCACGTCGACCTGTCCGGCAGTGTTCCGCCGGGCGACAACGTGACCGGACTGACGCCGGACTGGCAGGGCAACGTCTGGTTCGCCACGGGTGGCGGCGTCGTCGGAGCCGTGGATCGCGCCGGTGTCGCGCACGCTCTGCCGCTGGCTGCCGGCGAACAGGTCCAGAACAGCATCTCCACCTCTCCCGCGGGCACGGCGGTCGCGACGACGCACGCCCTGTACCAGTTCACGCTCCGCGACGGTGAGGTGCGCGTGGACTGGCGGCGTGACTACGACCGCGGTCCGGACCGGAAGCCGGGGCAACTCAGCCACGGCACCGGGTCCACCCCCACCTACTTCGGGCCGTCGACCGGCAGCGATTTCGTCGCGATCGTCGACAACGCCGACCCGCAGGTGAGTCTTCGGGTCTTCCGCGCCGATTCCGGTGACGAGATCTGCACCCTTCCGGTGCTCGGCCGCCCGGGCGGCAGCGAGAACTCACCGATCGGCATCGCCAATTCGGTGTACGTCGCCGGGACGTACGGCTACCCGTATCCCGCCGTTCCGGACGGCGCGGGCCCGGCGGTTCCGACCAACGCCCCCTTCACCGGCGGCATGACCCGTGTCGACATCGACCCGATCGGCTGCCACCAGGTGTGGAGCAACGACGTCCGCAGCGCGGCGGTGCCCCATCTCTCGACCGGTGACGGGCTGCTGTACACCGTGATCCGTCACGGGTTCGACGTCACCACACCCCTGGACGGCTTCTCGTTCGCGGTGATCGATCCGGCGGACGGCTCGGTCGAGCACACCAGCCCGCTCCCCGGCACCGCCGTCAACGACACCCTGCAGATGTCCGGACTCGTCACCGACACCGGGGACTTCTGGCAGGGCACGGTGACCGGCATCCTGCGGATTCGCGGCGAGTAACACGGAGTCGAGCGCGCCGCCACCAGCCCAACGACACGCTGTAGTTGACGGCCCTCTACCATCGACGTCGTGCTGTATCGCGGGTTTCTGAGCCTGGTAGACCGTCTCCCCCTTCCGTCGCTGACCGTGCAGCGTGTCATCGCGTTCGCGGTGATCCTCACGCAGGGCGGTATCGCCGTCACCGGAGCCGTCGTGCGGGTCACCGCCTCCGGCCTCGGCTGCCCCACCTGGCCGCAGTGCTTCCCCGGCAGCTTCGTGCCGGTCGGGCACGGCGAGGTCGCGGTCATCCACCAGACGGTCGAGTTCGGCAACCGGTTGCTCACGTTCGTCGTCGTCGTGGCCGCGGCCCTGATCGTCCTCGCGGTCACCCGCGCCCGCCGCAGGAAAGAGGTCCTCGTCTACGCATGGATGATGCCCCTCGGCACCGTCGTGCAGGCCGTCATCGGCGGTGTCACTGTGCTCACCGGATTGCTGTGGTGGACGGTGGCGGTGCACCTGCTCGCGTCGATGGCGATGGTGTGGCTGGCGACTGTGATGTACGCGAAGATCTGCGAACCCGACGACGCGCCGGCGATCGACGTGATTCCCGCCCCGCTGCGGTGGCTCACCGCGCTGTCGGGTGTCGCGCTGGCCGGGGTGCTCGCCGCCGGAACGCTGGTCACGGGCGCCGGACCGCACGCGGGAGACAAGAGTCTCGACCGCGTCGTTCCCCGCCTCGAGGTGGAGATCGTCACGCTCGTGCACCTGCATGCCCAGCTGCTGGTGGGCTACCTGGCGTTGCTGGTCGGCCTGTGCTTCGGCTTGTACGCCGTGGGCGCCACCCGCGCGGTGAAGGTCCGCGTGCAGGTTCTGCTCGCGCTGGTGGTGGCGCAGGCGCTGATCGGACTCGTCCAGTTCTTCACGGACGTTCCCGCGGTCCTGGTGGCATTCCACGTCGCGGGAGCCGGGCTGTGCACCGCCGCCACCGCGGCGGTGTGGGCTGCGGGACGCACCCGCGAGTACGTCACGCAGCCCGACACCGCGAGCGTCTAGCGCTCGTTGCGGGCCTTCGGGAAGCGCGTCTGCCGCGCGACCCAGCCGGCCATCTTCTGGAAGTGGCCCTTGCGGGGCGTGACGATGCTGGTGATCGCGCGATCCCACTCCGAGACAGTGACGTCGTCCAAGGACGCGACGACGGCGTTCGCGGTGGCGAGATCCTCGACCACCTGATCGCCGAGGATGCCGTCGGCTCCGACCAGCGTGATGCGCACGCCGGCGAGTCCGATCGGCTGGATGACGGCACTGGCGGAACCGCCGTGCTCGGCCACGAACTTCTTGATCGCGTCGACCGTGCGGGACGGGAGCGAGGGCGCCGGGCTCGCGGGCGCCTGTTCGGCATGGGTGTCGGTACTCATGACCCCGAGAATACTGGGCGGTAGTGGCGTCGTGTCCGCCAGGCTCGGTGCGGCGCCCCGCGCCGTGTAGAACTGAAACCATGCGCGCTATACAGGTTTCCCGTCTCGGTGGTCCCGACGTCCTCGAACCGGCAGAGGTTCCCGAACCCCGGATCGGATCGACGGATCTTCTGGTTCGCACCGACGCGATCGGCATCAACTTCATCGACACCTACTTCCGGACGGGGCTGTACCCGCGGCCGCTGCCCTACATTCCCGGAGACGAGGGCTCCGGAGTCGTGGAGGCCGTCGGCGGCGACGTGACCGGTATCGCTCCCGGCGACCGGGTGGCCTGGTGCTCCGCCCCCGGCAGTTACGCCGAGAAGGTGATCGTGCCCGCGGCGGTCGCGATCGCCGTCCCCGACTCCGTGCCCGCCCCGCAGGCCGCGTCCGCTCTGCTGCAGGGAATGACGGCCCACTACCTGGCCCACTCGACCTACCCGATCCAGTCCGGCGACACCGTCCTCGTCCACGCCGGAGCGGGCGGCGTCGGTCTGCTGCTGACCCAGATGGCGGCCACGCTGGGCGCGCGGGTGATCACCACCGTGTCCTCCGACGCCAAGGAGCAATTGTCCCGTGACGCCGGCGCACACGAGGTGCTGCGATACGACGACGACATCGCCGCCCGGGTGCGTGAGGTGACCGACGGAGAGGGCGTCGCCGCCGCCTACGACGGTGTCGGCGCGTCCACGTTCGAGGCCAGTCTCGCGTCGGTGCGAATCCGGGGGACGGTCGCGCTGTTCGGCGCGGCGAGCGGCCCGGTGCCGCCATTCGATCCGCAACGGCTGAACCCGGCCGGTTCGCTGTTCCTCACCCGGCCCACACTCGCGCACCACATCCGCAACCGTGAGGAACTGGCGTGGCGGGCGGGGGACGTGTTCTCCGCCTTGGCGGACGGTTCGCTGACGGTCCGGGTGGGCGCGGAGTACCCGCTCGAGCGGGCCGAGGACGCGCACCGCGACCTCGAGGCGCGTGCGACGACGGGATCGATCGTGCTGGTGCCCTGAGGCGAACGGTCAGCTCAGCAGGCTGCCGACGGTCTGCAGTCCCAGAACCGAGTCGACGGCGAGACCGACGAAGACGATGGCCAGATAATTGTTGGACTGCAGGAACAGGCGGAGCGGTTTCACGGCCGCTCCGCCGCGGACGCTGCGGTACAGCTGGTGGGCCATGAGCAGGAACCAGGCACCGGCGACGAGGGTCACGGCGGCGTAGACGACACCCGCGGCGGGCACGAGCACGAGGGACGTGATCACCATCGCCCAGCTGTACAGCAGGATCTGCTTGGTGACGTGCTCTTCGGTGGCGATCACCGGCAGCATCGGGACACCGGCCGCCTTGTAGTCCTCCTTGTACCGCATGGCGAGGGCCCACGTGTGCGGCGGCGTCCAGAAGAAGATGACCAGGAACAGCACGATGGGCTGCCAGCTCAGCGACCCGGTGACCGCCGACCAGCCGACCATGACGGGCATGCAGCCCGCGGCGCCGCCCCAGACCACGTTCTGCCAGGTCCGGCGCTTGAGCACCATCGTGTAGACGAGCACGTAGAACGCGATGGTCAGGACGACCAGGCACCCGGCGAGGAGATTGGTGCGCCACCACAGCCAGAGGAACGACGCGACACCGAGCGTCATGCCGAACACGAACGCGTGGGACGTCGGCACCGCGTCGCGGGCCAGCGGCCGGCGGGCGGTGCGTTTCATGACCTTGTCGATGTCGGCGTCGACGACGCAGTTGAGGGAGTTCGCGCTCGCCGCGCCCATCCATCCGCCGAACAGTGTGCTGAGGATCAGCAGAATGTCGACGTTGCCGCGATCCGCCAGCAGCATCGCCGGGATGGTGGCGACCAGCAGCAGCTCGATCACCCGCGGCTTGGTCAATGCGATGTAGGCCAGGACCTTGCCCGTGACGCGACCGAGCACCGTACCGGTGTCGGTCGCGCGGGGGGCGGGGCTGGGGCTGCCGAAGCCGTGTCCGCTCGGCTGATGCCCTGTCCGCACGTTCTCTCCTCGCACCACGCGTAATTCCACATCCGATTGCCGGCGCCTGCTCCCGAAGTCCTTCGCGACGGCCGGCCATCTACTACAAACGATGGTAGACCGCCGTAATGCGCGAACCGAATCGACCCGGATACGACCGCACACTAGGCTGGAGACGCACAAGAGGCCCACGCATCCTCAGGCTCCACGTTCACCCATGTCAGGAGACTTCTGCCCGTGTCGATCACAGACGACATCCACGTTCTCACGCAACCGGTTCACCCCGCCGACTGGACCGAACTGGACACCAAGGCCGTCGACACCATCCGGGTGCTCGCCGCGGACGCGGTGCAGAAGGTGGGTAACGGCCACCCCGGCACGGCCATGAGCCTCGCCCCCCTCGCCTACACCCTCTTCCAGCGCGTCATGCGGCACGATCCCACCGACGCCGACTGGATCGGTCGCGACCGGTTCGTCCTGTCCTGCGGGCACTCCAGTCTCACCCTCTACATCCAGCTGTACCTCGCCGGCTACGGGCTCGAACTCGAAGACCTTGAAGCGCTGCGCACCTGGGGCTCGAAGACCCCCGGCCACCCCGAGCACGGCCACACCCGCGGTGTCGAGATCACCACCGGGCCGCTCGGGCAGGGCCTCGCCTCCGCCGTCGGCATGGCCATGGCCGCCCGCCGCGAACGCGGCCTCTTCGACCCCGAGCCCGCGCTCGGCGACAGCCCGTTCGACCATCACATCTACGTCATCGCCTCCGACGGGGACATCGAGGAGGGCGTCACCTCCGAAGCCTCCTCCATCGCCGGCGTCCAGCAGCTCGGCAACCTGACGCTGATCTACGACGACAACGAGATCTCCATCGAGGACGACACCGCCATCGCGCTGTCCGAGGACACCGCCGCCCGCTACGAGGCGTACGGCTGGCACGTGCAGATCGTCGAGGGTGGCGAGAACGTCGTCGCCATCGAAGAGGCACTGAACAAGGCCCGCGAGGTCACCGACAAGCCGTCGCTGATCCTGCTCCGCACGATCATCGGCTTCCCCGCACCGACCAAGATGAACACGGGCGCGGCGCACGGCGCCGCCCTCGGTGCCGACGAGGTCGCGGCCGTGAAGAAGGCTCTCGGCTTCGATCCGGACAAGACGTTCGAGGTCGCCGACGAGGTCATCGCCCACACCCGCAAGGTCGGCGAGCGCGGCGCGCAGGCACACAAGGAATGGCAGGCCCAATACGACGAGTGGACGCAGCGCGCCCCGGAGGGCAAGAAGCTGCTCGACCGTCTGATCGGCCGCGACCTTCCCGCCGGCTGGGCCGACGTCCTCCCCACCTGGGAGCCGGATCCCAAGGGCGTCGCGACCCGCAAGGCGTCCGCCGCCGTCCTCAACGCCGTCGGACCGGTGCTCCCCGAACTGTGGGGCGGCTCCGCCGACCTCGCCGAGAGCAACAACACCACCATCAAGGGCGCCGACTCCTTCGGTCCCGAAACCATCTCCACCCGGATGTGGACGGCCCAGCCGTACGGCCGCACCCTGCACTTCGGGGTCCGCGAGCACGCCATGGGCTCGATCCTCAACGGCATTGCGCTGCACGGACCGACCCGCCCGTACGGCGGCACCTTCCTCGTCTTCAGCGACTACATGCGTCCCGCCGTTCGGCTCGCCGCGATCATGAAGACCCCGGTCACCTACGTGTGGACGCACGACTCCATCGGACTCGGCGAGGACGGGCCCACCCACCAGCCGATCGAGCACCTCGCCGCGCTGCGCGCGATCCCCGGCCTGTACGTCGTGCGGCCCGGTGACGCCAACGAGACCGCCCACGCCTGGCGCGCCGTCCTCGAGAAGGGCGCCGACGAGGCCACCCGCGCTCCCGCCGGCCTCGCCCTGACCCGCCAGGACCTGCCCGTCCTCGAAGGCACCAGCTACGAGGGTGTCTCCCGCGGCGGCTACGTCCTCGCCGACGCCTCCACCGGGACACCGGAGGTCGTGCTCATCGGCACCGGATCCGAGCTGCAGCTCGCCGTCGCCGCCCGTGAGACCCTCGAGGCCGACGGCATCCCCACCCGGGTCGTGTCCATGCCCTGCGTCGAATGGTTCGACGCCCAGGACCAGGCCTACCGTGACAGCGTCCTCCCCCCGACGGTCAAGGCGCGGGTCTCCGTCGAGGCCGGCATCTCGATGCCCTGGTACCGCTTCGTCGGCGACGCAGGCGAAATCGTCTCCATCGAGCACTTCGGCGCGTCCGCCGACTACAAGACCCTGTTCCGCGAGTTCGGCTTCACCGCCGAAGCCGTCACCGCCGCCGCACAGCGCTCGCTCGCACGCGTGAAGGGATAAAACGCCATGACTCAGAACCCCAACCTCCAGAAGCTCTCCGAAGCAGGCGTCTCGGTGTGGCTCGACGACCTCTCCCGTGACCGCATCGAGTCCGGCAACCTCGCCGAGCTCATCGCGACCAAGAGCATCGTCGGTGTCACCACCAACCCGTCGATCTTCCAGGCCGCACTCAGCAAGGGCCACGTCTACGACGCACAGGTCCGGGAGCTCGCCGAGCGCGGTGCCGACGTCGAGGCCACCATCCGCACGGTGACCACCGACGACGTGCGCGCCGCATGCGACGTCCTCGCCCCGCAGTTCGAGGCGAGCCACGGCGTCGACGGCCGGGTGTCCATCGAGGTCGACCCGCGCCTCGCCCACGACGCCGACAAGACCGCCGCGCAGGCCGTCGAACTGTGGAAGATCGTCGACCGCCCGAACCTGTTCATCAAGATCCCGGCCACCGAGGCGGGCATCCCGGCCATCGCCAAGGTGCTCGGCGAGGGCATCAGCGTCAACGTCACGCTGATCTTCTCCGTGGAACGCTACGAACTCGTCATGGGCGCCTACCTGGACGGCCTCGAGGCCGCGAAGGCGGCCGGTCACGACCTGTCCCGCATCCACTCGGTGGCCTCGTTCTTCGTCTCCCGCGTCGACACCGAGATCGACAAGCGGCTCGACAAGATCGGCACCCCCGAGGCGCTGGAGCTGCGCGGCAAGGCGGCTCTCGCCAACGCCCGTCTCGCGTACGGCGCGTACCAGCAGGTCTTCGAGGTGCAGCCGCGGTTCCAGGGTCTGCTGCCGAGCGGTGCGCGCCCGCAGCGCGCGCTCTGGGCGTCGACGGGAGTCAAGAACCCCGACTACCCCGACACTCTGTACGTCGCCGAACTGGTGGCTCCGAACACCGTGAACACGATGCCCGAGAAGACTCTCGACGCGTTCGCCGATCACGGTGAGGTCGCCGGCGACACCGTGTCCGGCACCGCGGTCGAGGCGCAGGAGGTGTTCGACAAGCTCAGTGCCGTCGGCATCGATCTCGCCGACGTGTTCAAGGTCCTCGAGGTCGAGGGCGTCGACAAGTTCGAGGTGTCCTGGAACGAACTCCTCGAGGCCACCGCGGAGCAGCTGCGCGCAGCAGGGCAGAAGAGCTGATACGTGAGCGAGCCCGCAGCGTCAGACGATTGGGTCAATCCACTCCGCGACAGTAGGGACAAGCGCCTACCGCGCATCGCCGGGCCGTGTGCGCTGGTGATCTTCGGTGTCACCGGCGACCTGGCCCGGCGCAAGTTGATGCCCGCCATCTACGATCTGGCCAATCGTGGTCTTCTGCCGCCCGGGTTCGCTCTCGTCGGGTTCGCCCGCAGGGATTGGTCGGACGAGGACTTCTCCAAGATCGTCCACGATGCCGTGCGCGACCATTCCCGGACGCCGTTCAGGGAAGACGTCTGGGAGCGACTGTCGGAGGGCCTGCGTTTCGTCAAGGGCAGCTTCGACGACCCGGCGGCCTTCCAGGAACTTGCCCACACACTCGGGACGCTGGAGCGGGAACGCGGGACCGGCGGCAATCACGGGTTCTATCTCGCGATTCCGCCGGACGCGTTCCCGGTGGTCCTGAAGCAGCTGTCCGAGGCGGGTCTCGCGCAGTCGAACGATGACCAGTGGCGTCGGGTCGTCATCGAGAAGCCGTTCGGACACGACCTCGAGAGCGCACGTGAGCTCAACGCGGTCGTGAACGAGGTCTTCCCCGAGGACACCGTGTTCCGGATCGACCACTACCTCGGCAAGGAGACGGTTCAGAACATCCTGGCGTTGCGCTTCGCCAACCAGTTGTTCGATCCGATCTGGAACGCCCACTACGTGGATCACGTCCAGATCACCATGGCCGAGGACATCGGTCTCGGTGGACGTGCCGGGTACTACGACGGCATCGGGGCGGCGCGCGACGTCATCCAGAATCACCTGCTTCAACTCCTCGCGTTCACCGCGATGGAGGAGCCGATCAGCTTCGAACCGTCCGAGTTGCAGGCGGAGAAGATCAAGGTGCTCTCCGCCACCAAACTGGCCCAGCCGCTCGACGAGACCACCGCGCGCGGCCAGTACGCGGGCGGCTGGCAGGGCGGTACCCGAGTGGTCGGCCTGCTGGAGGAGGAAGGGTTCTCGAAGGACTCCACCACGGAGACGTTCGCGGCCATCACCCTCGAGGTCGACACCCGCCGCTGGGCGGGTGTGCCGTTCTACCTCCGCACCGGGAAGCGGCTCGGCCGTCGGGTCACCGAGATCGCCGTGATCTTCAAGCGCGCACCGCATTTGCCGTTCGATCAGACGATGACCGAGGAACTGGGGCAGAACGCCCTCGTCATCCGGGTGCAGCCGGACGAGGGTGTGACCATGCGGTTCGGGTCCAAGGTTCCGGGGTCGAGCATGGAAGTCCGCGACGTCAACATGGACTTCAGCTACGGTCAGGCGTTCACGGAGTCGTCGCCCGAGGCGTACGAGCGGCTCATTCTCGACGTACTCCTCGGTGAGCCCTCGCTGTTCCCCGTCAACGCCGAGGTGGAACTGTCCTGGGAGATCCTCGACCCCGTGCTCGAACACTGGGCTGCGGACGGCAGGCCGGAACCGTACGAGGCCGGCACGTGGGGCCCGCCGTCGGCAGCCGAAATGATGCACCGCACCGGTCGCGAATGGAGAAGGCCGTAGATGATCACCGACATTCCCGCGACCACCACCGGACAGGTCAACAAGAAACTGGTGGAACTGCGCAAGACCGGCGGCGCGGTGACCCTGGGACGAGTGCTCACGCTGGTGGTATGCACCCGCGACAGTGAGTACTCCGAGGACATCATCGACGCCGCCAACGAGGCGAGCCGGGAGCATCCGTGCCGCGTCATCGTCGTCGCCTGGGGGTCCCGTGACGCGGAACCCCGCCTGGACGCGCAGATCCGCGTCGGCGGCGACGCCGGCGCGTCGGAGGTCGTCGTGCTCCGCCTGTTCGGCGAACTCGCCGACCACGAGAGCAGCGTGGTGGTGCCGTTCCTCCTCCCCGACACGCCCGTCGTCGTGTGGTGGCCGGAGACCGCCCCGGAGGTCCCCGCCGAGGATCCGGTGGGCAAGCTGGCGATCCGCCGCATCACCGACGCGACCGATCGTGCGGATCCGGCCGCGGAGATCAAGAGCCGCCTCGCGTCCTACTCGTCCGGTGACTCGGACCTGGCCTGGAGCCGCATCACCTACTGGCGTGCGCTCCTGACCTCGGCCGTCGACCAGCCGCCGCACTCGCCGATCACGTCGGCGGTGGTGTCCGGACTGGTGGACGAGCCCGCCGTCGACATGATCGCGGGGTGGTTGGCGAGCCGCGTCGACGTCCCCGTCACCCGGCGGGTCGGCCCGTTGTTCGTGGAGATCAACTTCGCCAACGGTGGTGCGTTGACCATCAGCCGCCCCCAGACGGGCACCACGGCGACGCTGTCACGCACCGGCAAGCCCGATGCGCGGGTGGCGCTCCGCAGGCGCGAAACGAGCGAGTGCCTGGCCGAAGAACTACGCAGACTCGACCCCGACGAGGTCTACGAGACCGCGCTCGCCGGGCTGACGAAGGTGACGTATGAGTGACATCCACGTAGAAGTCCACCCCGACACCGACACGCTGGTGACGAAGGCCGCGGAGCGGTTCGTCGACACCGTCGTCGCCGCCCAGAAGGACCGCGGTTCGGCGGCGGTGGTCCTCACCGGTGGTGGAACCGGGATCGGCCTGCTCGAGAAGGTCCGGCAGAACCCGGGCGACATCGACTGGCGCGCGATCGACATCTACTGGGGTGACGAGCGCTTCCTGCCGGCCGGCGACCCGGAACGCAACGACGTGCAGGCGCGGGCAGCGCTGCTCGATCACGTCGACGTCGACCCCGACCGGGTGCACACCATGCCCGTCGCGGACGGCATCTACGAGAACGATCCGGAGGCGGCCGCTGTCGCGTACGCGCAGGTGCTCGGGGCGCACGCCGACGGCAAGCAGGTTCCGGTCTTCGACGTCCACCTGCTCGGCATGGGCGGTGAGGGACACGTCAATTCGCTGTTCCCCGACACCGACGCGGTACGCGAGGAGCACCGGTTCGTCGTCGCGGTGACGGACTCCCCCAAACCGCCGCCGGTGCGGGTCACGCTGACCCTCCCGGCGGTCCGGCACGCCGACGAGGTGTGGCTCGTCGTGTCGGGCGACGCCAAGGCCGAGGCCGTGGCCGCCGCGATCGCGGGCGCTCCCCCCGTCGAAATCCCGGCGTCCGGGGCGCGCGGACTGTCGGCCACCCGGTGGCTGCTCGACACGTCGGCCGCTTCCCGGCTGCCGAACTGACGCTCTCATCCGACGGGGTCCTCGTCGTCGTCCGCCGGTAACCCGGCGGGCGACCGAGGATCCCGATCGACCGGTGACCGGGTGACCCGGCATTCGGTGACGATCCGACCGGCGCGATGTGGGCTCGCCGTGCTCGTCCCCCGCCGTCCGATTCCCCCACGCCAGTAGTCCGGGTTGCCCGCGCAGCGCCTCATCCGTCGCCCCAATCCGTCTCGGAAACGTTCGTGCTCTTTCCCGTTTTGACGCGGCGGCGGACGGTTCGGTTCCCCCGCCCCGCAAGAAAGTTCACGCACTTCTCGCGGGGCGGGGGAACCGGCCCCGCTACCCGCTGTTGCGCAGCGCGGTCGCCAGCCCGTTCATCGTGAGCTGGATGCCGCGGCGCGTCTGATCACCGTCGTCCCCGGCCCGGTAGCGGCGCAGTAGTTCCACCTGCAGGTGGTTGAGGGGCTCGAGGTACGGGAACCGATTGTGCACCGACCTCTCCAGGCCGGGATTGTCGGCGAACAGGGTGTCGTTCCCGGTGATCTCCTTGTACATCCGGATGGTCCGCTCGTGTTCCTCGGCGATCTTGCCGAACACCCGTCGGCGGAGTTCCTCGTCGGGAACCAGTTCGGCGTAGCGGGCGGCGAGACCCATGTCGGACTTCGACATCACCATGGCGAGGTTCGACAGCACGGTCCGGAAGAACGGCCACTTCTCGTACAGGCGGGACAGCGTGGCCACCCTCTCGGGGTCGCCCTGCGTCCATTCCTCGAACGCCGCACCCGTTCCGTACCACCCGGGCAGCATGACCCGGGACTGACTCCACGACAGCACCCACGGGATGGCCCGCAGGTCGGAGATGGACGTGGTCTGCTTCCGTGAGGCGGGGCGGCTGCCGATGTTGAGGGCCCCGATCTCCGCCACCGGAGTCGACATCTCGAAGTACTCCACGAATCCGGGTGTCTCGTGCACCAATTCGCCGTAGGCGCGGCGGGCCAGCGCAGCGAGCTCGTCGAGGATGCGGTACGCCGGTTCGGCGTCGTCGCCGAGTCCTTCGACGTCGAGCAGGGTGGCTTCGAGGGTCGCGGCGAGCAGCGTTTCGAGATTGCGTTGCGCGAGGCGGGGTTCCGCGTACTTGGCGGCGATCACCTCGCCCTGTTCGGTGATCCGCAGCGACCCGGCCACCGCACCGGGCGGTTGCGCGAGGATCGCCTCGTAGCTGGGGCCGCCGCCGCGACCCACGGTGCCGCCGCGACCGTGGAAGAGCCGCAAGCGGATTCCCGTCTTGCGGGCGGTGTCGACGAGATCGAGCTCGGCGCGGTACAGCGCCCAGTTGGCCGCCAGGTAGCCGCCGTCTTTGTTGGAATCGGAGTACCCGAGCATCACTTCCTGGGAGTCGCCGCGCGACGTCACCAGGGCCCGGTAGATCGGTACCTCGAGCGTAGCCTCGAGGGTGGCGGCCCCCTGCTGCAGGTCCTCGATCGTCTCGAACAGTGGCACGATGCCCACCGGGCAGGACGGCGCCTCCCCCGATCCGGGGTCGAGCAGACCCACCTCCTTCAGCAGCACAGCGGCCTCGAGCATGTCACTGACGGAGGTGCACATGCTGATGATGTAGTTGGGCACGGCGCCCGCGCCGAGTGTCCGCACCGCGTCGGCGCCCGCCTGGACAATGGCGAGCTCCTTCGTCGTCAGCTCGCTGAACTCCGCGTTCGCGGTGGTCAGTGGGCGCCTGGTGGACAGCTCCGCCGACAGCAACTCCACCCGCTCGTCCTCGGACAGCGACGGGTAGTCGGCGTGCACGCCCGCCCACGCCAGCAGCTCGGCGACGACGGTCTCGTGCACGTCCGAGTTCTGCCGCATGTCCAGTCCGGAGAGGTGGAAACCGAACACCTCCACCGAGTCCCGCAGGTTCGCCAGCCCATCGTCGGCGATGGTGCCGTCGCCGCCACGCCGCAGGGAGTCGTCCACGATGTCGAGTTCGTCGAGCATCTGCCGCGGGGTGTCGTACGGTGCGAGCCTGAGGTCGAGCCCGTGGTCGGGTGCCTCACCGAGAATGCGGTGCGCGGTGGCGGTGAGACGCCCCCGGATGCCCCGCACCGCGCGCCGGTAGGGCTCGTCGGCGCGGAACGGTGAATCGTCCTGCGACGACGCGGCCAGGAGGTCGAGCGCGGGGGTGACGGTGACGAGGCGAGCCGACATGGACAGTTCGCGCTCGAGCGTGTCGAGTTCCCCGAGGTGGTGCTCGAGGGCGGTGGCCGCGGCACGGGTGGTGGCCTGCCGGACCACCTCGTCGGTGACGTACGGGTTGCCGTCGCGGTCTCCGCCGATCCACGAGCCGGGGCGAAGAATCGGTTCCCGGCCCAGATCCGCGTCCGGCCACCGCGATCGCAGGGCGCTGCGCAGTTCGGCGTTGATCTTCGGGACGACCTCGAACAGTGCCGCGTCGTAGTACCGCAGCCCGACCTCGATCTCGTCCTGGATCCGCAACCGCGACAACCGGATCAGCGCGGTCTGCCACAGGGTGAGGATCTGCCGCCGCAGCCGGACGTCCACGTCGGCCGTCTCGGTCTCGGTCAGGGCGGTGCGCTCGCGGTAGCGCATCAGTTCGGTGATGCGGGACTGGGTCTCGAACACCGTGCGGCGGCGGGTCTCGGTGGGATGGGCGGTGATGACCGGCGACACGAGCGCCCCGCGCAACGCGTCCGCGACGACGGCGCTGTCGAGGTGCGCGGCGTCGAGTTTGGCGAACGTGGCGGTCAGGGTGCTGTCGGGGGCGGGTTCACCGGCGGCGACGTGGACGGCGCGCCGGCGTTCGCGGTGGATGTCCTCGGCGAGATTGGCCAGCAGGGCGAAGTGGCTGAAGGCCCGGATGACGGGAATGGTGTCGCTCGTGGACACGTGGGTGAACATGTCCGCCAGATCCGCGCGGTCGATCTCGGAACGACGAACCCGGAACGATTCGACCCTGGCCTTCTCGACGAGGTCGAAGACGCTGTCCCCGGCCTGTTCCCGCACTATCTGACCGAGGATGCCGCCCAGGAGCCGAATGTCTTCGCGGAGTGGTTCAGTGGCCTCACGTGGGGTTTCGATCATTCATCCAGTATCGACCGGTGACGGCCCGTTTGCATGATGAAGTCGATCAGCCGAACTTGATCTCCAGGCCGATGCCGATGATCGCGATCAGCCAGATCAGGCCTGTGAAGACGGTGAGCCGGTCGAGGTTCTTCTCGACCACGGTGGAACCGGACAGGCTCGACTGGACGCCGCCGCCGAACAGGCTGGACAGACCGCCGCCCTTACCGCGGTGCAGCAGCACCAGCAGAATCAGCAGCAAGCTGGTGACCACCAGCAAGATATCCAGGAACAGTTCCATGTCTGTCTACGTCCACCCATCCAGTAGGAACAACAACGACCTCGTACACCCTACAGGCGCTCCGCGCCCGTGGGCCGTTACGGGACCGAACCCCACCCGCAAGGCGCACCGGCGCCCGCCGCGCCCCACCGCCCAGGGCCCCCCCCGGCCGACCCCCGCCACCGGGCGGAAAAGGAG
>NZ_JBHWUE010000080.1:25457-43120 GCF_042738615.1 Rhodococcus sp. NPDC059968
CAAGCCGTAAAACCCTATCATGGTTTTTCTGGTGGGCTGGTTTTTGTTTTTAAGACACAGCTACTGGCGCTCCGCGCCCGTGCGCTTTTCCGGTACCTACCGCAACCGGAAAGGCGCACGAGCGCCGAAGGCGCCCTACGGCAGAGGTCCGCCCGCGGCGATCGCCGACAGCGTGGCGAACTCGTCGGCCTTCAGCGAGGCGCCGCCCACGAGGGCGCCGTCCACGTCCGTCTGACCGACGATCTCGCCGACGTTCTTGGCGTTGACGCTGCCGCCGTAGAGAACGCGGACACCGGACGCGACGTCCGGCGAGGCGAGCTCACCGAGCGTGGCGCGGATCGCGGCGCAGACTTCCTGCGCGTCCGCGGCACTCGCCACACGGCCGGTTCCGATGGCCCACACCGGCTCGTACGCGATGACGACCTTCGCGATGTCCTCGGCGGACAGTCCGGCCAGCGAGCCTCGCAACTGCTCGACGTTGTAGGACACGTGCTCGCCGGCCTCGCGGATGTCGAGACCCTCACCGATGCAGACGATCGGGGTGATCCCGTTCTTCAGCGCGGCCTTGGTCTTGGCCAGCACGGTGTCGTTGTCCTCGCCGTGCAGGGTCCGGCGCTCCGAGTGTCCGACGACGACGAACGTGCAGCCCAGCTTGGCCAGCATGGAGCCGCTGATCTCGCCGGTGTACGCACCCGAATCCTGGGCCGACACGTCCTGCGCACCGTAGGTGAGCAGGAGCTTGTCGCCCTCGACGAGGGTCTGCACGCTGCGAATGTCGGTGAACGGCGGGATCACCGTCACGTCTACCTTGTCGAAGTACTTCGCCGGGAGCGAGAAGGCGATCTTCTGAACCAGCGCGATGGCCTCGAGATGGTTCAGATTCATCTTCCAGTTACCGGCGATCAGCGGCTTCCGTGCCATGCCTCAGCCCTCCAGAACTGCGATGCCGGGAAGTTCCTTGCCCTCGAGGTACTCGAGGGAGGCGCCACCACCGGTGGAGATGTGCGAGAACCCGTCCTCGGGCAGACCGAGCTGGCGCACCGCCGCGGCGGAGTCACCGCCACCGACGACGCTGTACGCGCCCTTCCCGGTGGCCTCGATGATCGCCTCGGCGACACCCTTGGTGCCCGCGGCGAACTTCTCGAACTCGAACACGCCCATCGGGCCGTTCCAGAACACGGTCTTCGCGCTGGTCAGGATCGCCGCGAACCGGCGAACCGACTGCGGTCCGATGTCGAGCCCCATCCAGCCGTCCGGGATCTCGAGGACCGAGACGATCTTCGACTCGGCGTCGGCCGAGAACGAATCGGCGATGACCACGTCCTGCGGGATGTGGATCACGTCGGCGTACTGCTCGAGCAGCGCCTTGCACGTGCCGATCATCGACTCCTCGCACAGCGAGTTGCCGACCGACACGCCCTGCGCCGCCAGGAACGTGTAGTACATGCCGCCACCGATGACGAGGGTGTCGACCTTGGGGGCCAGCGCCTCGATCACCGCGAGCTTGTCCGACACCTTGGACCCACCCAGCACGACCGCGTACGGCCGCTCGGACTCCTCGGTCAGCTTGCCGAGCACCTTGATCTCGGCTTCGACGAGCGTGCCCGCGTAGTGCGGGAGCAGCTTGGCCACCTCGTACACCGACGCCTGCGCGCGGTGCACGACACCGAACCCGTCGGACACGAACGCGCCGTCGTCGCCGACGAGTTCGACCAGCGCCTTGGCGAGCTTCGTCCGCTCGGCCTCGTCCTTGCTGGTTTCCCGCGGATCGAAGCGGATGTTCTCCAGCAGGAGAACGTCGCCGTCCGTGAGCCCCTCGGCACGTGCCAGAGCGTCCTGCCCGACGACGTCGCCGGCGAGCTGGACGTTGCGTCCCAGCACCTCGGCGAGCTTCACCGCCACCGGTGCGAGGGAGTACTGCGGGTCGGGCTCGCCCTGGGGGCGACCCAGATGGGCGGTGACGATGACCTTGGCGCCCGCCTCCGCCAACGCTTTCAGCGTCGGCGCGGAAGCGATGATGCGCCCGGGATCGGTGATCCGGTCACCGTCGAGCGGAACGTTGAGGTCGGAGCGCACCAGTACGGCGCGCCCCTCGACCCCAGCGTTCAGCAGATCGTCGAGAGTCTGAACTGCCACTGTTACCGGACCTTCGCTCAGAGAGACTTGGCGACGAGACCGATGAGGTCGGCCAGACGGTTGGAGTAACCCCACTCGTTGTCGTACCAGGACACGATCTTGACCTGATCGTCGATGACCTTGGTGAGGCCGGAGTCGAAGATCGAGCTGTGCGGGTCGGTGACGATGTCGGACGACACGATCGGAGCGTCCGTGTACTTCAGGATGCCCTTGAGCGGTCCCTCGGCGGCAGCCTTCATCGCGGCGTTGATGTCCTCGACGCTGGCCGACTTCTTCAGGTTCGCGGTGAGGTCGGTGACCGAGCCCGTGGGGATCGGGACGCGCAGCGCGTAGCCGTCCAGCTTGCCGAGCAGCTGCGGGAGGACCAGGCCGATGGCCTTGGCGGCACCGGTGCCGGTGGGGACCACGTTCAGTGCGGCGGCGCGGGCGCGACGCAGGTCGCTGTGCGGGCCGTCCTGCAGGTTCTGGTCCTGGGTGTACGCGTGGATCGTGGTCATGAGGCCCTTGACGATGCCGAACTCGTCGTCGAGCACCTTGGCGATGGGGCCGAGGCAGTTGGTGGTGCACGAGGCGTTGGAGATGATGTTCTGGCTGCCGTCGTACTTGTCGTCGTTGACGCCCATCACGATGGTGATGTCCTCGCCCTTGGCCGGGGCGGAGATGATGACCTTCTTGGCGCCGGCCTCGAGGTGGCCCTTCGCCTTGGCTGCGTCGGTGAAGATGCCGGTGGACTCGACGACGACGTCGACGCCCAGGTCGCCCCAGGGAAGCGCCGCGGGGCCTTCCTTGATGGCGAGTGCCTTGATCTTCTGGTTTCCGACGACGATGGTGTCTTCACCCTCGAGCGAGACGTCGTGCGGGAGACGACCCAGGATGGAGTCGTACTTCAGGAGATGCGCCAGCGAAGCGTTGTCCGTGAGGTCGTTGACCGCCACAATCTCGATGTCGGTGGTTCCGAGCGCCTTCTGCGCGTCCACCGCCCTGAAGAAGTTACGTCCGATACGGCCGAAACCGTTTACGCCTACCCGGACAGTCACAATCTGCTCCTTTGCGCATGATTCTGGTTGTGCAGCTCTGCTCTCGCGCCGCTACGACACCACCGACGGGTGGTCGGCGCGAGGGTTCATCGGTCGATGTGGTTCTTACCCTAGTGCGCGGGCCACGCGCGCGCGCAGTCACCTCCGGCACCGTTTCCCGGGCCGCCCCGACCCGAACGAACGGGACGCTCGTTCGATCTGACGCCACGAGCGTCCCGTCCGTCCGGGAGTGGGGGTGGCGGGAGGCGACGGCCGACGACGGTCAGGCGTCGTCGAGAAGGTCTGCGGTGACGGCCGACTCGGTGTCGGGGATGCCGGTTTCCTTGGCCTTGCGGTCCGCCATCGACAGCAACCGCCGGATGCGCCCGGCGACGGCGTCCTTCGTCATCGGCGGTTCGGCGAGCTGGCCGAGTTCCTCGAGGGAGGCCTGCCGGTGCTCCACCCGGAGGTGACCGGCCGCCGCCAGATGGTCGGGAACCTCGTCACCCAGGATGTCGAGGGCCCGCTCGACGCGGGCGGCGGCCGCGACGGCCGCCCGCGCGGACCGGCGCAGGTTGGCGTCGTCGAAGTTGGCGAGCCGGTTGGCGGTGGCCCGGACCTCCCGGCGCATGCGCCGTTCCTCCCACACGAGGCGGGTGTCCTGGGCCCCCATCCGGGTGAGCAGTGCACCGATGGCCTCACCGTCGCGGATCACCACCCGGTCGGTGCCGCGGACCTCGCGGGCCTTCGCGGAGATGCCCAGCCTGCGCGCCGCCCCGACGAGCGCGAGCGCCGCCTCCGGGCCGGGGCAGCTGACCTCGAGCGCCGACGAGCGACCCGGCTCGGTCAGCGAACCGTGCGCCAGGAACGCACCGCGCCACGCGGCTTCCGCGTCGCCGACGCTGCCACCGACGACCTGCGCAGGAAGACCGCGCACCGGGCGTCCCCGCAGGTCCAGGAGACCGGTCTGGCGGGCGAGGGCCTCGCCCTCCTTGGCGACCCGCACGATGTACCGGGACGACTTGCGCAGCCCGCCCGCGCTGAGGACGTGGACATCGGCGCTGTAGGTGAACAGGTCGAAGATCTCGCGGCGCAGCCGGCGGGCCGTGGACCCCAGATCCACTTCCGCCTCGACCACTACCCGGCCGCCGACGATGTGCAATCCCCCGGCGAACCGCAGCAGCGACGAGACCTCGGCCTTCCGGCAACTCACATGAGTGACGACGAGACGACTGAGTTCGTCTTTGACCTCTGCTGTCATTGCCACGAAGCGCTCTCCCTTTCCTCTGGTGTCTCGGCCACTTCGCTCCCCCGAGACCCCGCATCGGGGTCGCTCCAGAGCTGTTCGAGAACGGACGCAAGTTTTCCTGCATGGTGTGTGTGGGTGCCGCGCTCCGACACGTCGGCGTACACGACGCGTGCCTGGAACTGTCCGGCGGCGCGGGCGAGGTGCTCGCGCTCGCGCCCCGGTGGCACCGAACCCGAATCGACCACGACGAAGTCGACGGTGAGTTCGGGTGCGTGTTGGGACAGTACGTGCAGATGACGCTCGGTGGAGAATCCTGCGGTCTCGCCCGGCTCCGGAGCCAGGTTGAGTACCAGCACCTTCCGCGCGGCGGTGGCGATCAGCGTGTCGAGGAGTTCCGGCACGAGGACGTGCGGGATGACGCTGGAGAACCACGACCCCGGGCCGAGGACGACCATGTCGGCGACGTCGATCGCCCGGACCGCGTCCGGGCACACGGGCGGATTCGCCGGCAGCAGCCGCACGCGGCGCACCTTGCCGGGCGTGGTCGCGACCGCGACCTGACCGCGGATGCAGCGGCTGACCCGCGGGTCCGCCTCGAGGCCCTGCACGTCCGCCTCGATGTCCAGGGCGATCGGCGACATCGGCAGCACGCGCCCGTTGATCCGGAGTAACCGGGCGAGTTCGTCCAGCGCGGCGACGGGGTCGCCGAGCACTTCGGTGAGGCCGGCCAGGATGAGATTGCCCACCGAGTGGCCGGCGAGGGCGCCGATTCCGCCGAAGCGGTGCTGGATGGTGTCCGTCCAGTCCTGCACCTCGGGGTCGTCCGCGGCGAGTGCGGCGAGTGCCATCCGCAGATCGCCCGGCGGGATGACGCCGAGTTCGGCGCGCAGCCGTCCCGAGGATCCGCCGTCGTCCGCGACGGTGACGACGGCCGTGACGTCACGGCTGAGCCGGCGCGCGGCGCTGAGGGTGGCGAACAGCCCGTGGCCCCCGCCGAGCGCGACGATCGCAGGCGGCTGGTGCACCGGCCTCATTCGCGCCCCAGATCACGATGGACGACACGCACGTTCAGCCCGGAGTCCTTTCCGAGTCGGCTCGCCAAGGCCTCCGACATCGCGACACTCCGATGTTTCCCTCCGGTGCACCCCACCGCGATGGTCATGTAGCGCTTCCCCTCCCGACGATATCCCGCGATCGTCAGATCCAGCAGGTGGTGATACGTGGCGAGATAGTCCTCGGCACCGTCCTGCGACAACACGTAGTCCCGCACGTCCGCACTCTGCCCGGTGTGCGGACGCAACTCGGGAATCCAGTGCGGGTTGGGCAGGAAGCGGACGTCGCAGACGAGATCGGCGTCCATCGGAAGACCGTACTTGAAACCGAACGACTGGACTGTTACTTGCATGGTCCGGTTCTCGGCATCGCCGAACGCGTCCTCGATCTTCTGCCGCAACTGGTGCGCGGCGAGGGACGACGTGTCGATCACCAGATCCGCGGCGGCCTTCACCTTCGCGAGCTGATCGCGCTCGGCGGCGATGCCCTCCGACAGGGTGCCCTCGGCGCCTCCCCCCGACAGCGGGTGGCTGCGGCGCACCTGTTCGAAGCGGCGCACCAGGACCTCGTCCGACGCGTCGAGGTACAGCACCCGCGTGTGCACGGGTTTGCTCTCCAGTTCGGTGAGGACCCAGCCGAGGTCGCCGGTGAACAACCGGCTGCGCACGTCGATGACGACGGCGAGCCGCTCGAGCCGCGAATCGGATTCCAGGCTCAGATCCACCATCCGGGAAATCAGTTCCGGGGGAAGGTTGTCCGCGACATACCACCCGAGGTCCTCGAGGACCTTCGCCGCCGTCTGCAGCCCCGCCCCGGAGAGCCCGGTGACGAGAAGGAAGTCCATCGGCCGAACCGTGGGTGGACGGTCGCTCTGCGCGTGCTGCTCGTTCACTCGACACCTGTCCGTTGCGAAGCGCTCTGTGCTGCCGGGCCGTGCTGTGCTACCGGTTCGCGGGGAATGTCCGCGCCGTTCTGTTCTGCCGTGCCCGGCCCGTTCCGATCTGGTTCATCATCCCCCACTCCCGCGACGTCCGCAGACGGTTCCTCCGCCCCGAGAGCCGTGAGTACCGCTTTCGCCGTGGCCGTTCCGATACCCGGGACCGCGGTGATCTCCTCGACGGAGGCCTGCTTGAGGCGGGCGACGGATCCGAAATGCGTCACCAGGGCCTTGCGCCGGGTGTCGCCGAGTCCGCGGACCGAGTCGAGTGCGGACGCCGTCATCCGGCGGGACCGCTTGCTGCGGTGGAACGTGATCGCGAAGCGGTGCGCCTCGTCCCGCACCCGCTGCAGCAGGTACAGCGACTCGCTCGTGCGCGGGAGGATGACCGGGTCCTCCTCCCCCGGCACCCACACCTCCTCGAGCCGCTTGGCCAGCCCGATCACGGCGACGTCGGTGATGCCCAGTTCGTCGAGCACCGCCGAGGCGGCGGCCACCTGCGGGGCTCCGCCGTCCACGACGAACAGGTTCGGTGGGTACGCGAACCGCCGCGGCCTGCCGGTCTGCGGATCGATCGCCGCCTCCGGGGCGAGGTCGCCGCCGTCCCCGCCCGACACCTGGTCGGCGTCCGCCCCGGCCGCTTCCGCGCGCAGCACCCCGACGTCGCGGTTGTGGCGGAGGAACCGCCGCCGGGTGACCTCGGCGATGCTGGCGACGTCGTCGGAGCGACCGTCGCCCGCCGCCTCCTTGATCGCGTAGTGCCGGTAGTCGGACTTACGGGGCAGGCCGTCCTCGAAGACGACGAGGGAGGCCACCACATCGGTGCCCTGCACGTGGCTGATGTCGACGCATTCGATGCGCAGGGGCGCCGAATCCAGGTCGAGGGCTTCCTGGATGCCCTGCAGGGCCGCCGACCGCGACGTGAAGTCGCCGGCGCGGCGCAGCTTGTGCTGTTGCAGTGCCTCCATCGCGTTGCGCTGCACGGTTTCGGCGAGAGCCTTCTTGTCGCCGCGCTGGGGCACGCGAAGGCGGACCGCGGAACCGCGGAGACCGCTGAGCCACTCCTGCACCTGCTCGGCGTCGGGCGGCAGCACGGGCACCAGGACCTCCCGCGGCACGCCGCTGGTGCCGGCCTCCTGGTCGGTCGCGCCCGACAGCGCCGCCTGCTCACCGTAGAACTGGGTGAGGAACTGCTCGACGAGCAGCGGCAGGTCCGATCCCGCCTCGGAATCGACGCTGGCCCAGTCGATGACGTCGCCGGCCTTCTCGACCACCCAGCCGCGCTGCCCGCGGACGCGGCCGCCCCGGACGTGGAAGACCTGGACCGCGGCCTCGAGTTCGTCGGTCGCGAACGCGGCGACGTCGGCGTCGGTGCCGTCACCGAGCACGACGGCCTGCTTCTCGAGCGCCCGCCGCAACGCACCCACGTCGTCGCGCAGCCGCGCCGCCGTTTCGAAGTCGAGTTCTTCCGATGCCGCCTGCATCCGGGCCTCGAGCTGCCGGACCAGCTTGTCGGTGCGTCCCGAGAGGAAGTCGCAGAAGTCCTCGACGATCTGGCGGTGTTCGGCCGCGGACACCCGTCCGACGCACGGCGCGGAGCACTTGTCGATGTAGCCGAGCAGGCACGGGCGGCCGATCTGGTTGTGACGCTTGAACACCCCGGCCGAGCAGGTGCGGGCGGGGAACACCCGCAGCAGCAGGTCGAGGGTTTCGCGGATGGCCCACGCGTGCGAGTAGGGACCGAAGTAGCGGACACCCTTGCGTCTGGGCCCGCGGTAGACGAAGAGCCGGGGGTATTCCTCGTTCAGGGTGACCGCGAGAACCGGGTACGTCTTGTCGTCGCGGTAGCGGACGTTGAACCGGGGATCGAACTCCTTGATCCAGTTGTACTCGAGCTGGAGCGCCTCGACCTCGGTGCTCACGACGGTCCACTCGACGCTGCCGGCCGTGGTCACCATCTGGCGGGTGCGCGGGTGCAGTGTCGAGACGTCGGCGAAATAGGAATTCAGCCGTGATCGAAGACTCTTCGCCTTCCCGACATAGATGACCCGGCCGTGCGGATCGCGGAACTTGTACACCCCCGGGTCGACCGGAATCGTTCCGGTCGCGGGGCGATATGTCGAAGGATCGGGCACCCCTCCACGTTAGTCGGCGCCACCGACCAACCCCGCATCCGCGACGTCGCGGAGGGCCGACCCCCGGTTCAGGACGGTGCGTACTCCGACGCGAGTGCGCGGAAGCGGTCGACGGCTTCCACGGCGTATTCGCGATCGTTCGACTGGATGGCCATCACGGCCAGGTATTCGTCGTCGGGCAGCTCGATCCGGGCCCACGCCGCGCCGTCCGGGAAGGACAACCCCTCGTACAGGTCCCAGTCGACGATGCGTTCCCCGAGCACGTTGCGCACGGCGATGCCGCGGGGCCCGACCCGCAATCTGGGCCGGGTCAGCAGCAGGACGGCTGCCGCGAGGAGGCAGCCGATGCCCGCGAACGCCAGCTGGTCGGCGAGCCGGAAGTACACGCCCGTCGAATCGCCGCGCAGCAGGATTGCGAACGTCAGATGCACGACGACGAGAAAGATCGCCACACCGATCGCGTATCGACGCGACTTGCGTGGCGTCGCGACGAGTGTCCACTCGGATTCGGGAGTGGTCATGGCTGGATCCGGATCATACGAAGGACTCCTCGGCGCGGCGCAGTCGCGCCAACGTGACAGCGGCGTCGAGCGCGGCCGCACATGCCTGACCGCCCTTGTCCTCGACAGAGCCGGGCAGGCCACTGCGGTCGACGGCCTGCTGCTCGGTGTCGGTGGTGAGCACACCGTTCCCGACCGGGGTGCTCTCGTCCAGCGAGACCCGGGTCAGACCGGCCGTCACGGCGTCGCAGACGTATTCGAAGTGCGGCGTCCCGCCGCGGATCACGACACCGAGCGCGACGACGGCGTCGTGGGTGCGGGCCAGGGCCTGCGCCACCACCGGAAGCTCGATGGCACCGGCGACCCGGACCAGCGTGACGTTCTGCACGTTCGCCTCGGCCGCCACCCGCTGCGCGCCGGCGATCAGCGCCTCGGAGATCTCGGCGTGCCAGCTGCCGGCGACGATGGCGAGCCGGAGGTCGCCCGCCTCACCGAGTTGCAGCTCCGGCAGTCCCTCACCGCTCACAGCATTTCTCCCGCTTCGAAGTCGTCGAGCCCGATCAGGTCGTGGCCCATGCGGTCGCGCTTCGTGCGCAGGTACGTCAGGTTCTCGGCGTTCGCCCGCAGCGGCATCGACACCCGCTCGGTGATCTGCAGCCCGTAGCCGTCGAGACCGACCCGCTTGGCCGGGTTGTTGGTGAGTAGGCGCATCGAGGAGATGCCCAGATCCACGAGGATCTGCGCGCCGATGCCGTAGTCGCGGGCGTCGGCGGGCAGGCCGAGCTCGAGGTTCGCGTCGACGGTGTCCGAACCCGCGTCCTGCAGCTGGTAGGCCTGCAGCTTGTGCATGAGACCGATGCCCCGGCCCTCGTGCCCGCGCATGTAGAGGACCACACCGCGGCCTTCCTGCGCGACCATGTCCAGGGCGGCGTCGAGCTGGGGACCGCAGTCGCAGCGCAGCGAACCGAACACGTCGCCGGTGAGGCATTCGGAGTGCACGCGCACCAGCACGTCGCTGCCGTCGCCGTCCGGGCCGGGCAGGTCGCCGCGGACCAGCGCCACGTGCTCGACGTCGTCGTAGATGCTCCGGTAGCCGACGGCCGTGAACTCGCCGTGCCGGGTGGGGATGCGCGCAGACGCGACCCGCTCCACATGCTTCTCGTGCTTGCGGCGCCACCCGATGAGGTCGGCGATCGAGATCAGGGCCAGGTTGTGGTCGTCGGCGAAGACTCGCAGCTCGTCGGTCTGGGCCATGTGGCCCTCGTCCTTCTGGCTGACGATCTCGCAGATCACACCCGCCGGCCGCAGGTCGGCCATCCGGGCCAGGTCGACGGCGGCCTCCGTGTGGCCGGGACGGCGCAGCACGCCGCCCTCCTTGGCGCGCAGCGGCACGACGTGGCCGGGCCGGGTGAAGTCCTGGGCGCCGCTGGACGGGTCGGCCAGCAACCGCATGGTGGCGGCGCGGTCGGACGCGGAGATACCGGTTCCGATGCCCTCGCGGGCGTCGACGGTCACGGTGTACGCGGTGCCGTGCTTGTCCTGGTTGGTGGCGTACATCGGCGGCAGGCCGAGGCGGTCGCAGTCGGCGCCGTCGAGCGGCACACAGAGGTAGCCGGACGTGTATCGAACCATGAAGGCAACCAACTCGGGGGTGGCCTTCTCCGCGGCGAAGATGAGGTCTCCCTCGTTCTCGCGGTCTTCGTCGTCGACGACGACGACTGCCTTGCCTGCGGCGATGTCCGCAACGGCGCGCTCGATACTGTCGAACCTGGTCACGTGCTCGGTCTCCAAAGTCTTGACTTAGGCATCTTCGAATACAACGGATGCATCCGTGGGATGCTCCTCAACAGTACGACTCAGCGGCCGGCCGCTTGCAGCCGCTCCACGTACTTCGCGATCACGTCGACCTCGAGGTTGACGGGCGTCCCGACGGACGCCGCCCCGAGCGTGGTCAGCTGCAGCGTGGTCGGGATGAGTGAGATCTCGAAGTATTCCTCGCCGCGTTCCCCGCCGAGCGCCGAGACCGTCAGCGACACACCGTCGACCGTGATCGAGCCCTTCTCCACGACGTACCGGGAGATGGCGTCGGGCAGCGCGATGCGCACGACCTCCCAGTTCTCGGACGGGCTGCGGCTGATGATGTGCCCGGTGCCGTCCACGTGGCCCTGGACGAGGTGGCCGCCGAGGCGGCTGTTCAGGGCGGCGGCCCGCTCGAGGTTGACGCGGCTGCCCACGTCGATCTTCTGCAGGCTCGACCGGTTCAGCGTCTCCTGCATGACGTCGGCCGTGAAGGAGCCGTCGGCCAGCACCTCGACGACGGTCAGGCACACACCGTTCACCGCGATCGAATCACCGTGCGACGCGTCGGAAGTCACGACCGGACCACGCACGGTGAACCGTGCGGCGTCGGCCAGTTCCTCCTTGGCGACGACCTCACCCAACTCTTCGACGATCCCGGTGAACACTGTGGCTTCTCCTACGTTCGGTGACTGTCAGGGTTTTCGGACACTGCTGGAACCAGACTCAACAACAAATCGGGGCCGATTGTTTCGACCGACTCGTGACGGAACCGCAGCGCACCGTCGATCGTATGCACACCCGCCTCCGTGACCGCGGACGTGCCGGCGCCGAGGACCAGCGGGGCGAGGTACGCCTGAATGCGGTCGACCCGGCCCGCGGCGAGAAACGCCCCCGCCAGCCGAGGCCCGCCCTCGAGCAGCACATCGGTGTACTCGGCGAGTGCGGCGAGGACCTCGTCCACGTCGCGCGTGCGCAGCAGAAGGGTGGGCGCCGAGTCGTCGAGGACCCGGGCGTCCGCCGGGATGTCGCCGAGTCCGACGACGACCCGCACCGGCTGGTGAGCCGCGAGCGATCCGTCGGGCATCCGGGCGGTCAGCCTCGGGTCGTCGGCCAGGACCGTCCCCGTGCCGACCACGATCGCGTCGAGTTTCGCCCGGTCCGCGTGGACGCGTTCCCGGGCCTCGAGACCGGTGATCCACTGGCTGGTGCCGTCGGCGGCGGCGCTGCGGCCGTCCAGGGTGGCCGCGTACTTCCAGGTCACGTGCGGCCGTCCGGTGCGCTGCCGGTGCAGCCAACCCCGGAGCGGCCCGCGTTCGACGTCCTGGGCCCGCAGCCCGGACGTCACCTCGACCCCCGCCGAGACGAGGGTTTCCGCGCCGCCCGCGGCCTCGGGGTTCGGATCGCCCACGGCATAGTGCACCGCGACCACACCGGCATCGAGGAGCGCCTGCGAACACGGCCCGGTCCGGCCGTGGTGGTTGCACGGTTCCAACGTGACGACGGCGGTGCCGCCGCGGGCGGCGTCACCCGCCTCCCGCAGCGCGACGACCTCCGCGTGGGGACCGCCGGGAGGCTGCGTCATCCCGACACCGGCGATGCGCCCCGCAGAGTCGAGGACCACCGCGCCGACCGCCGGATTGGGGCTGGTGAATCCGCGCGCCGACTCCGCGGCGCCGATGGCGATCTGCATCGCGGCGTCGAGGTCCGCAGCCGAATTCTCGTGCCGCACGTGGGAGTTCACGATGTGCCGGAGCGCCGTTACCGCGACAGGCTCAGGTGCGGTGACGCCTTGGCGGCGCTGGCGCGCAGGGCGCGCACGGCCTCCGCGGGATCGCTCGTGCCGTAGACGGCGGACCCGGCGACGAAGCAGTCGACGCCCGCCTCGGCAGCGGCCTCGACGGTGTCGGCGTTGATGCCGCCGTCGATCTCCACGACCAGCCTCAGCTCACCCGAGTCGACGAGACGGCGGACCGCCTTCGCCTTCGCCAGCACCTCGGGGATGAACGACTGACCACCGAAGCCGGGCTCGACGCTCATGACGAGGAGCGTGTCGAAGTCCTTCAGGATCTCGAGGTACGGCTCGATCGGCGTGCCGGGCTTGACGCTGAGACCGGCCTTGGCACCGGCGGCGCGGATGTCCCGTGCCACGGACCGGGGGTCGTCGGTCGCCTCCGCGTGGAACGTGACGTTGTGCGCGCCCGCCTCCGCGTAGGGAGGCGCCCAGCGGCCGGGGTCGTCGATCATGAGATGGCAGTCGAGCGGGATGTCCGTCGCCGCGAGCAGGCTCTGCACGACGGGAAGGCCGAGCGTCAGGTTGGGCACGAAATGTGCGTCCATCACGTCGACATGCAGCCAGTCGGCACCGGCGACCGCGTCCGCCTCCTCGGCGAGACGCGCGAAATCGGCAGACAGAATGGACGGTGCGATCATCGGGGTTGCCACGCGCCGCAGTTTAGTCGTACACGCGTCGGGGCCGGGTCCCGCGGTCCATACTGGGCTCATGCCGACCTGGACGGACGTCGTGGCGATCGGTACGTCCCTGCCGGAGGTACAGGAGAGCACGTCGTATCGCACTCCGGCGCTGAAGGTGGCGGGCAAGCTGCTCGCCCGGTTGCGGGCCGAGTCGGACGGGGGCCTGGTGGTGATGTGCGATCTCGACGAGAAGGCGGCGCTGCTGGCCCAGGGAGCGCCGTTCTACACCACTCCGCACTACGACGGTCACGGTTCGATCCTCGTCGACCTCGAGAACGTCGACGTCACCCAGCTGACCGAGTTGCTGCAGGACGCCTGGCGGATCAAGGCACCGGCGAAGCTGCGCAAGCAGTTCGACCAGACCTGACAGCAAGGCGAGGGCCCGGGCGGCGCCCGCACACCGGCCCGGACCCTCATCGGATCGGCGTCAGACGCCGAGCTTGAGACCCGCCCCCGCATCGACCCGGAGCTGCTGACCGGTGACGAATCGGGACTCGTCGGACGACAGGAACACCACCGCGTGCGAGATGTCCTCGGGCTCGACCCACGGGGTGGGCATCGCCTGCATGAACGGGAACGTGACCTTCGCGTCCTCGGCGGTCGGGTTCTCGAGGTCGGGGCGGAACGTGCGGAACATCGGCGGGCTCTGCAGCATGTCCGTGTTGCAGTTCGTGGGGTGGATCGCGTTGACGCGGATGGACTTCGGGCCCAGGGTGAGCGCGAGCGAGTTGGTGTACGTCCACAGCATCTTCTTGGCGAGCCCGTAGCCGTCGCCGCCCGGTCCCTGCAGGGCCTGCTGGCCGTTCAGGCCGGTCTGCGGGACCAGACCGGCCACCGATCCCGTCGCGATGATCGACGCGCCGGCGTCCAGGTGCGGAAGGGCCGAGTGAATCGTGTTGACCACGCCGACGAAGTCGACGTCGAACGCATCGACGAATCCCTCGACGGGCACGTCGTTCCCGAGGGGCGCGATCCCCGCATTGGCGACCACGACGTCCAGCCGTCCCAGCGTCGCGACCGCGGCGTCGAGTTCGCGTTGCAGTGCGGCGCGGTCGCGCACGTCCACCTTGGCGGTGACGACCCGGCGCCCCGCCTTCTCGACGAGCCGTCCGGTCTCCGCGAGATCGGCGTCGGTCGCCAGCGGGTACTCGTTGGATGTGATGTCCTCGCAGAGGTCGAAGGCGATGATGTCGGCGCCCTCGTCGGCGAGATGCACTGCATGACTACGACCCTGACCCCGCGCCGCTCCCGTGATCAGAACGACCTTCCCCGCTACCCGATTCATCTCAAGTCCTCCACTCGCTTCGTGACGTACGTCTCTGTCGCGAGCAGAATTAGAACACGTTTCACCATATAGTGAAACAGGTTCTACCGAGAGTCGGGCAGATGTCCAGGTAGCGGGGAGGCGACCGCCGCCCTACGGCTTGCGCAACGCGGCCATGAACATCGCGTCGGTGCCGTGCCGATGCGGCCAGAGCTGGACGCTCGGACCGTCCCCCAGACCCGGCACACCGGGGACGAGCGCACGCGTGTCGAGTGCCGTGAGCCCGTAGCGGCGCACCGCGTCCGCGACCACGGCCACCGTCTCGGACAGATGCGGCGAACACGTCGCGTAGAGGATCACGCCGCCCGGACGAACCAGCTCGACGGCCGACGCCAGGAGTTCCCGCTGCAGTTTCGCGAGACCCGCCACATCCGACGGCTGCCGGCGCCACCGCGCCTCCGGACGTCGGCGCAGCGCACCCAGTCCGGTGCACGGCGCGTCGACCAGGACGCGGTCGTACCCGCCCTCCAGCCCGGGATCACGCCCGTCGGCGACGTGCACGTCGACCGGAAGATCCTTCGTCGTCTTGCGGATCAGGTCCGCGCGGTGCGGCACCGGCTCCACGGCGTCGAGGCGTCCGCCCTCGATTCCGGCGAGAGCGCCGAGCAGGGCAGCCTTGCCGCCCGGGCCCGCGCACAGGTCGAGCCAGCGGCCCGCGTCCGGTCCGTCCAGCGGTGCCAGCGACAGCGCCCGGGCGACGAGCTGACTGCCCTCGTCCTGCACTCCCGCGAGCCCCTCGCGGACGGCGTCGAGGAGCCCCGGGTCGCCGCCGTCCAGATAGACCGCGTACGGCGAGTACCGCCCCACCTCGCCGCCGGTGGCGAGCGCGAGTTCCTCCGACGAGATCTCCCCCGGGCGGGCGACGAGATGCACCACCGGTCGCGCGTCGTCGGCGACGAGGGCGTCCTCGAGTTCCCCGGCGTCGGCACCGAGCGCGTCGGCGAACACCTGGGCGATCCACGTGGGATGCGCGTGCTCGAATGCCAGCCGCCCCACCGGATCGGCCGGGGCGAGGCGCTCCACCCATTCCGCCTCGGACCGCTCCGACACCCGGCGCAGCACGGCGTTGACGAAGCCGGCCTTCCCCGGACCGGCCTCCGCGCGCACGAGATCGACGGAGGTGGCGACGGCGGCGTGCGGGGCGACGCGGGTGCGCAGCAGCTGGTAGGCGCCCAGCTGGAGGACGTCGAGGAGCGGTCCGTCGATCTCGGCGATCGGCCTGCCCGCGCAGTCGGCGATCACGGCGTCGAGGAGCCCACGGGCGCGGGCGGCGCCGTAGGCCAGTTCCGTGGCGAGCGCCGCGTCACGTCCGTCCAGGCGCCGCTCACGCAGCAGTCCGGGCAGCACCAGATTGGCGTAGGCGTCGCGTTCCCGGACGGCGCGCAGCACGTCCCGGGCGGCGAGCCGCGGCTGGTCGAGACCGGACTGGGACGCGTCGGGGCGGCGGGCCTGGCGGGGACGGTTGTTGCCGGCCCCCGAGCCGGACTGGCCGCGACGTGCTGGCCTTCTGGATTCGCTCACTGTGCCCGTACCTCCGCGTCGAGTCGTGCGCCTCGCGCCCAGTCCAGGGCGGCCATCTGTTTCTTGCCCTGCGGCTGGATGCGGCCCAGCCGCACCGCCACCGTGGACGTGCCGATCAGGAATCCGGACTTGGTCACGGAGATCTCCCCCGGCTCCAGTCGCTCCTCCGTCGGAGTGACCGGGCCGACCTTGATTCGTAGATCGCCGATGGTGGTCCAGGCACCGGGCGCGGGGGTCACCGACCGGACGTGCCGGTCCACCACGGCAGCCGTTCTGTCCCAACGGATCCGGGCCGCCTCGACGGTCACCTTGGGCGCGTGCGAGACCCCGTCGGCCGACTGAGGGACCGCGGTGATCGCGCCGTCCTCGATCCCGTCGAGAACCGACTCCAGGAGGACCGCACCACTGTCGGCCAGGCGCCCCAGGAGGTCCCCGGCGGTGTCGGTGTCGCGGATCCTTTCGGTGACCACCCCGTAGACCGGCCCGGTGTCCATCCCTGCCTCGAGCCGGAACGCGCTCGCGCCGGTCATGTCGTCGCCCGCACCGATCGCGGCCTGCACGGGGGCGGCCCCGCGCCACGCCGGCAACAGTGAGAAGTGCAGGTTCACCCAGCCGTGGGCCGGGATGTCGAGGACCTTCTGCGGCAGCAGCGCCCCGTAGGCGACGACGGGCGCGCAGTCGGGTGCGAGGTCGGCGAGATGCGCCAGGAACTCGGGTTCGGACGGCCGCTCGGGAGTCAGCACCTCGATGCCGTGGGAGTCGGCGAGTTCACCGATCGGCGAGCGGACCACCCTGCGTCCGCGGCCTGCGACGGCGTCCGGGCGGGTGATCACCGCCACGACGTCGTGGCGCGGCGAACGGATCAGACGTTCGAGCGAGGGAACGGCGGGCTCGGGGGTTCCGGCGAAGACTATGCGCACGTCGGCGACCCACACGACGGACGGTGGACCGCAGTGCGGGCCGAAACGATACTCACGAAGAAAGCTCCCCTTTGATCGACGATGTGCCGACCAGTCTAGGGAGTCGCACCCGGGCCATAACACTCGGCGAACAGTCGGCGAATCGATTCCGCAGAACCGCACACAGCGACGGCGGACGGGTATTGACTGTTCTGAGGCCGGCGCGAACGGTCGGGCCGGTGTCCCGTTTTCGAACCTCTGGAGGTAACGATGGCAGGAATTGAGAGCAAGTTCGACAAGGCCTACGAGACGAAGCCCATCGAAGAACTGGCCAGTGCCCCCGTCGCCGCCCTGCAGGGCGTGAGCGATTCCGACGCCGAACACCTCGCGGCCGCGTTCAACATCAAGACCGTGAAGGACCTCGGCACCAACAAGTACTTCCTGTGGGCGCAGGCCGTCGCGAAACTGGCGGAGTAGCACACACACGCAGAAGCGGGGGGGGGGGGCCGGCCCGGCGCCCCCGGGGGGGGGGGGGGGGGGGAATTTGGGTGGGGGGGAAACAGGGGGGTAACCCCCCCCCCCCGGCCGGCCAACCCGCCCCGCCCCCCCGGCGCGGCGGGG
>NZ_JBHWUE010000081.1:0-42513 GCF_042738615.1 Rhodococcus sp. NPDC059968
TCGGCCGCCGCCCGGGCCAAGGCGGCCCGCAAGACCACCACCGACGGTGACCTGCCGGGCCGCTCCTACCAAGCCCTGCTGGCCCACCTGGCCACCCTGACCCGCAACGACCTCCAATACGGCGACGACGGACCGATCGTGACGACCCTGGCCGTCCCCACGCCCACCCAACGACGGGCCTTCGAACTCCTCGACACCACCATCCCCCACACGGTCAGGTAGCCAGAACAACCACAACCGAAAACAACGAACCCCCAGCTCAACCGGGGGTTCGCTCGTTCTCATAGCAGTAACTTCGGACTAGGCTGCACCACCGCAACACCGCTGCGCCGGCGCGCCCGATTCGGTGCCAGTTCGCTCAGGGGCGCGCTGGTCGGCGTCGTGCCGGCAACGGGTCGGTCGACGGTTGAGTTGTCACCGACGAACGTGAGATCGGGCTCGACGGCCTTGACTTCCTCGATGAAGTGTCGGCGACTGAGTGAACCCGGCTGAGAGTCGCGAGCGCGTCGGCCGCGGGTCGGTGGCCGATCATGAATCCTGCCATGGTCGATCGAGCAGCGCCTCGAACGGGATTGTGCGAAATGTGCGTCCATCAGTCGACTGCGCCTTGCCGAACGACGCATGCAGCGTACGGTCGACTCCTAAAACTTGCACCGCCGCAAAACGCTCGATTGGACGCCCGAATACGGTCGTTGTCCGACGCGCTCAGAACATTCGGAAACTCGTGGCGGTGTCACCATGCTCCTAGCATCGGTATGTCTCCGTCGCGGTTTCCGGCGGCGAGGAGGGATTCCTGCCGACGCGGATCCAGTCCCGAACCGGCTTCTCGGGGCCGCCGACCGGGACTGCCGCTGCAGCCGGTGACGAACGACGAGAGGGTGTCGCGTCGCTGTGCCCGGGTGTATGGCGAACGTGAAGGACAAGACGAAGCTATCGGGCAGTGATCTGGTGCATGTCTTTCCGATCGATTGCGTCCGACGACCTGCATGACGGCGACGCTGGATAGTGGCACATGGCGAAGGCCTGCCGGCCGGGACTGAGTCGTCACCGGCAGGCAGGCCTCGTAGGTGGGCGTCAGACTCCGCGCTGCGCCTTCGCGGCTTCGCTGGCGGCCTTGCTCTTCTCCCGGGCGGTGGCCCAGTCCTCGTTGCTCATCGATGTCAGACCGGCGAAAGTGCCGGGGCCGGCGAGCATCTGGCCGCCGTCCATGGCGATGGTCTGGCCGGTGAGGTAGTCGCAGGCATCCGACAGCAGGAAGATGGTGAGGTTGGCGAGCTCTTCCATCGTGCCCATCCGGCCCATCGGCACCTGGTCGGCCTGGGTCGCCCCGACTGCACTCTTTTCGGTCGGGTTGAGCATCTCCCACGCATAGTCGGTCGGGATCGGTCCCGGCGCGAGCGCGTTGAGGCGGATGCCGTAGCGCGCCCACTCGACGGCGAGAGACATTGTCATCGAGTGCACGGCGGCCTTCGCCATCGCGGACGGGACGACGAACGCGGAGCCGCTCCAGACCCAGGTGGTGAGCGTCGACAGGACGACGCCCTTGGTGCCGCCTTCGATCCAGCGGCGGCCCGCGGCGTGGGTGGTGTTGAAGGACCCGTTCATCACGGTGGAGGTGACGGCCTCGAAGGCGCGCGGGCTGAGCGATTCGGTGGGGGCGATGAAGTTCGCTGCGGCGTTGTTGATCACGCCCGTGAGCGGGCCGTGTAGCGTCCAGATCTCGTCCATCGCCGACGACACCAGGTCGGCGTTGCGCACGTCGACGGTCTGCCAGTGGACCGAGCCCGGCCGGGAGACCGACGCTTCCGCCGCGGCCTCTTCGAGGACCGCGGGACGCCGGCCCCACAGGTGGACTTCGGCGCCGTGGTCGACGAGATGCCGGGCTACGCCGCGGCCGAGGCCGGTGCCGCCGCCGGTGATGAGCACGCGCTTGCCCGCGAGGGCGTCGGACGCGAAGGGAGAAGTGGTCATGCGATGGTCCTATGGTCGGGAACGAGGGCTACAGGCCCAGGCTCTTGCTGATGATCTCGCGCTGAATCTCGTTGGTACCGCCATAGATCGGCGGAGCCAAGGAGCGGCGAACCTGTTCCTCCATGCCGTATTCGCGGGTGTAGCCGTAGCCGCCCATCATCTGCATCGCCTCGAGTGCGGTCTTCTTCGCGATTTCGGTACATTTCAGCTTAGCCATCGACCCCTCGCGGTTGAGGTTGTCTTCCTCGCCGGCATCGATCCGCTCGGCCACCTCGTACACGAACGACTTCGCGAACGCGATCTCCGTGGCGAGATCCGCGATGCGGTGACGGATGGCCTGGAAACTGCTGATCTTGTGACCGAACTGCTCGCGCTCGGTGACGAAGGCGATCACGTCGTCGAGTGAGCGCTGGGCTCCGCCGAGTGCCATCGTGGCGATGATGAGGCGCTCGACGCTGAGCCCCCGCATGAGGTGACGCCACGCCTGGTTCGGAGTGCCGACGACAGCGCTCGCCGGGACCGCGACGTCGGTGAAGTAGAGGTCGTTGCAGGTCCGGGCCTCCATGGTCTTGATCTCGTGAATTTCGAGCCCGGGCGTATCGGCCGGCACCATGAACAGGGTCAGGCCCTGGTGTTTGTTGCCGGTCGTGTCGGTCCGGGCCAGGAGGAGGATGTGCTCGGCGATGTGGGCGGCGGAGATCCAGGTCTTCTGCCCGTTGATGACGTAGTGGTCGTCGACCAGTTCCGCTTTGATCCGGACACCACCGAGGTCGGAACCCGCACCGGGCTCGCTGAGGGCGATCGCCTCGAGCTTGCCGGACGCCATGTTGCCGACGATGGTGCGCTTCTGGTCTTCGGTGCCGTAGCGCAGGTAAGTCTGGGCTGCCGTGAGACCGGTGGAGTAGGCGGTGATGGGGGCGAGGCCGCGTGCGGATTCCTCGAGGAAGATGCACTCCTCGACCATTCCGGCGCCGCCACCGCCGTACTCCTCCGGCAGCGACACGGCGAGCCAGCCGAGGCCGGCGAACTTGTCGAGAATGACGGGGCTGTTGGCCAGGGCGCCGCCGTCGGTCAGCAGGTCGCGCTGCTGCAGGGTCTTGCATTCGGCGTCGCAGAACTCGCGGACGGCCGCCGCGAACTCTCGTTGTTCTCGGGTAAAACGCATGTGGGCGACTGCTCTCTGTGACGGGTCCTGGTGCGTGAGTTGCCGGACGGCGGGGCGGGAGTCAGCCCCGCCGCCCGGAAGTCAACTGTCAGGCGCCGCGGAACTTCGAGAAGTCGGGCTTGCGCTTTTCGTTGAACGCGCTGATGCCCTCGATCGCCTCGGCGGACTCCCCGAACAGCTTGAGCGTGGAGTACGCCATGTTGCCCTGCGCGATGAAGTGCTCGGTGTCAGCGTTCAGGGACTGCTTGAGCACCTTCAGCGACGTCGGCGACAGCTGCAGGATCTCGTCCGCCCAGGCCCGGACCTCAGCCCGCAACTGGTCGCCGGGCACCACCTTGTTCACCAGGCCCCAGTCGAGGGCCTGCTCGGCGCTGTAACGCCGGCAGAGGAACCAGATCTCCCGTGCACGCTTCTCGCCGATCGCCCGCGCCAGGTACCCGGTGCCGAGGCCGGCGTCGAACGACCCGACGCGCGGGCCGTTCTGCCCGAAGATGGCGTGCTCGGCGGCGATCGACAGGTCGCACAGCAGGTGCAGCACGTGCCCGCCACCGACCGCGACACCGTTGACCGCGGCGATCACGGGCTTCGGCACGTCCCGGATCACCCGGTGCAGTGCCTCGACCTCGAACAGTCCGCTGTCGGACGGGCCGTAGTCGCCCGTCTCCATCCGCTGCTTCTGGTCGCCACCCGAGCAGAACGCCTTCTCGCCGGCGCCGGTCAGCGCGATCGCCCCGACCTCTGCGCTGCCCCACGCCTTCTTGAACGACTTCACCAACTCGTCGACGGTCCGCGCGCGGAACGCGTTGTACCGGTCGGGCCGGTTGATCGTGATCCAGGCGAGTCCGTCCTCGACCTCGTACGTCACATCCGTGAAGTCACTCATCGACCTTCTGGTCCTTTCCTGTTGCACGCGGAACGGGAGCCCGTCCGCGAAGTTCTTTTGGTCTTACCTTATGACGAAGGTAGCGCTGATAACGAGCGTTTTCAAGGGGCGTCGCGAAAAAGGCTTTCACCTGCGGTGATGAGTTCGCACTTCTCTGCAGAAGGAGGATGTGGCCCGGAAGCGGGTCGCCCGGCTCGGCACGCCGAGCGGTCGTCGGTCTCGCGCCTTCAGGCGGTGCTCACGCAATGAATTCGCATCTTTGCCAACGGAATCGCGTCGAGGGTTGCCACAGTTGCGCAGCTATTCGGTGGACGCACCCGTTGTCGGGCCCTAAATCGCGCGCGGGAACCGAAAAGGTGCGCGTCTGTCCCCGGCGCTGTGGAAGGAACGCCGCTCAGGCCCGGGTTCGGATCCCCATCGCACCGCAGACGGGGGCGGGCCAGTCGACGTCGGTGCGGGCGAGTTCCCGGTCGACAGTGTCGGCGACGTCGTCCGCGAAGGGCGCGACCCGGCGGCTGGTGAGGTCGACGTGGGTCGCGGTGACCTCGAGTGTGCTGGCGAGGCGCTCGGTGGTGTCGTCGACGAGGAACGCCATGGCGTGGACGACCTTGTCGGAGCGTTCGACGATCCGCGCGTGCACCGACACGCGGTCGCCGACGTGCACCTCCGCGTAGTACCGGATGTGATGCTCGGCGGTGAAGAAGCCCTGGCCGCGCGTGGCGCGGTAGTCGTCGGTGATGCCCATCCGATCGAAGACGACGGCGATCGCCTGCGCCTCGAGGTCGAAATAGTGGCGGATGTTCATGTGGCCGTTCTCGTCCTCGTAGGCGGACGGGACGAGCACCGGCCCGCACTCGCGGGGCAGGGCGACCACCTGGAGGTATGAGGGGATTCCGGCTGGCGACGTCATCGGTCCATCATAACGATCGTTAACAACAGGTGCTAGAATGGCTCGGTGGACCGCAACCGGAAAATTCTCGACACCGCCGCAGAGCTGTTCTACGAGAAGGGCTTTCACGGTACGAGTGTCGACGAATTAGGGTCGCGGGCCGGCCTGAGTGGTCCTGCCATCTACCGCCACTTCTCCGGCAAGGACGAGATTCTGGCCACGCTGTTCGACGAGGCCATGGACGAGCTGATCGGCGCCACCGACCCGGTGCTCGACGACGCGGACCAAGATCTCCAGCGGATGATCCGCCACCATGCCCTCTTCGCGGCCCGGCACCGCCACCTCGTCAACGTCAGCCAGCGGGAGGACCGGTCGCTGGTCGATCCGTGGCGGAAGGCGATCAATCGCCGGCGCAAGCAGTACGTCCAGGGCTGGGAGGCTGCGGTCGCGCGGTCCATCCCCGCCGCCTCACCGGCGGAGGTGTCCGTGGCCACCCAATCCTGCCTGGGCATGATCTTCTCGATCGCATACTGGCCCACCAAGGTGACCCGCACGGCCGGGCTCGCCGACCACATGGTGCGAATGGCGAGCGAGGGCCTGGACGCCTTCCGTCACTAGCACTGCCCCTGCACCGACCGATAGGTGCAGGGGCAGTGACGGTGTCGACTTATCGTGCGAGGCTGGGGCGGTACGTGTAGGAGGACGACCGCGACAGCGCGAATTCGAAGATCCCGTACCCGGTCTGCCCGTTCCACTCGAACGCGCAGCAACGGTCGGTGAGGGCCGAGTCGAGAGTCTTCGGACCCACGGTCCCGTCGAGCGGGTAGACGTCGAACTCTTCGTGATCGCGGCCACGGACCTTGCCGTGGTGCCCGCCGTAGCCGCCGCCGGCCATGTAGCCGCCGCCGGCGGAGGCGTCCGCGCCGATGCGGTAGGTCGCACCGCCCGCAGTCACGACCTCCACCGTGCCACTGGCGAGGTCGTTGCCCGCGGTGAACACCAGGTCGTGCCGAACGTCGGTGATGTCGTCGAGTCGGCCGTCGTCATGCATGACGGCGCCCTCCAACAGGATTCGTCCGCCTTCACGATCCTCGACGAGCAGGAAGCCGAACGTGCGGTCCGGGAACTGTGCCTGGTACCAGACGTGCAGACCCTGGCCGCCGGACATCGTGCGCACCCCGCGGGAGCGGTCGCGCAGTCCGTACCAGCCACCGACGTCGGTGGTGGTTCCGTCGAGTGTGAGCGTGCCCTCGTACCGGCCGGGCTGGAACAGATGGTCGAATGAGGTGACGTTTCCGTCGGTGTTCTCCACATCCACCGACCCGAGCCAGTAGGGCGCCCGGGCGTGCCAGAGCAGGTCCAGTTCGAGGCCGGTCTTGTTCTCGCCCAGCTGGATTCGCCAGGTGGAATTGTCGTCGACCGTCTCCCATCTCAGTGGTCCGACGGAGGCGCCGTCGGTCTCGGAGTGTTCGGTGGAGTAACGGAGGTTGCGTTGCTCGGACTCCGTGGTGAGGACGACGAAACCGTCCACGACGTTCCGGGGTGGATAGACCCCGGCACCGAGGATCACGGACGGCGCGGTACGTCCGTCCGGATGAAGATTGAACATGAACCGGTCGAAGAACTTCTCCGGCATCTCCTCGGTGGCGCGAGTCACCAAGGCGTCGTGAAATCCGTCGGTCATACGTGCTCCTTTTGTTCGACGGTGACGTTGTCGGCGCCGATCTCGCGATGGTCCAGGGTGAAGCGGTAGGAACCCATCATCAGCAGGCAGGCGATGGCGATTCCGACCAACACGATGATCGGCAGCGCGCCGGCACTGTAGGAACCGGTGGCGCTGTAGACCTGTCCGAGCAGGAAGATGCCGAACGCCGACCCCTGCGCGTAGAGGAAGTAGATGAATCCCAGCACCCGGCCGTAGGAGTGCTTGGGGAAGTATCGGCTCACCATGTAGGCGGCGAGATCACCCTCGGATCCCAGGCCGAGACCGATCAGGGCCGCGCCGACGAACAGCAGACCGGTCTGCGACGACGTGATCATGAAGAAGACCCCGACCCCGCACAGGGCGAAGATGATCGAGCCGATGGCGGGGGCGTAGAACCGGTCCAGCAGGTAGCCGACCAGCAGTCGTGCGCCGATCGACGCCAGGCTCAGAACGGACAGGATGGAGACGGCGGTGCCCTGGCTGATGCCCTTGTCCGTGGTCATGGGCACGACCTGGGACATCAGGCCGAACGTCGCCGAGGACACCAGGAAGATGGCGACGGACAGCAGCCAGAACTGCCGGTACTTCCTCGCCACGGTGAGCAGCGATTCCCCGGCCATCCGGCCTTCCAGACGCGCGGCCTTGCGCTCGGCTTCGTGTTCGGCGGGCATCCGGGTGACGAAGGCGTAGACCGCGGCCGGAATGACCGTGCACAGGGCGCCGATGACCAGGAACGCCATGCGCCATCCGCCGATGCCGAGCATCCAGTTCGCCAGATAGGGCATGAGCACCCCGCACGAGCCGAGGCCCGCCATGAGGATGCCCAACGCCATGCCGCGACGGTCCTGGAACCACGCGCTCACCACGGTCGAGTGCGCGACCGGGTTCACGGCGCCCGCTCCGGCTCCGATCACCACGCAGAGCAGGTAGAAGGCGAGTTGGTTGTTCGGCAGGGCGGACATCAGCATCAGGCCGATTCCGAACGCCAGCGACATCGGAACCGAGGGGATCTTGGGACCGTACCGGTCGATGAGGAAGCCCAGGATGACGATGCTGATACCCACCAGCACCGTCTCGATGGACAGGCCGTTGCTGATGACGCTTCGTTCCCAGCCGAACTCCTCGGTCATCGGCTTGCCCAGGATGTTGAACAGGACATTGACCGCGGTCGTGCCGAACAACAGAGTCAGAAAGCCTGTCACCACATACCACCAGCGGTTCAGATGCCGCGTAGGCGCCTGCAACTCAGTCGTGCCGACTGCGCTCATGGAAGCTCCTGTCGATTGATATCGGTAGTCGGGGGCGGCGATGCCGCGCAGGAAACCCACCGGCAGTGGTCTCCGTCACAGATAACACCATATGGACAGGCCAAAGTAAAGGACAGTCCAAAAGGGTGACTAGCGATGGGACGAGAAGTCGAACATCCTGCTCGCGATGCGGCGCAGCTGCAGCTCGTCCGTGCCCTCGGTGATGCGGTAGCGGCGGTGGTGGCGGTAGATGTGCTCGAACTGCTTGTGGCGGGAGTATCCGACGCCGCCGTGGATCTGGATGGCGCGGTCGGCCGCCCGGCAGGCGAGCTGGTTGCTCCGCAGGTTCACCATCGCGACCTTGTCGGTGACGGCCGTCTTCCCGAGCTCGTCCATCATCGCCGCGGTCTTGTAGATCGTGTTGCGGATCAGTTCCGCATCGGTCTGGAGTTCCACCAGTTGCCACTGGATGCCCTGGTGCTCGTGCAATGGCTTCCCGAAGACGACGCGCTCCTGCGCGTACTTCACGCTCTCGTCGATGCAGAACTGCGCTGCACCGAGCGACGACGCAGCCTGCCGGATCCGGTTCTCGTGGACGAATAGCTGCGCGCAGTCGAGGCCGCGGCCGACTTCCCCGACCACGGCACTTCCTGGGACCCGCACGTCGTCGAGATGGACCTCGGAGTGGTCGCTGGGCATGTTGAACGTCCAGTGGTTGAAGGGAACAGTGAAGCCGGGCGCGTTCGTCGGCACCAGGAACGCGGTGATCCCGTCCGCCTTGCCAGCCTGCCCGGACGTGCGGGCGAACACGAGGTCGACCTCGGAGCAGTCGACGAGGCTGTTGAAGCGCTTCGCCCCGTTGATGACCCAGTCGTCGCCCTCTCGTCGGGCCGACGTCTCCAGGTACGTCGCGTCGCTGCCGTGTCCGGGCTCGGTGAGGCCGAACGCGATCTCGATGTCGCCGCGGATCAGCGGCTCGAGGTACTGCTCCCGCTGTTCGTCGGTGCCGTACTCGTGCAGCACGAGGGCGAGCGGCAGGTTCGCGACCACCGATGCCTCGTCGGAATGGGGGAAGTGCAGACCGGAGCCCCGGGTGAGGAGGTGTTCGCGGACGACGGCCATCGCGAGGTTGCTGCCGTCGTTCCCGCCGAGGGCCTGCGGCAACGGGAACCGGAAGAACCCGGCGGCGTCGGAGCGACGCCGGGCCTCGAGCAGCAGTTCGCGCCATTCCTGCTTCGGGAACCCGTCCCGTTCCCAGTCGGTGCGCGCGTACTCGCGTCGGTGGTCGAAGAACTGCGGGTGCTTGGCCTCGAGCGGTGCGATCTCGCGATCGATGAACGCGTCGAGGTCGGTGACGAACTGCTGCACGTCGTCGGGAATGGTCCAGTCCATGGGGCGTCCTCCGATTCGGGATCCGATGTGTCGGACGGTAGGGAGCACCTGGACGCACGGCGAGGGCCGCGAGGCGCGGCACTGTTGATTTCTCCAGTGCCCGAACCAGCTCTTCCTGTGGACGTCGCGGTCGCCGTGGTTGCATGCGGCCATGCTGAAGCTGAACGGAATCGACGAACTGGTCGCCAAGGTCGGCGCCGATCTGGGCACGACGGAGTGGTACGACGTGACTCAGGACCGCATCACGGCATTCGCGCGGGACACCGACGACTTCGAGCGCATCCACCTCGACCCCGCGCGGGGTCGCGAGGCAGGATTCGGCGGCACGATCGCCCACGGGTTGTTCACGCTGTCCCTCGGGCCGAAGTTCCTCTACGAGATCTTCGAGATGACCGGGCACTCGCTGGGGCTCAACTACGGGTTCGACACGGTGCGGTTCCTGAACCCTGTCCGGGTCGGTTCCCGGATCCGCATGACGGCGCGACTGCTCGACGCGCGACCGATCGAGGGCGGATACCGATTCACGATCCGGCAGACCTTCCAGATCGACGGTCACGACAAGGCAGCCTGCGTCGCGGACGCGGTCGTGGCCTACTTCCACTGAACAGAAGGAGAGACGCCCATGCGTGCAGTCGTCGTCGAAGAGCTCACCGGTCCGCAGGCCGCGACGCTGGTGGAGATACCCGAACCGCGCGGCGCCCACCCCCGGGCGGAGGGGCAGCGACTGCTCGTCGACGTGCACGCCGCCGGGTTGTCGTTCATCGACCCCCTGCAGACCTGGGGTAAGTACCAGAACGGTGTGCCGACCCCGTACGTGTGCGGCAGCGAGTACGCGGGTGTCGTGGTCGAGGCGCCGACAGACGCGGACTTCCGGCCGGGCGACCGCGTCGGGGGAATCGTCTGGCACGGGGCCCTCGCCGACCGTGCGCTCGCACTGCCCGAATACACGGTGAAGATCCCGGCGTCGATGTCGTTCGTCGAAGGCGCGGCGCTCTACATGAACTACTCGACGGCCTGGTACGCACTCCACCGGGCGCAGGTTCAGCCGGGCGAGTACGTGCTCGTCCACGGCGCCGCGGGCGGGGTGGGCACCGCGGCCCTCGATCTCGCGGAGACGTTCGGTGTGCAGGCAATCGCCGTGGTCTCCAGCGACCGGAAGGAAGAGGTCGCGCGCCAGTGTGGAGCGCATGCGGTGGTGCGGTCGGACGGGCCGTGGCTCGACGAGGTGCGCGGTCTCACCGACGGGCGCGGTGTGCACGTGGTGATCGACCCGGTGGGCGGTGACCGGTTCACCGACTCCCTCCGTGCACTACGCCAGGGCGGCAGGCTCGTCGTCGTCGGATTCACCGGTGGCTCGATCCCCACCGTCAAGGTCAACCGTCTGCTCCACCGCAACCTCACCGTCACGGGAATCACCATGGACAACATGGAAACCGAGTATCCCGGGACTTTGCGGATGGTCCGGGACGCCGTCGAATCACTGGCCGCCGAGGGGCGGATACGTCCGTATGTCGGCGCGACGTTCCCGCTCGAACAGGCGGCGGCCGCACTGCGCGCGCTGGACGACCGGGCCGCGCTCGGCAAGGTCGTCGTCGAGGTGGTGCCGCCGGCCTGACGGCACAGGCTCAGGTAACCGCCGGGGCGCCGAACACGGCCAGTCCGCGTTCGACGACGTCGGCGAGGCTTTCCGCGGCGACGACCAGGGCGGGGTCCGGGGCGGGCCGCCTTCGGTTGCGCTTGACGAAGACCGACATCGTCGACGCCGTCTTGTAGTAGCAGTAGGCCAGGAACCAGTCCAGGTCGGCAACCGGAACGTCACGCTCGGCGCGGTAGGCCGCCAGGAGTTCGCCGGGGGACGGCATCCCGGCGCCGGCCGCGACATCGGCCGCCGGACGGGACCGCCGGAACCGGTGCGCCGGGTCGGTGTGCATCAGCAACCATGCCAGATCGGTGCGGGGATCGCCGACCGACCAGATCTCCCAGTCGATGATCGCGGCGAGGTCTTCGCCCGCGAACAGCATGTTCGCGAGTCGGTAGTCGCCGTGCAGCAGAGTGGGAGCGACCGGTGCCGGGATCCGGTCCGCCAGCGCTGCATGCAGTTCGGCGTGGCGAGGCACGATGCCGTCGTCGACGGTGTCGAGTAGACGGTGCCAGCGCGCGAGTTCGTCCGCGACCGGGACAACCGGTTCGTTCCCGACACCCAGCGTGACGGGGTCGAGAATCTGCATCCGCGCGAGCATCCCGGCGGCCGCGCGGGCGCGGGCGGCGACGGTGTCGGGTTCGGGCGGCGAGTCGGCGACGTCGAGCAGCGGTTCGTAGGACTGCCCGTCGACGAGAGTCATCGCGAAGAGGGGTGGGCGTTCGGGAGTCCCGTCCTCCTCGAAGAGAATCGTGGGGACGCGGACGCCGGGCGTCGTTCCGAGGAGGCGGATGATCTGCGCCTGCCGGAGCACGTCGCGGTTGCGGACCGGTTCCAGTCCGGGCGGTGCCATCTTGAGGACGACGTCTGTGTCGGGCCGGCCCGGCCGTGTCAGGGTGGCCCGGTAGGTCAGGCTCGACACCCCACCCGGCAGCGCCGACGGCGCGGACACCACGGCTCCCGGCCATCGGCGACCCGCGGCCGCCGTCGCTCGTGTGGTCAGCGTGTTCACGTCGAATTCCGTCACGTCTCCACGATCGGGTCGGTCGGCCGGTACCGCAAACACACGCACGACTGTCGCTGAAGAAATCCACAGTGGCCCCTCGGTGGTCGCTTCGGATGGCCTTCGGTGCGTGGTAAAGCTTCCCTATGACATCGATCAGCGGATACCGGTCCCGGAACGATGCTGGGCTGGAGCGGTTCTCGTTGAACGGCAAGGTCGCGGTGGTGACCGGGGCGTCGTCCGGTCTCGGAGTGGCGTACGCGCTCGCGCTGGCTCGAGCGGGTGCCGACGTCGTCCTCGGGGCGCGGCGTGGCGACAAACTGGCCGCGACCGCGGAGCAGGTGCGGAAGTACAACCCCCGCGTGGTGGCGGTGGAGACCGACGTGACGCAGGTGGACCAGTGTGATCGCCTCGTCGAAGCCGCCGTCGAGGCATTCGGGCGGGTGGACGTCCTCGTCAACAACGCCGGCACCGGCGGCGAATACCATCACGTGACGGAGGATCCGCCCGACCACTTCCGGTCGGTCGTCGACGTGAACGTGCACGGCTCCTACTGGATGATCCAGGCGTGCGCGCGGGTGATGGGTCGCGGCAGTTCGATCGTCAATGTCTCCAGCGTCATGGCGCTGACGACGGCGAAGATGCCCGCCGCCGCGTACAGCGCGAGCAAGGCCGCCGTCCTCGGGCTGACCCGCGACCTCGCCGCGCAACTGGGGCCGAACGGAATCCGGGTGAATGCGATTCTGCCGGGTGTCTTTCCGTCCGAGGCGACAGAGCACTATACCGAGAACTACAAGCGCAAGATCATCGACGCCCGGATTCCCCTCGGACGCATCGGCGACCCCGAGGACATCGCCGCGGTGGTGGTGTTTCTGGCGAGCGACGCGTCCGCGTATCTGACCGGGGTGAGCTTGCCCGTCGACGGCGGTGTGCTGGTGAACTGAGCACGCGCGGACGCTATCGGTGCTGCGCCACCGAGGAGGTGACCGTGCGGGTGTTGAGACCGTCGCCCGCGTCGACGGTGAGGAACTGGCCGGTGACGCTGCGAGCGGTGGGGGAGGCGAAGAACGCGACGGCATCCGCGATGTCGGCCGGGTCGACGAATCCGTTGGGCATCGATGCAAGCCACGCGTCCTGGATGTCCTGAGGCATGGACAGGATGCCGGAGCTGGCCGTCATTCCGGGCAGGACGGCGTTGGCGGTGATGCCCAGGGCGACGTTCTCGGCCGCAACGGTTTTCGCCAGACCGAGCAGGCCCGCCTTCGTGGTGCTGTACGACACCTGGGCCGGCATGCCCTGCGTGCCTGCGGTACTGGAGATGGCGACGACGCGGCCGTACCGCCGTTCGCGCATCCCCGGCAGGCACTGCTGGAGCACGCGGAAGGTCCCGGTGAGGTTGACGTCGAGATCCTTCCGCCACTTGTCGATCGACAGACTGTGTGCGGCACCGAACATCGTCGTCAGACCCGCATTGGCCACGTAGACGTCGATGTCGTCGAGGGGCGGCAGTTCGTCGGCGGACATGTCGGCCTGGTACGTGCACCCGGGTGCACGGTCGAGCGTGACCACCTCCATCCCGTCGGCTTCGAGCCGGGCGACGATGGCCTTACCGATACCGCCCTCGCGTGCGGCACCGGTTACCAGTGCCTTGCGGCGGTGCGGGTCGGTCATGCGGATCTCCGTTCGTCGGGCAGTGCATCGATGCGTACAGTGTCGTCGCATTCCGCTTCGGCGCAGCGGTTTTCGACGTGGAAGGCCGGATGGTCACGAAGTCGGAGGACGAGAAGCGCGGTATGGATGCTCAATTGATGAGACGCGTCACCGGTGACATCGAGGCCGGTGAGGGCGTGCACTCGCGACAACCGGAGGCGCACCGTGTTCTCGTGCACACCCAGACGGGTGGCGGTGCGGCGCATACCGCGATTCTGCTCGAACCACACTGCCAGGGTGCGAATCAGTTCGGTCGATGCCGCGTCGTCATCGAGGAGGGGGCCGAGCATGTCGTCGATGTAGTGTCGGATGGCGGAGATCTCGCCGTTCGCGAGGAAAAGTCGGGCCGGTCCCAGATCGTCGACGGCGAGAACGCGATGCCCTGTTCCGTGAGTGAAACGGTCGATGCAGCGCACGACCTCCCGTGCCTCGCGGTAGGCGCGGGTGAACGAATCGGGTTCGTACACGGACGACACCCCGGCGATCAGACCTCCCGTCGGGCTCAGTTCGGCGGCCGCCGCCTCGAGGGTCGCGGTGATGCGCCGGACGACGGTCGGGGACGCGACGTGCTCCGGTGCCTCGATGAGCAGGAGGATTCCCTCCGAACCCCGAGTCGACAACACCTCCATGCCGAGAGCACGCTCGGTGTGCTCGGCGAGGGAGCGGTCGAGATCCTCGGGTGTTCCGTCGGATTCGCGGACATACACCAGGGACCGGCGGGCGTGGACGTTCACGCCGAGGTATTCGGCACCGGCCGCGAGATCGGCCCAGGCGCCGGAGCCGCGAACGAGTTGGCGGGCGAGTGCGGACCGCGCATTCCAGGCCACCCGGGTGATGCGACGCTGGGTGAGGAACTGCGCGCCGATGCGGCGGGCGCAGCGGAGGGTCACGTACTCGTCCGTGGGATGGAACGGCGTGGGTTGTTCGTCGACGACGAGCCATCCGAGGTGTTCGCCGCGTTCGACGATCGCGCTGAGGATCTTCCGCCGCGACAACCCGGTGCCGAGTTCGGCGGGCAACAGCACGGGTTCCGCACTGGTCGGGGTCGTTGCGTGCTCGCGCACGATCTCGCGCAGTGGTGGGAACGTCGTCTGCCTGCCGGCATCGGGCCGGGCGGACGCGACGACGTGTCCCTGGCGGTCGAAGAGGGTTACTGCTTTGCCGGTGGCCTCCGAACAGACCCGGACGATCGCGGACAGGCAGTCGACGGCCACCGCGGCGTCGTCGAGAAGCTCGTCCAACGCGCTGAGTGGAAGGTGCTTACGACCGGTGCCTTCGTCGGAGGTGGGCATCACACGGTCAGCGGTGATGGGTGAGCAGAAGTGTGCGGACGGTCGCCGCGTGCTCGATGGCCGACTCCATCGACGTCGTCGCCGGCACCAGGGTGATGTTGTCGGCGCCCGCCTCGACGAACGAGTTCAGCCACTCGGCCACCTGCTCGGGTGTTCCGGCGGGTGCCAGATGGCGGAATTTGTCGCGCGGCAACTGATACAACGCCTGCATCTTCTCGCCGACGAGTCGGTCCGCAACCGAGGCATCCTTGTCGAGCCCGCACCACACGTTGACGCCGAACGAGTCCGGCGCACGATTCTCCTGCGCGGCGGCCTCGAGGATCGCGGACCGGGTCTCGGCGAAACGTCGCGGTGTGCAGAAGATTCCGAGCCAGCCGTCGCCGAAGCGGGCGGTGCGGCGAATGGCGGATTCGCCGCGGCCACCGATCAGGATCGGCACCGCCGGCTGCGGCGCCGGCAGGATGCGCGCCCGGTCGAGGGTGAAGAACTCACCGTGATGGGTCACCTCCTCGCCGGTGAGGACGGCGCGCAGCACCTCGAGGGTCTCGTCGAGGCGACGGCCGCGGGTGCTGGGATCGACTCCGCTGTTCGAGATTTCGGAGCGGTCCTCACCACCCACGCCGGCGCCCAGAACCAGTCGGCCGGGGGCGATCTGCGACAGTGTCGCGATCTGGCGGGCGGCGAGCATCGGATGACGCAGGCCGAGTAGGTAGACGCCGATGATCACCGACAGAGTGTCGTGGCTGGACAGGACGGACGTGGCCGAGACCATGCCGTCGAACCCGGTACCACCGTGGAAGCTGATGTGGTCACCGACGGTGATGTGGTCGAGCCCCGCCTCTGCCGCGGAATCGAGGAGAAGCCGCCGATCCGCGGGTTTCGGGACGAGGAGCGCGTCCGTGACCGACAATCCCACTCTGATCGACACGCTGATCTCCTCTCATGCGAATGGACTGACCATAAACTTATCGGCGGGGCGATGGCAAGGGGCGGGGCGGGGCAGGCCACTCCGACGTCGCTCGATGAGCCGCTGCCTCAGCGCCGCGCAATCGATGCCCCATTCGGTCGCGCTTCGTCGTGAGATTGGGGCATTGTCGCGGTGACCGTTACCTCCAGGCCTGTCGTGCACTCGAGCGGTATTGGTAGAACCCCGTCGGGGTGATTCCGAACCCTTAAGACGGGCAGCGCGAACTTGTCGTTGGTGGCGTAGTTGTAGGCGCGGTCGGCGATGAGATGGCGCGGCTTGCCGATGGTGTCACCGAGCGCTTCAACGGCGGGCAGGCCAAACTCATCTTCCGACACCAGGACTGACTGTCAGGAGCAGACGTTCAGCAGCGCCTTGGTCACCAGGAACTCCTCGAGCCCGCTGGCTCCGCACTCGCGCCCGTAGCCGGAGTCGCCTCGCCCGCCGAAGGGAGCCTTCGGGTCGAAAACTCCCCCGTTGATCGAGATCTGCCCGGTGCGCACCCGACGCGCGACGGCCTTGGCGTGCTCCGCGTCGGAGCTCCAGATCGCCCCGGACAGCCCGTACGGCGTGGAGTTCGCCACCGCGACCGCGTCGTCCTCGTCGTCGAATGCCAGGATCACCAGGACCGGACCGAACACCTCTTCGGTCGCCACAGCCATGTCGATCGTGACGTCCGAGAGGATCACGGGCTGCACGAAGAAGCCTCGACCTGGCATGTCGGCGGATCCTTGCGCCGCGACACGCGCGCCCTCACGGATCGCACCGTCGACATGCCGGGTGACCGAATCGCGCTGCACCTCGGAGACCATCGGGCCCACCGTCGTCGCCGCTGACGTCGGGTCCCCGATAATCCATCGTGCCAAGGCGCTCGTGGCCGCCTGCTCGGCCTCTCGCAGACGCGTACGGGGGACCAGCAGCCTGGACAGCGCGATGCATCGCTGGCCCGCGTTCAGCATGCAGTCCGAGACCGTGCGCTTGACCGCCTTCGCGTAGGCGTCAGGCTCCAGGTCGTTGAGGACGATGCTCGCGCTCTTGCCGCCCAGCTCGAGGGCCGCCGGGATCACGCGCTCGGCCGCCAGCGCCGCCACCCGGCGGCCGGCGCCGGTCGAACCGGTGAAGCTGACCAAGCCGGTGTCCGGCGAGGAGACCATGGCCTCACCTGCCGTCCGACCGTCGGCGGCGATGACCGAGACGACGCCGTCCGGCAGCCCGGCCTCGTCCATGACCTCCGCCAGGGCGAATAGGGCCAGCGGAGCCACGGGACTCGCCTTGACGACGATCGTGCATCCTGCGGCCAGTGCGTACGCGAGCTTGGTCGCAGCCTGGTGGAGTGGGAAGTTCCAGGGCACGATCGCCGCCACCACTCCCGCAGGTTCGAGCACCACGTCGGTGCTGCCGGTGGAGTACTCGAAGGCGAACTCCTCGACGAGCGCAGCCGCATCGTCGAAGAACACCGCGGACAGGTCGACCTGCAGCGCCTTCGACATCGACACCGGTGTTCCGACCTCGGCGGTGATCAGGGCCGCGAGCTCGTCTGCACGGTCACGGATCCCCGCGGCGATGGCGCGCAGGATCGCCGCTCGCTCCTTGACATCGGACGAACCCCAGGATTCCTGCGCGCGGCGAGCGGCCGACAGCGCTGCGAGAGCATCGTCGACACTGGCATGCGGGACCCGGCCGGCGATCTCCTCGGTGGAGGGATTCACGACGTCGTAGTAGGCGTCCGGGTCGGATGCCACAGCCCAGGTTCCGCCGAGCCAGTGCTGCTTCCATTCGTGGTTCACAAGACCTCCAGGTCTCTGTAGGGAGGGAGTTCTACAACGTCAGGTCGAGCACCGTGCGCAGGCCTCGGGCTTCACGCAGGTCATCGAGCGCTTCGTGGACCTCCCCGAGCGGGCGACGACTGGTCACGAGTTTGTCGATCGGCATGCGACCGCTGGTGTACAGCTCGAAGAGCCTCGGAAGGTCTCGTTGCGGGTCGATGCCACCCATGAAGCAACCGCGGATCTGCTTGTGGCTGACAGCGACCATCGCGGCGGGCAGGGTCATCGTCGCATCCATGCCGTGCAGGCCGACAGCCACCAGGACCCCGCCGAAGCGGATCACCCCGTAGCCGGCCTCCAGGAGCGCGGTCGAGCCGACCGCGTCGATCGCGACGTCGACCGTCGACGACCCGGTGAGCGCCTTCAACTGTTTGCGGAGAGGAAGGTCCTCGGACGGGTCCACCACGTGGGTCGCCCCGAACTCCAGCGCCTGCTTCCGCCGATGCTCCGACGGATCGGACACGATGACTTTGCCGGCTCCGACCGCGGCGGCGGCCATCACCGCGGCTAACCCGACTCCCCCCGCGCCCATGATGAGCACGCTGTCGCCGGGCTCCGGACACGCGACGTTGAGGACCGCGCCGGCACCCGTCGACACCCCACAGCCCACCAGCGCCGCGACGTCGTCCGGCACCTCGTCGGGCACCGGCACCAGGCCGTTGACCGGCATGACGACATGGGTGCTGAAGGCTCCGATGCCCAGGCCGCGGTAGACCGGTTCGCCGCCGCGGCTGGACGAGGTACGGCCGTCCAGCAGGGTGCCGCGAGCGGACATGCCGCCGCTGTTCTCGCACAGCTCCGCCCGGCCGTTGACGCAGGACCGGCACGCCCTGCACGGCGGACGCATCCACAGCGTCACACGGGATCCGATGCCGGGCGCCTCCGTGTCGGGGCCCAGTGCCTCGACGACCCCCATGGCCTCGTGTCCCAGCATCAGCGGTCGTGGATACGGGAGCTTCCCGTCGATCATCGCCAGGTCACTGCCGCACACACCGGCCGAGACCAGCCGGACGAGCGCTTCGCCTCGTCGCGGCTGATCGATGACGACGTCGTCGACAACATCGATCGAGTCCTCGACCAGCAGGGCTCCGCGAATGTGCAGCTGTCCGTCGTCGTACGAGGGGGTCATGGGCATGCCCTGCTCCTTCACGGTCATCGCAGGGAATCGTTCAGCGCGAGCAGACCGATGGATCCCAGGGTCTCAAGCGTGGACAATGCGGACGCTGGGCGTGCGTATGACCGGATCTGCGGCTTGGTCACCCGGATGAACAGGGCTGGATTGGCCCGGACCGTGGTGACGTACTCGTCCACCACATCGTCTAAGTCCTCTTCGGCGACGGCGCGCGTGATGAAGCCGGACATCATCAGTTCCTCGAAGGACGGCTTGCGCCCCGTCGCGATCCAGTCGAGGGCCCGACCCTCGCCCACCAGATCGATGAGCCCGCCGACCGCACCCCACGAGAGGGGAAGACCGAAGGTCGACTCGGGAACGGCAAGCCGTGCCCCCGTCACGACGACCCGGACGTCGCAGGCGGTCATCAGCAGCATCCCGCCGCCGATCGCGAACCCGCGCACAGCAGCGACCGTGATACCCGGGAACGACCGGATCTGCTCGAAGACCCGACCACCGAGGTCGAGGAACCTCGTGAGCTCCTGCACCTCACCGAGCTGCCCGTCCGGCAGCAGTCGCTCCGCGAGCGCGCGATCCATCCCGGCGCAAAAGCCGCGGCCCTCACCGGATAAGACGAGCGCGAAGACGTCGTCCCGACCGTGGAGGGCGTGAAGCTCTGCGGACAACTCCTCGAGCATCTGGGTGTTCAGCGAGTTCGCCTCGTCCGGCCGGTTGAGGACCATGCGGGCGACGCCGTCTTGAACGGCAACGGTGATCGTGGACAACTTTATCTCCTGTAATTAATGAGTCGTGGATCGACGAGTGCTTACGCGTGCGACTTGTCCTCCGAGGCCTGCGGCCGCGAACCCGGACCCTTCGTGGCGTCCCAGGTGGTCTCGGTCACTCCGATGTCCCGGATCACCGCCTTGCGAATCTTCGACGTGGCCGTCTTGGGGATTGCCTCCACAAAGCTGATGTACCGAGGCACCATGAATCGCGGCAGCCGCTCCTGGCAGTAGGTCCACAGCTCGGTCTCGGTGAGCTCGTCACGCAGGACGACAGCGGCCAGGATCTCGTCCTCGCCCCACTCGGAAGGAACCGCCACGACCGCGCACTCGGCGACAGCCGGATGGTGGAGGACCTGCGACTCGACCTCGACCGACGAGATGTTCTCACCACGTCGGCGAATCGCGTCCTTGATCCGGTCCACGAAGAAGTAGTGACCGTTCGCGTCGCGGATGAAGGCGTCACCGGTGTGCAGCCACAGGTTCGACCAAGCCTCGACGGTCTTCTCCGGCAGGCCCCAGTAGCCGTTCATGAGCGCCCACGGCTCGTCGGCTCGTACGACCAGCTCCCCGGCCTGACCGACCGGTACCTCGTTGTCGTCGCGATCGACGAGGCGAACTTGGTAGCCGTCCCGGACCTTGCCGCAGCTTCCGGCGGGTCCCAGGTCCCACATGTCGGAGACCAGAGGACAGCTGACCTCGGTCATGTTGAAGACGGTGTGGACCCGCAGGTCGAACCGGTCCCTGAACTCGTCGACTTCCGCGATGGCTGGGACCATCAGGACGTTGCGCAGGGGCGTGTCGGCGTCCGAGGCGCTCGGGGTCTGGCGGAAGAGGAAGTTGGTCATCGCTCCCAGCAGCATCGTCGTGGTGCAGCGGTGCTCCTCGATCTCGCTCCAGAACTCGGAGGTCTTGAACTGCTCCTTGATGACTACCCGTCCGCCACACAGCATCATGCTGTAGAACGGGAACTTGCCGCTCACGTGAAAGGGAGGGAACGGCGCGTAGAACGCGTCGTCCGGACCAAGCTCGGACTGGGGCATGATGCCGGTCGAAGTGGCGTACAGCTGCTGCCAGGGCACGATCACCCCCTTCGAGGGTCCCGTCGTGCCCGAGGTGTACAGGACGCACGACGTGTCCCGTGGACGCGGCTCGACGACCTGCGTGGGCGTGGCCCCGGGCCGCAGCGCCGCAGAGTCCCGGACGAGCGAGTGCTCGGAGGACGGGAGGTCCGTGCCGACGGGCGTGGTGTCGTCGTTCCACACCACGACCTGCCACCTGAGACCCGTTGTCCCGGCGGCAATCAGGAAGGTGTCGAGGTACCGCTCGGCCACCACGGCGACCTCGGCGCGCGAATCCGCGAGCACGTGCTCCAGGATGCTGCCCTTGTACTCGGTGTTGACCGGCACCTCCACCGCCCCCTGGGACGCGATCCCCAGCCAGAGCTCGATACCCGCGAAGCTGGGCGGAAGCATCACCAGGACGGTCTGCCCGCGCCCCACTCCCCTGTCCTCCAGCGCCGCAGCCCAGGCCATGGAGGATTCGAGCACCTCTCGCGCGCTGTGCGACCGTCCGTCCACGTGCTGTAGAACCACCCGATCAGGATCTTCCTGCGCCAGCTCGCGTACCAAGGTGGGCAGCATCTCGTCGCTCTTCATGCGGGCACTCCATTCTTGACGTTCTCGGCACCGTGCAGTCTCGCGGCACCCGGTCGGCGGGCGGCCTCGCTCCAACCCACGAGAAAGCTTCCGGCTCGTATCGCGCGGATCGGGTCGTCGAAAACCGGCACGCCGTCGGCCGCCAGCCTCTTGGCGGGCAGCCCGCTGCCCCCGGCCCACGTGACGATCAGCGGCTTGTCGCTGCGCGCGTGCACCGCGAGGATGGCATCGCAGATCGCCGCCTCGCTCGAGCTGGCGTTCCCGATCGAGACGAACACGATGTCCGTCGCCTCGTCATCGACGCACAGGTCCAAGGCTCCTCCGAAGGTCGAAAGGTTGTCGAGGGCCGAGCCGGTCAAGTCGACGGGATTACGCGTCGAGGCATACGCCGGCAACAGCTCGCCCAGCCCGTCGCGGATCACGCCGTCAAGCTCCGGCACGTCCATGCCCATGGCGATACAGGCGTCCGCCATCAGGACACCCGTTCCACCCGAGATCGACACGATGGCGGCACGGTTGCCCGCCGTGCGGCGACCATCCGCGAAGACTCGCCCAGCATCGACGAGTTCGGCCATGGACTCTGCTCGCACCACGCCATGCCTGGCGAACACCTCGGAGTAGTACGCGTCATCCCCCACAATCGATCCCGTGTGAGCCCGCGCGGCTTCTGCGCCGACCTGTGTCCTGCCGACCTTGACGGCGACGAGCGGCTTGTCGAGCTCACGTGCGCGACGCGCCGCCCGCTCGAAGGAGGGCATGTCACGAATGCCCTCGATGTGGGTGAGCGCGAGATGTACCTCCGGCAGCTCGATGACCTCGGCGAGCACCTCGCCGACCGTCAGGTCCGCCTCGTTGCCGGTGTTCGCCACGAAGTGGAAGCCGAGCCCGGCATCGCGGCCAGCGCTGAAGACGAAACTGGCGAACGCACCGCTCTGGGTTACGAGCGCGATCGGGCCGATCGGCAGGTCGCCGTCGTCCAGGGCCGACGCGAAGGTTGCGGTCACTCCATGCGCAAACCCGATCGCGCCGAGGCAGTTCGGTCCGAGGATCCTCATGCCGGACTCCTGGGCAATCGCCGTGATCTCGGCCTGCAGGTCGGGCTCCCCCGCCCGACGGGACTCGCCGAACCCCGATGCGTAGACCACGGCCACCACGATGCCCTGCTCAGCGCACTGTCGAAGCGCTGGAACGACGTCACGCTGCGGCAGCGAGAGTACGGCCACGTCGACCGGCTCAGGTACCTCGGCGACCGACTTGTACGCGACAACACCCTGCACGCCGTCCCGATGACTGTTGACCGGGTACACGGTTCCGCCGTAGCCGTAGCGCCGCAGGTAGGACATGGCGCGACCGGAGATCTTCGTCGGGTCGTCCGAGGCGCCGATCAGTGCGATGGAGCGTGCCGCCAGGATTGCCTGGAGCCATGCGGGGCTGAGCGTCACGGCGAGAACACCTTTCGTTGATCAAATCAGAAATCGATAGTCGGCCTGAGCCACGCACGGTGGGCTCGCTCATGCCACACGACGGGCGTCAGACCTTGGCCGGGTTCCAGAACTCGGGGATCTCCTGCGCCAGGTGGAAGCCGTCGAAGATAGGCATCGGCTCGAACGCGGCCATCGGCATCATGGGCTGGGGAAGCAGGCTGGCGGCGCCGTCGATCTTCAGCGTCTCGCCGGTGATGAAGGATGCAGCGTCGGTTAGCAGGAACGCCGTCGCTCCCGACACCTCACTCTCGGTGCCGATGCGTCCGGCCGGGATGCCTCGGGCCTGCTGGGCGATCCCCTCTCGCTGCTCCGGCGTGTAGGTGTCCATCCCACTGGAGAGGATGACCCCCGGGGCCACGGCGTTGACCCGTACGGCGTGGGAAGCCCATTCCAACGCCATGGTCTGCGTCAGGTTGACGACACCGGCGCGCGCGGCTCCCGTGTGGGCCATGAAGGGCATGCCGTTCCACATGTTCGCCACGATCGACACGATGGAGCCGCCGTGCGTCTGCATGGAGGATCGGTAGACGGCCCGGCTGACCAGGAACGTGCCCGTCAGGTTGAGGTCGATGACCGACCGCCAGCCGTTGGGTGAGATGTCCTCCACCGGCGCGGGGAACTGACCACCGGCATTGTTCACCAGACCGTCGATCCGCCCGTGCTTGTCCACCAGGGAACTGACAGCCCGCTCGACGCTGTCGGCGTCACGGATGTTCAAGGAGACGAAGTCGGCCTGGCCCCCGGCGTCCGCGATCTCTCGAGCAACCTGTTCGAGCGGCTCCGCGCGTCGGCCGGCCAACAGCGTCACTGCGCCCAGCGAGGCAACCTCGTGGGCGATGCAGCGCCCGATCCCCGTCCCACCCCCCGTCACCAGGATGACGCGGTCGGCCAGGCTGCCTTCGCGGAGAACGGACTTGAAAGAGGAGCTCATGATGGTGTGCCTCCAGGAGGTGTGGTTGCGGCAACGTCAGTTGCCATCAGGTGGGTGGACGAGTCGTGGTGTCGGCAAGGAAGTGCTGTCCTGGTCGACGGTGCCTGTCGGGGGCCAGAATCCGCGATCGCAGCGATGCGACGGCGAAGTCGCCACCCGGGGCACATCCGAGCGAGTGCCTCGGGGTCGTCTAAGACCGTTCAGCTCAGTGCGACAGCACCTTGTCCTTGTCGAGTCCCGCGCCCGTGAGCGCACGGACCTGGAGCTCGTCGAAGGATGCGTCGTCGATCTCCTCCTTGCTGAGCAGGCTTCCGACGATGCAGCCGATGAAGCCGAGCGGCATCGAGATCAGGATCGGGAAGCTCAACGGGAAGGGCGCCGTCACGGACAGCGAGTCCGAGATGAGCGGTGCCACTGTGGGCCAGAGCAGCGGTCCCAGCACGATGAGCACCAGCGAGCTGATGAGTCCGGTGAGTGAGCCGATGACCGCCCCGATGGTCCTCATCCGACGCCAGATCAGCGTCATGATCAGCACCGGGAAGTTCGCGCTCGCTGCGATCGACACGGCGAGCGTCGAGAGGAAGGTGATGTTCTGCCCACTTCCCAGCAGCAGCGTGACACCGACCGTGACCAGCACGATGCCGACCGCGGCGACTCGACCGACGGGGATCTCCTGCCGCTCCGGACGTCGGAATGCCTGCGACCACAGGTCGTGTGCGACGGCGCTGGAGGCACTGAGGACCAGCCCGGCCGACACTGCGAGAAGGGTCGCGATCGAGATCGCCACGACAAGTGCCAGCAGCAGGTCTGCACCGAACCCCTCACCTCCCCCGAGGAACACCGCCAGGGCTGGTAGTGCGAGGTTGCCGCCCGCACCAGCCTGCACGTTACCTCCGTCGCCCAGGGCAGCTCGGGCTGCCAGCCCGAGGAAGATGATCAGGACGTTGAACACGGCGATAAGGCTGATGGCCCAGATGGCCGACTTCCGCGCCTGGGCGGCATCCGGGACGGTGAAGAACCGCATGAGCACGTGCGGCAGCCCGACCGCGGACAAAGTGACGGCGACCGCCATCGAGATGATGTTCAGCGAGCTGCCGTAGGCGTTGCCGCTGGCGAAGTACGAGTCTCCGAGCGCCGACTGCACGGAGGCCAGGTGCGCCACCTGCAACGGGTTCGGGTCGATGCGGATGAGGACCAGGATTGCGAGCAGACCTACGACCGCCATCAGGGATACGGCCTTGATGATCTGCAACCACGTGGTGGCCAGCATCCCGCCGAAGAGGACGTAAGACAGCATCAGCACGGCCGAAACGACAACGCCCCATGTGAAGGCGATGCCGGTGAGCGCTTCCATCAGAACACCGCCCGCCACCATCTGCGCGAGCAGGTAGAAGACACAGATGAACAGTGTCGAGATCGCCGAGACGATACGTACCGGCCCCGCCTGGAGACGGGTGGCCAGCGCATCGGCGAACGTGAAGCGGCCGAGGTTGCGCAGCTTCTCGGCCATCATGAACAGCACCATCAGAAAGATCCCGCACACGATCGCCGCGTAGACGATGCCGTCCATCCCAGTCAGGAAGACCAGGCCGGAGATGCCCAGCAGGGACGCCGAGCTCAGGAAGTCACCGGCGATCGCGATGCCGTTCTTCCGACCGGAGATCGCTCCTCCAGCGGTCCAGAAGTCCGCAGCGGTCCTCGTGCGTTTCGCGGCGGTATAGGTCGCGACCAGCGTGACCGCCAGCAGCATCAATGTCACCACGACGGCGGTCGGGTTGAAGCCTTCAGGCATCAGCGGACTCCGCTCGCGAGGTGAACCTGGTTCCCGCAATTGCCCTGGCGGCCATCGCGTCCCAGACCCGCGCACGCTGCACGTACCAGAACGTAACCACCATGACGATCGTGATGTAGGCGAGTGCCAGAACCAGTCCGACGCTCAGACCGTCCACGATCTCACTGCCCATGGTCTGCTTCGCGAACGCACTCACCCCGATCAGGGTGGTGAATCCGGCCCCGAACAGCGTCCAGGCGACGGCGAAGAAGGCTCGTCTGTCCCTCCTCAGTGCCTGCATATCGGGGCTCGCCCACAGACGGGTCCAGTCGGTGTCGGTTGTTGTCGATGCCACAAGCGCTCCTCAGGTTGCCGGGAATGTGCCGCAGATCACTACCTCCGCACTGTAGGGCACTGTTCCATATATGGGCAAGCGTTTCATATATGAAACGCCTTCGGGCTGTCGAACGTCGAGTTCTTCGAGGGCATCGCGACAGGCGGTGCCCCCGCGTCGCGACTACTCGCGTAGGCCAGGAACGGCACGCCACCCTCGGGCGCCACGCGTCAAGGAACGGAAGGCTGAGCCGTGGGCCACCCCTCCGAAACTCGAGACACCGATTCCTCAGCCTGCCGTCACATGCGCATTGCAGCGCATCGCGATGCTCTGCATCATGGACCGAATGGGATCAAGCTCGTCCTCCTCGAACGAGTCCGAGAACCCCAGTGCGACAACAACGCCCTCGAGGTCGCCCCGCTGGTCCACCAGCGGGATCGACACGGCCAGGACTCCCGGTGCGTACTCCCCGCGCGAGACCAGGACGCCGTGCGGATCCAGTGCATCGCACTCGGCCAGGTAGGTCGCACGATCCGGGGTAACACGGGTGGCCGTGGTGGGAAGCACGGTCGGAACCATCGCATCGCGCTGCTCCGCATCGGCAAAGGCCACATACCACTTGCCGTACGACACTTGAAGAATCGGGAACCGGTTGCCCACCGAAACGTGCACGGTGCTGATCGCGGCGCCGTCAGACTTCGCGACGTACATCAGGCGATCGTCCGACACCCTCTGGACCAGGGCTGCGGTAAGGCCGCTGCGCTCAACGATCTCGGTCATCAACGGACGCGCTCGGTTGATAGCACTGTGCCCTTCCTCGGCCCGCGCACCGAGGACGACCGCAAAGAACCCGAGCGAATACCGCTTCGAATCCTCGCTGTAGGACACCAGACCGTGACGCGACAGCGTCAGCAGCACGCGAAGGCACGTGCTCTTGGGCACCTCCAGCGCCGACGCAATCTCGCTCAGCGTGCTTTGGCTCGTCCGATACCTGCTCAGGAACTCCAAGACTCGCGCTGCCGTATCCACGGCCGGCGCCAGATATTTCGACTCGTCCTTCACCAGATCCCATCCTTTCGAATATGAGACATTGTTCCACATATGAAACACATCTCGTGTGGTGTTCGTCCCGATCGTCGTGGCCGGAGTCGGCCTCGTGGCCGCAGTCGCGCGCGTCGAAACGACCTTCGCGCGTTTCCACAACCCACCGCAGAAGACGACGATCAGCAGTGCGACCCGCCTCAGGATGCCCCCTTCTATCAGGGCCTCACGGCCGCCGTTGGAGCCCCATGATGTAGTTGAATTTGTCCGACTGTTTGTAGAAGGCGACGATGATCGCCTTGGCTACCAGCGTCGACTTGTGCATCCCCAGGTCCCCGACACCACCAGTCGATGCTGAGTCCACTGGGGCTTAGACGCCCTGCCGTTTCCCGCCGGCCGCGGCGTGCAAGCAATGACCGGAGACCGCCCCAAGGACCGCGCTGAAATCAAGAGCCGCGAGAAACGGGATGGGATCCACGGAGTCCATGTGACCGGCGCTTGCCTCGGCGCCGCGCGGTTCGTAGCTGCCCATAGAATTGGATCGGGTACGACATCCACCAGCGAACAGGCCAGTACACACCTAGCTGGCGCCGAGGACTGACCGCTAAGCCTTGGGAGTCAGTTCTGACCATCGTCAAAACGGAAGCCCGCAGTTAGAGAGATCGCGCGCGACCCCCTGCGACAGGGTGCAGGGCGAACCCGGTCGGCTACCCAGCTCATCATTTATCGCGTAAACCATTGGGGTGGAACAAATGCAACTCTGACGTGACTAATTGTCATCGGCAATGAACCATGCCGAGTTTCATCTATGCTCGGCCGCCTCGCCGTCGATCTCGGGTGACGGATCGACGGCAAGGTCGTCGATATCGGCGAAGACCAGCCGCCCTCCTCATCCGAGCGCGATTACCGTCCCGAGGTCATGCGTGCTCGAATCCGGCGACACGGTGCACCGCTCGTGCTCGTCCAGGTACCCATATTCGTCCTCGTCCTCGTCCTCGTCCTCGTACGCACGCATCGCCCGTCCGATCACTGCTGCCTCGCCGATGACGAAGGCAACCGGGACTGCGATCACCATCGACGTCAGGGCGATCCCCGCATCGACAGCCAACCGCAGAATCCCGACACCACTAGCAAGATCCAACCTCATGAGCGAACCACCTTTTTCTCCTGAGGGGGCGGTCGGTACGGCGCACCAGTTGGGGGCGTCCTCCTCGCCATCACGAGGCGATGGCGCGCAGGTAGGGCAGCGTCTGATCGAATGCGTGCGTGACCGATTGCGGGCCTGGGCAGGTTGACGCCGGTGACGGTGGGGTAGTCCGCGATGAACATGCCGCCTTCTCGCACGGAGGGCAGGTCGGCGAAGCCGGGCAGGGATTCGAGATCGCGGGCGGCGCCGCCGTTGACGAGGATGATGACCAGATCCGAGTTGAGGGCGTCCAGGCGCTCGGGGCTGACCACCAGCCGGCCGGTGCCTGCGGCTTGCTCGGCCGCCGCGGGTGGCAGGCTCATCCCGAGCCGCTTGAAGAAGGAGGCTGCGCCGTCTTCAGGGTCGGCGATGATGACCAGTTCTTGCGTCCCGGGGAGGTATTGGGCAACGAGCGCTGTTTTCGCAGAGAGGTCGGGCGTTGGCTGAGTGGCGGGCGATGTCTTCGTCCTCGGCGGGTGTGCCGCCGGAGATTCCGACTGCGCCGAGCAGCGTGGGGCGGGTATGGCCGGGTAGGTGAATGCGGATGGGCAGTGCGCCCTGGACGGCGAGTACGTCGTCGACGACGGCGGTGAGTGCGCTCAGTGCGGGTCGCTCGGGGTTGGCGACGAATGTTTCCAGCTCCCCGGAGGGCCGGTTGAACAGAGCGGCGGCGCGGGCTTTCGCGGCGCTGACTGCGGTGGCCGCCACATGGATCCCGTCTTGGCGATGTTGCAGGATGACGTGCCCGCCGGGATCGACGACGGTGATCGCGATCGGCGTACCCAACCGGTGGGCATGGTCTTCTGCGGCGGCGGCAGCACTCGCCGCTTCGGCGAGGGTGAGGTGTCCGGTCATCGTGGCAGCAGCCCGCCGTCGAGGGTGATGACCTTGTTGGTCAGGTAGCTGTTGCGCAGCATGGTGATCGCCATGTCCGCGACCTCGTCGGGTTCGCCCAGTCTGCCGACGGGGATGGGCATGGGGAGCTTCCCTTTCCCTTCCGGGTCGGTCGGGAGAATTCGGGTGTTGCCGATCAGGGCGGGAGCGAGGGCATTGACGGTGACTCCGCTGCCGGCGACGCGGGGAGCGAGGAAATGGGTCAGCCCGTGCAGGCCGGCCTTGCTCGCGGCGTAGTGCGGACCGACGACACCGCCGTTGAGGGCGGCGATCGAGGAGATGAACAGCACGCGTCCGAAGCCGCGGTCGATCATGGTCGGCAGCGCCCGCTGGGCCAGGAGGAACGGGGCGGTGAGATTGACGGCGAGGGTGGTGTTCCATTGGTCGAGGTCGACCTGATCCCAGGGGGTTTGGGCGCCGACTCCGGCGTTGGCGATCACGATGTCGACCGATCCGAGCTGCTCGGTGGCCTGATCGACCAGCGCGGCGGGGACGGCCGGATCAGCGAGGTCGCCGGGAGCGAGCGCGACTCGCCGACCGAGGCTGCGGGCGTGGTCGGCGACCTGTGCGGCGTCGTCGACGTGACGGCCGTGGGCGAGAAACAGATCGGCGCCGTCGGCGGCGAGGCGCCGGGCTATGGCACCGCCGATCCCGCCGGAGGCTCCGGTGATCAGCGCGACGCGCCCTGCCAGGGGACCGGTCTGCGGGGTGGATTCTGTGGTGGTCATCAGAGGGGTCCTTCGGTAAATGGGGTGGGCAGTGGTTGTCGAGTCACCACAGCGCGGGCACGGGCTCGGAGACCAGGGCGATGGTGTCGATTGCGGTCATCTCGCTGGGCGAGAGTCGGAAGCCGAAGCCGAAGCCGAAGACGTCGATGTTGAGCGCGAGGCGCTGTGGTGAGGTGGATTTTCGGGATCACCACGACGTCGTGCTGGATGTGCCACCGCAGCACGACTTGGGCGGCGGTGACGCCGTGGCGGTCGGCGATGTCGGTCAGTACTGCGGCGGCCAGGTCGGTGGATTTGAGCGGAGCCCATCCCTCGGGGGTGACGCCGGTGGCGGCGCTCAGCTCGTCGATCTGGGCGAGGCTGTAGTTGCTCACCCCGATCGCGTGGACGGCGCCGCCGCGGCGGGCGTCGATGAATTTCTCCCAGGTCGCGGCCCTGGCGGCGCCGCCGGGTGGCCAATGCACGAGCCACAGGTCGAAGTAGTCCAGGCCGCTCTCCCGCAGGCTCTGCTGCAGTGTCTGCCGTTCGCGTCCGGCATCGGCCGGGGGCATCTTCGTGGTCACGAAGATCTCGGCCCGGTCGATCCCACTGTTACGGACCGCTCGTCCGACCGGTGCTTCGTTGCCGAAGAAGGTCGCGGTGTCGAGGTGACGGTAGCCGAGGTCGAGGGCGAGCCGCACCGCGTGGTAGGTGCCCTCGCCTGAGGTTTCCCAGGTTCCGAGGCCGAGGACCGGCATGGTCGTCCCGCTGTTGAGGGGAATGGTGTGTGTCATGCGTTCCTCCCTTGGTTCGGACTGCATGGATGTGGCAAGATTATCGATAATTCACCCACTGCGCTAGACCGCCGAACCGAGAGATATCGATAATCTGTTGGGTGACCCTCAACGAAAGGCCGAATCGATGCCTCCACGCCAGCCCCTGCGGGCGAAGATCCGCGAGTATCTGCTCGAACAGATACTCGACGGTGCGTACGAGCCCGGAGATCCCATCCGCGAGCTCGATGTGGCCGCGCGCCTCGAGGTCAGTCAGGCCCCGGTCCGTGAGGCACTGCGCGAGCTGGTCTCGACCGGGCTGGTGGAGTACGTCCCCAATCGGGGCACCAGGGTTCGCCGCATCGACTCCACCGAGTTGGAGCATTACTATCCGGTGCGCGCCGCTCTCGAAGGGTTGGCGGGCGAGTTCGCAGCCCCCTATCTCGCCGGTGCCGCCGAGCCGTTGTACGGCCGGGTCGACGAGATGGTCGAGGCCGCCGGCCGATCGGCGGTACTGGAGTTCGCACGGGCGAGTGCTGGTTTCCATCGGACGATCGTGGAGGCGGCGCACAATCGGGCCCTGTTCGACGCGTGGCAGGCACTCGGGATCGAGGTCCTCACCGCGGTGAGCCTGGCGACGACGGCAATTCCGTTGATCGACGCAGCCGCCGAGCACCGGCCCATCGCCGACGCCCTCGCAGCCGGTGACGGCAAACGTGCGGGGAACCTGCTGCGCAACCATGTCGGGGACTACGGGATCCGCGCGAAACGACCGGCCCGCCGCCCGGTGTCCGTGTCCGCTGGGGTGAAGACCGGACATGGTGAGTGAGACCTTGACAGTGAGCACCTCCGCCGCCTGGGACCGCTATCGGGCCGGGGAATACGAGGTCGCGCTCGCCCTGTTCGAGGCTGTGCTCGCCGGGGACGGGCGGGGCTACTCGGCGCTGATCGGGCGTGGTCGGTGCCAGCGCATGCTCGGGCAGATCGACGAGGCGATCGAAACCTTCACCCAGACATTTGTGCTGCATCCCGAGCAGGCACGGCCGATGGTCGAACGTGGCGCCCTGTACGTGCTGCAGGAGCGGTGGGCGGACGCCGCCGAGGACTACCAGGTCGCGTACCGGCTCGATCCGCACTATCCGGGATTCGCCGCGTACGTCGCCGAGCTCGAGCTGTATACCGGGCGCCCCCAGCACGCCCATGATCTGTCCGTCGCCGCCCTGGGTAGGGAACCCGACAACCTGATGCACAGCATCAACCTCGCCCACAGCCTGCTGCTGCTCGGCTACGGCACCGCGGCCCGACTGCAGTACGAGGAGATCGCGTCGACGTGGCATCCGCAGAAGCGGGCCTCCGGTGCGGCGATCGCCGCCAATGACTTGCGGTTGATGCGCGCTGCTGGGCTCACCGCGCCCGGGTTCGACGACATCGAGGTCATGCTCACCCGGAGAGTGTGACCGGCCGGGCTGCTCGGCCAGCGAGGATGCGGGGTGGGTGCGTGTAGAGATTCATGGTGTCCCCCCGCAGAAAGCCGATGAGGGTCAGGCCGGCATCGTCGGCGAGGTCGATGGCCAGCGACGAGGGTGCCGAGACCGCGGCGAGGACGGGGATGCCGGCCATGACGGCCTTCTGGGCGAGCTCGAACGAGGCGCGGCCGCTGACCAGCAGAACCCTGCCTCGCAACGGAATGCGGTCCTGTTCGACGGCCCAGCCGATGATCTTGTCGACGGCATTGTGCCGGCCGACGTCCTCCCGTACAGCCAGCAACTGGCCGTCGGCGGTGAACAGTCCGGCCGCATGCAGGCCGCCGGTGGAGTCGAAGACCTTCTGCGCCGCCCGCAGGGTCGCGGGCAGGGCGGCGACGGTGTCCGCGGCGACGACGACCGGGTCGTCGGCCGGGGAATGCCGGGAACGGGTCCGGATCGCCTCCAGCGACGCCTTCCCGCACACCCCGCACGAGGAGGTGGTGTAGAAGTTGCGTTCGAGACCGGTCTCCGGCAGGGATACTCCGGCGGCCAGATCGATGTCGAGGACGTTGTAGGTGTTGTGCCCGTTCTCGTCGAGGCTGTTGCAGTAGCGGATCGAGGTGATGTCCGACCGGCCGGTGATCACCCCTTCGGTGAGCAGGAAACCTTGCGCCAGTTCGATGTCGGAGCCGGGGGTGCGCATCGTCACCGCCAGCGGGGTGCCGTTGACCCGGATCTCGAGCGGTTCCTCGACGACCACGGTGTCCGGACGCGTCGACTGCCGGTCGGCGGTGATCCGCACGACCGGGGCGCGGGTGGTGACCCGGCCCATCACGGTCTCCGTTGCAGGCGGATCAGGATCGCTTTCGAGACCGGGGTGTTGGATTTGCGGGCCACGTGATCGAGCGGGACGAGGGGGTTCGTTTCGGGGTAGTAGGCGGCGACGTTGCCGACCGGGGTCGGGTAGGGCACCAGCCGGAAGTCGTTGGCTCGGCGCTCTTGCACGGTCCCGTCGGCGGCCTGCCATTCGGAGATCAGATCCACCCGGTCCCCGGCCGCGTACCCGAACGTCTCCAGATCGCTCTCGTTGACGAACAGCACCCGGCGGCCGTTCTTGATACCGCGGTAGCGGTCGTCGAGGCCGTAGATGGTGGTGTTGTACTGGTCGTGCGAGCGCATCGTCTGCAGCATCAACCGCCCGTCGGGGACCGGAAGCCAGCTCAGGTCGTTGACGGTGAAGTTCGCCTTGCCGGTGTGGGTTTCGAACCGGCGTTCGTCGCGCGGCGGGTGCGGCAATCCGAAACCGTCGGGCCCACGGACTTTGGTGTTGAAGTCCGCGAAGCCGGGGATGACGCGGGCGATCGAGTCGCGGATGCGGGCGTAGTCGACGGAGAACTCCGGCCAGGGGACCGGGTGATCCGGCCCGAACAGCGTCTGCGCGAGGCCGCAGACGATCGCAACTTCGCTGCGCAGGTGCTCACTGGCCGGTGTCAGGCCGCCGCGGGACAGGTGCACCATCGACATCGAGTCCTCGACCGTGACCTGCTGTTTTCTGCCGTTCTGGAGATCTTTGTCGGTACGCCCGAGTGAGGGCAGAATCAGCCCCGTCCGTCCGGTGACGAGGTGGCTGCGGTTGAGCTTCGTCGACACCTGCACGGTCAGCGCACACTTACGCAGGGCTGCCTCGGTGACCTCGGTGTCCGGGGTCGCGGACACGAAGTTTCCGCCCATCCCCATGAACACCGACGCCGTGCCGTCGCGCATCGCGCGGATGGAATCGACGGCGTCGAGGCCGTGCTCCCGCGGTGACCGGATGCCGAATTCGGTGTCCAATGCGGCAAGGAACGATTCGGGCATCTTCTCCCAGATGCCCATGGTGCGGTCACCCTGGACGTTGGAGTGGCCGCGGACCGGACAGACCCCGGCGCCGCGTTTGCCGATCATGCCCTGCATCAGCAGCAGGTTCACCGCGTCCTGGATGGTGGCGACCCCATGGGTCTGCTGCGTCAGGCCCATCGCCCAGCAGATGATCGTCTTCTTCGACGCAATCAACGCGTCCGCAGTGTCCTGGATCTGCTCGAATGTCAGCCCGGTCGCCGCGAGCACCGTGTCCATGTCGACCTGGCGGATGTGGGCCGCGTAATCCTCGAATCCGGCGCAGTGGGTGTCGATGAATTCCCGGTCCAGCACCGTGCCGGGGCTGCGGTCTTCCGCCTCGAGGAGGAGCCGGCCCAGGCCTTGGAAGAGGGCCTGGTCGCCGCCGATCCGGATCTGCAGGAACTCGTCCGCGATCTGGACGCCGTCACCGACGACGCCGTGCACCTTCTGCGGGTCCTTGAACCGCAGCAGGCCCGCCTCGGGCAGTGGGTTGATTGCGATCACCCTCGCCCCGTTGCCTTTCGATTTCTCCAGGGTGGAGAGCATGCGGGGATGGTTGGTGCCGGGGTTTTGTCCGGCGATCAGGATGAGATCGGCGTGCTCGAGGTCGGGGACGGACACCGACCCCTTGCCGATGCCGATGGTCTCGACCAGGGCGGTGCCGGAGGATTCGTGGCACATGTTCGAGCAGTCCGGCATGTTGTTGGTGCCGAACGCCCGGATCATCAGTTGGTACACGAACGCGGCCTCGTTGGAGGTGCGGCCGGAGGTGTAGAAGACCGCCTCGTGCGGGCTGGTCAGGGTGCGCAGCTCGTCGGCGATCAGGGTGAACGCCGCATCCCAGCCGATCGGCACGTAGTGGTCGGCGCCGGGTCTGAGCACCATCGGGTGCGTCAGCCGGCCCTGCTGACCGAGCCAGTAGTCGGTCTTGCCCAACAGCTCCGACACCGGGTGCGCGGCGAAGAAGTCCGGTGTCACCGTGCGGGTGGTCGCCTCTTCGGCGACCGCCTTGGCGCCGTTCTCACAGAATTCGGCGTGCTTGCGGTGCCCGGGGGTTTCCGGCCACGCGCAGCCGGGGCAGTCGAACCCCTTGCGCTGGTTCAGCTTCATCAGGGTGCGGGCGGTGCGCACCGGACCCATCTGCTCCATTCCGCGCTGCAACGACACCAATACCGCGGGAACCCCGGCGGCGTAGGACTTCGCGTGGGTGACGATGATGTCGTTCTCGTCGATGTCCTGGATGGGTCCGGCCATTCGGTGGGTGCTCCTGGTTCAGGGGTGTCTGCGGTGGGTGCGGCGCTCGTTCGCGCATGGCGACGAGACCGCCGAAGCCTGGTCCGACCGAGGGCCGGCGCTTCGCGAGTGGTGCTGTGGTGGTGCGGTCAGGCGTTGTCCCCCAGCAGGGTCGTGCGGACGTGCCGCAGATGCGCGCGCATCGCGGTGCGGGCGCTGTCCGGGTCCCGGTCGGCGATGGCTTCGACGATGTCCTCGTGCTCGCCGCAGTATTCGCGATGGAGTTCGGGGTTGAAGGTGCGTTTCTTCAGTCCGCCCCAGATCGGTTGTTGACGGCTGTCGATGAGGAGTTGGCTGACCCCGATGAGGACGATGTTGTGGGTGGCGAGTGCGAAGCTGTGGTGCAGCGCGGTGTCCCATCGTTCGAACTCTTCCGAGGATCGGGCGCCGTCACCGCCGCGCAGGCAGCGGCGCATTTCCTCGATGTCGTCGCGCGTTGCTGCGGCGACGGCGAGTGGGAGCAGTTCCGGTTCGAGGATGAGCCGCGAGCTCATGATCTCGCTGGGGCTGGGATGGTTCGCCGTCTCCGCGGCCGCGGATTCACTGGGGGCGAGGAACGTGCCCCGGCCGACGTAACGCACCACTGTTCCCCGGTTTTCGAGGTCCTCGAGTACAGAACGGATCACCGCACGGCTGACACCGGCCTCCGCGGCGAGCTCCCGCTCGGTCGGCAACTTGTCACCCGGGCCCAACTGCCGCTCGGCGACGAGGGCTTCGATGTGCCGCAGAGCGGCAGCCGTAGGTCCCACAGCCAGGGTCACGACAACTCCTCTCGACGAACCAATTCGAACCAATTATAGGGGCTTGGTTTACAGCTTTCCTGCCAACACTCGGAAAAATCAAGTGTTGACGATCACACCACCCTCGACCTATCGTAACCAATACGAACCGCAACCCGGTTTGGTTCACATTGGTTCATCAGGAGGTTTCATGCGCTTCGCGCGGATTCAAGGTAAGAACGGCGCGGTCGTCTGCGCTGTGGACGCGAACGGTGCTGCACTGCCCGTGCAGTTCGGTGACACCGGTGCCCCCGTGCGCGAGCTGCAGGAGATCATCGCCGGCGGCCAGGCCGCACTCGGCCGGCTGAGCACCAGCACCCCCGCCGAGGGCGGCAAGCTGCTCGCCCCCATCACCCCGCACCGCAACGTGTTCTGCGTCGGGCGGAACTACTCCGAGCACGCCGCCGAGTTCGCCAAGAGCGGGTTCGACGCGACCGGCTCCGCGGACGGCCAGCACGTGCCGCAGTACCCGGTGGTCTTCACCAAGCCCGCCGCCACGGTCATCGCCTCCGGCGATCCGGTCGACCCGCACACCGACATCACTTCGGCCCTGGACTACGAGGGCGAGATCGGCATCATCATCGGCAAGCGTGCCTCCAAGGTCAGCCGCGACGACGCGATGGACTACGTGTGGGGCTACACCCTCATCAACGACGTCACCGCCCGCGACCTACAGCGCGACCACAAGCAGTGGTTCATCGGCAAGTCCCTCGACACGTTCTGCCCGCTCGGCCCCTGGGCCGTCACCGCGGACGAGATCGACATCAACGACCTGCAGCTGCAGACCCGGGTCAACGGCGAGCTGCGACAGGACACCAACACCGCCCAGCTCATCTTCGACGTGCCGACCATCATCGAGACGCTCTCGGCCGGGATCACCCTCGAACCCGGTGACGTGATCGCGACCGGCACCCCGGTCGGTGTCGGTATCGGCTTCGACCCGCCGAAGTACCTGGTCGAGGGCGACGAGGTAATCGTCTCCGCGCCCGGCCTCGGCGAGCTGCGCAACAGCATCGGCATTCCCGCCGCGGTGGACCACCTCACCCCGGTCGGGACCAGCGAGCTGTTCGTCGAGAAGACCGGCAGCGGGCCGGCGGTCGTGCTGATCCACGGCCTCGGCGGTACGACCACCGTGTACGAGCCGCAGGTGGCGACGCTCGCCGAAACCCACACTGTGCTGCGCTACGACCTGTCCGGTCACGGCCGGTCCCCGTTCGCCGGGCCGGCGAGCATCGACAACTGGGTCGAGGAGTTGCGCGCACTGCTCGACGCGGAGGGCATCGACCAGACCGCCCTGGTCGCGCACTCGATGGGCACCCTGGTCGCGAACACGTTCGTCGCCAAATACCCGGAGCGCGTCAGCAAGGTTGCGCTCCTCGGCGCGGTCCGCGCTCAGCCGGAGGCAGCCAAGACCGCCACCCGCACTCGCGCCCGCACCGTCCGCGAAGGCGGCATGTCCGCCGTCGCCGACACCATCGTCGGAGCAGCGCTGTCGCAGGAAACGCACAGCACCCGCCCGGCGTCGGTGGCCCTGGTCCGAGAGCTGCTGCTCGGTCAGGACCCGGAGGGCTACGCGAGCGCCTGCGAGGCCCTCGCCGCCGCCGTCGAACCCGACTTCGCGTCGATCGACGTCCCGGTGCTGCTGCTCACCGGCGACGAGGACAAGGTCAGCCCGGTCGCGGTCAACGACGAACTGCTCTCGATCTACCCCAATGCCCAGAAGCACGTGCTCGACGGGGTGGGCCATTGGCACTCCCTCGAAGATCCCAGTGCTGTCACCAACCGGCTTCAGGAATTCCTGAACAAGCCCTGAGCTTCTCCCAGAAAGGAGTGGCGACAATGACGTCAGCCAACACCCCCGATCAGTCCATCCTTTTCACCAACGTTCGGATTTTCGACTCCACCGGCTCCGACCCGTACGAGGGTGAAGTGCTGGTCGAAGGCGAACGCATTGCCGAGGTCCGCAAGGGCACCGGAGATCTGCCTCGCGACGGCGCGAGGGTCATCGACGGCCAGGGCAAGTTCCTGATGTCGGGTCTGTGTGACGCTCACACCCACTTCTCCTGGGTCAACTCCGCCGACCTGCCCGGTCTCGGGACGATGGGCGTCGAAGAGCACACCCTGCTGTGTGCCCGCTCGGCGCAGACCTACATCGATTCCGGCTACACCATGTGCGTCGGCGCCGCGGCCGCCAAGCCGCGACTCGATGTGGTCATCCGCAACGCCATCAACGCCAGCCAGATCCCCGGCCCCCGCTACCTGGCGAACTGTCAGGAGATCGCGGTCACCGGCGGCGCACTGGTCAAGGGCATCACCGCCTTCGCCGACGGTCCCGAGGAGATGCGCAAAGCCGTCCGGCGCAACGTCGACCTGGGTGCGGACCTGGTGAAGCTGAGCATGTCCGGCGAGGAGATCACCGGCAACCAGCACGCCGAGGACAACTACTTCTCGGACGAGGAAACCCTCGCCGCGGTCACCGAGGCGCACCGCCGCGGACTGCGGGTGTGCTCCCACGCCCGGTCCGGGGAGAGCGTGAAGATGTCGCTGCGCAACGGCGTCGACATCATCTACCACGCCTCCTTCACCGACGAGGAAGGTCTGGACATGCTCGAAGAGCAGAAGGACCGCATCTTCGTCGCACCCGGGCTGAACTGGCTGGTCGCCACCCTGCACGACGCCGAAGCGTTCGGGTATCCCCCCGAGGCCGCCGAAGCTGCCGGATACCAGCACGAGCTCGACTGTGCGATCGAGGCGCTGAAGAAGATGAAGGAACGCGGCATCCGGGTGCTGCCCGGCGGCGACTACGGCTTCGCGTGGACCCCGCACGGCACCTACGCCCGCGACCTGCAGCACTTCGTCGAACTGCTCGAGTTCTCCCCAAAGGACACGCTGCTCTCGGCCACCGCCCTCGGTGGGCAGATCATGCGGATGCCCGACGACCTCGGGCAGGTCAAGGCCGGGTTCTACGCGGACATGATCCTCATCGACGGTGACCCGCTCGAGGACATCACCATCCTGCAGGACCAGTCCAAGATCGTGGGCATCATGAAGAACGGTGCCTTCCACAAGGACCCGGGCTCCGGACAGTCGGCGCGCCCGGCCGAACTCAGCGAAACCCACCGGGGCACCCCCATCCCCGCATAGGAATTCGCTGACCGTCGGCGGTCGGCGGGGTGGGGAGCGTGGCGCACCCACCCCGCCGGCCGGCCGCGGGCAACCACGTCCGCCGATATTCGTGTGCCCGGCGGCGGACCGTCACCGGGTCCCCGGAGGAGAACCACCATGCCGTCGACTCTGCTCTCGCGGCAGCAAGCCAAGCTCACCGCCGTCACCGAATTCTGGGACTGGCAGCTCCACGCCCGATGCCGCACCACCGGTTCGGCCACCTTTTTCGCCCCCGACGGCGAACCCGCCGGACAACGGATCCGCCGCGAGAACGCGGCCAAGAAGATCTGCGGCGACTGCCCGGTGCGGCCGCACTGCCTCGCCCATGCCCTGGGCACCCCCGAACCGCACGGGGTATGGGGCGGAATGACCGAACGCGAACGCGCCGGGACGAAGAACCCCACCACCGCCCGGTCCGCACCGCTCGCTTCCTGAGTTACCCACCCACCCGATCCGGTGCCTGCGCCTGCGGCGTCCGCACCAGCGTCGACGCCCACACGACGGTCGCTCCGGCAATGCCGCGTTACGCGCGCCCCTGTCGAGGCCGGCCGTGCCGAATTCAGCGAAGGACTATTTCGATGTGCAACCTCATCCATGAGGCTCACCAACATTCGCTTTCCCGCCGCGGACTGCTCGCGGGCGTCATGGCCCTCGGGACCGCGACCGCGCTGGCCGGATGCTCCTCGGCCGACACCACCACCTCCGAGGCGTCTACCGGCAGCTTCGCGTACGTCGACAACGCACGCTCGCACCGCACCCGCCTGGTCCTGCTCGGCACCGCCGGCGGCCCGATGACTTGGATCGCCCCCCACAACGGCACCGACCAGACCCGCCACGGCATCGCCACCGCGCTCGTCGTCGACGACGCGATCTATCTGGTCGACTGCGGAATGGGCGTCGCACACCAACTTCGGCTGGCCAACCTCGGTAAGGAGGGCGACTTCCACGGCTACGAGGGACTGCGCAGTGTCTTCCTGACGCACCTGCATTCCGATCACACCATGGACTACTTCAACGTCGTGCTCTCCGGCTGGTACCAGGGACTTCCCGGTCCGGCACCGGTCGAGGTGTACGGGCCCGGTGACCGGGGTGCCCTGCCCCCGATCTCCGGCAACACCGACGTCCCGGTGATCAACCCCGAGAACCCGACACCGGGCACGGTGGACATGACCAACTACCTCACCCAGGCATTCGCCACCGACATCAACGACCGGCTCCGCGACTCCGGTAAACCCGGTCTCGACAAGCTCATTCGCACCCACGACATCCCGATTCCCGCCGAAGTTGGGGCCCGGGCCAACGACAACCAGTTCCCGGTCATGGACCCGTTCCTGGTCATGGAGGACGACCGCGTCCGGGTGACCGCGACCCTCGTCGATCACGGCGCCGTCTATCCCGCATTCGCGTTCCGCTTCGACACCGACGACGGATCCATCGTCTTCTCCGGCGACACCGCACCCACGCCCAACCTGATCACGATGGCCACAGGCGCCGACGTCCTCGTCCACGAGGTGATCGACGCCGACTGGGTCAAATCACTCTACGGCGAACCGCCGTACAGCCCGGAAGAGGAAGGGTTCATCGAACACCTCCTGCACTCGCACACCACGATCGAGCAGGTCGGTCCGGTCGCCGAGGAGGCCGGGGTGAAAACACTGGTCCTCTCGCATCTCGCGCCGGGAAACAACCCGACCGAACGGTGGCAGGCCGCGGCCGCCGGTTTCTCCGGCGACCTGATCGTCGGCGAAGACCTGATGGAGATCGGCGTCGGAGAGCGCACCAGTTGATCGATACCGTGCTCCTGCTCGGGGCGGCGGTCGCCGCAGCGGTGATGGTCGGCGCCGTCCTGCAGCGGCTCAGCGGTACCGGTCTCGCGCTCGTCTCCGCCCCGCTGCTCACGCTGCTCCTCGGCCCCGCAACGGGGGTGCTGCTGGTCAACATCTGCAGCATCTGTTCGGCCGCACTGATCTTCGGTGTCGTGCGCCGCGACGTGGACTGGCGCCGGTACCGGATGCTGACCGCGGCGGCGACCCTCGGCGTCCTACCCGGCGCCGTGCTGGTCGCTGCGGTCCCGGCGTCGTGGCTGGCCCTCGTTGTCGGGGTCAGCGTCCTCGTCGGGCTCACCGCCACTGTGCTGGCTCGTCGGCGCCTGTGTCACCACGGCGATCGCCGAACCCCGGTGGTGGCTGCGGGTTTCGTATCCGGACTGATGAACACCACCGCCGGGGTCGCCGCACCCCCGGTGACGATCTACGCGCTCGCCACCCGGTGGCCACAACAAGCCTTCGCCGCGACCCTGCAACCGTTCTTTTTCACGGTCGCCGGCCTGTCGATGGCCACCAAACTCGCGTCCGGTGGAGCCGTCCACATCGATCCGAGACTGGGTCTGACCGCGGCCGCCGCCCTGTTGGTCGGCGTCAAGATCGGCAGCACCCTGACCGGCCGGGTCGACCCGGCCCACGCCCGCACGGTTGCCGTCGCCCTGGCCTACGTAGGGGCGGCGGCCACCGTGCTGCGGGCAGTCACCTCGCTCTGAGCACCCTCCGGCCGGCACCGGTCATCGACGTGTCCCGGCAGCCGGCAAACCCAGCGGGACTAGTTCACCCCGGATTCGACGACGCCCGGGGGCGGGCTCAGCGGCTTGTCCGAGTCCACAGGGGGGACTGAACCGGTATCGAGCGCGGTAATGGAGTCGACCTCGTCCGCCGTGAGGGCGAAGTCGAAGACATCGATGTTCGCTGCGATCCGCCCGGGGTTCGCCGACTTCGGGGTGGCGACCAGGCCGAGATCCATGTGCCAGCGCAGGACCACCTGTCCGGGCTGCTTGCCGTACTTGCGGGCGAGATCGGTGATAGCCGGAATCTCCAGGAGATCGGTTCCGGGCCCGAGGGGACTCCACGATTCGGTGACGATCCCCTGTTCCCGGTGGTAGGCGCGTTCTTCCGGTCGGTTGGTGCGCGGGTTCAGTTCGATCTGATTCACGGCAGGAACGATGCCGGTTTCAGCGATCAACCGATCGAGGTGTGCAGGCTTGAAGTTCGACACGCCGATCGCACGAATCCGTCCGTCCTCCTGCAGCTTCGCCAACGCCCGCCAGGTCTCGACATAGCGATCGAGAAACGGCATCGGCCAGTGAATGAGGTACAGGTCGAGGTAGTCGAGTCCGAGCTCGTCCGACGACCGATCGAACGCCCGCAGGGCGTTGTCGTACCCGTGGTCGCAATTGTGCAGTTTGGTCGTGACGAAGACCTCCTCCCGGGGAAGGCCCGACTGACGGACCCCGCGGCCGACCGCGGCTTCGTTGCCATACGCGGCGGCAGTGTCGACCAACCGGTAGCCCTGCGTCAGGGCGGACTCGACCGCGCGTTCTGCTTCGGCGTCTTTCATCGGCCACGTCCCGAGGCCGAGGCGCGGCATGGACACGCTGCCGGAAAGATTAACGGTGGGTGCAGAGGCAACAGTCATCTGGGCTAGCTCCAATACCGTTTACTTAGAATCACACGGCTGTTATTCTCGAGCCCGTGCCACGTGTGGGATGGGTGAAGCCGAGCAGTGATCAGCGGTTGTCTGA
>NZ_JBHWUE010000082.1:0-40957 GCF_042738615.1 Rhodococcus sp. NPDC059968
TTCCGAACCCGGAAGCTAAGCCCTCCAGCGCCGATGGTACTGCACCCGACAGGGTGTGGGAGAGTAGGACACCGCCGAACATCCGTTACCGAAAGGGGACCCAATATATTGGGTCCCCTTTCGTGGTTTGTATGAAAGGAATGACTGTGTCGGAGAGTGACGACGGACGTCGGTCCTTCCGTGGAGGCGGTGCCTCCAATAATCGAGGCGGTGCCTCCAACAGCAATCGTGGCGGTGCGTCCGGTAGCGATCGTGGCGGCGCCGGCGGTTCGGGTCGTGGTGGCTCCTCCGGTGGTCCCCGTCGTGATCCGCGCGACAACCGTGGCGGCGCCGGGGGCGATCGCCGCGGTGGCGGACCCCGTCGTGGCGGCGAGGGCGGCTTCGCCCCTCGCGGACGTGAAGGCGACCGTCCGCAGCGGCAGCAGGCGCGCCCGGACGAACCGGATCTGCCCGAGAACGTCGAGGCCGGCGAGCTCGATCCCGCTGTACGACGCGACCTCCTGAGCCTGGACAAGACGAACGCGAACACGGTTGCGCGTCACCTGGTGATGGCCGGCAAGCTCGTCGACGACGATCCGAGACTTGCGCTCGCGCATGCCCGCGCCGCGCGCCAACGCGCGGGCCGTATCGCCATCGTGCGTGAGGCCGCCGGTATCACCGCGTATCACGCCGGCGAATGGGCGGAGGCGCTGTCGGAGTTGCGCGCCGCTCGCCGCATGGCCGGTGGTCCCGGACTGCTCGCGGTGATGGCGGACTGCGAACGTGGACTGGGCCGCCCGGAGCGTGCGATCGAACTCGGGCGGAGCGAGGAAGCTGCTGCACTGTCCGGTGACGAGGCAGCCGAGCTGCGCATTGTGGTCGCCGGAGCGCGCATGGACCTCGGTCAGTTCGACCAGGCCGTGGTCACGCTGCAGACCCCCGATCTCGACGCCTCGCGGACCGGTCCCGGTCCCGCTCGTCTGTTCTACGCGTACGCGGATGCCCTGGTGGCGGCAGGTCGCATCGAGGACGGACTCAAGTGGTTCCTCAATTCCGCCGCGGCGGATCTCGAGGGTGACACCGACGCGGAGGAGCGTGTGGCCGAGCTGACCGGAGACGATCAGTGACGGCCCTGCGCGACGGTTACGACGCCCTCCTGCTCGACCTCGACGGCACCCTGTACCAGGGTCCGCAGGAAATCCCCGGTGCGCGAGAGGCTTTGGCGGCCGGGGAGCAGTCGTGCTACTACGTGACCAACAACGCCAGTCGCAGACCGGGCGAGGTCGCTGAACACCTGACCGAACTCGGCTTCGACGCCGACGAGTCGACGGTGGTGACGAGTTCGCAGTCCGCCGCCAGGCTGCTCGCGGAGAACGTCGCACCCGATTCACCGGTGCTCATCGTGGGAACCGAAGCGCTCGCCGACGAAGTCCGGAACGTCGGGCTGCGCCCGGTGCGGTCGTTCGAGGACGCGCCCGCAGCTGTCGTCCAAGGACATTCGCCGACGACGGACTGGGCGATACTCGCCGAGGCGACGCTCGCGATCCGGGCCGGTGCGGTCTGGGTGGCGGCGAACCTGGACTCGACCCTCCCCACCGAACGCGGACTCGTCCTCGGCAACGGATCGATGGTCGCAGCGCTACGCACGGCGACGTCGCGCGAACCGCTCGTGGCGGGTAAACCGGCCGCGCCGCTCATGGAGGATGCGATGCGCCGCAGCAGTTGTGTGCGCCCGCTCGTCGTGGGCGACAGGCTGGACACCGACATCGAAGGCGCCAACAACGTCGGTCTCGACTCGCTGCTGGTGCTCACCGGCGTGAGCACCGCGGTCGACGTGCTGCGCGCCGCCCCGGAGCAACGGCCCACCTATCTGGCGTCCGAACTGGACGCGCTCAACCGGCCCGCCGAGGAATCCCTCATCGGTGAGGACAGCCGGTGGTCCGTCGAGTTCGACGGCACCGACCTGGTGATCGAACCGACCACCGATTCCGCCGAGCCGGTGGAATCGGCGGCGCTGCTGCGGGCCGCGACCGTCGGCGCCTGGAAGTTCCCCGACTTCGCGCGGATCACGTCGACGACGCCCGCGGTGACTGCGGTCGTCTCCGGCTGGGGTGCCTGAAACCCGGCAGACCCGCGTTGTTCGTCACGCGATTCGCTGTATGCGTATCGGAACGCGATGGACTAGCGTTGTGCCCGATGAGCACGCCAATACCGCGCCCGGGAGCCCATTTACCTGGGCCTCCTCAGAGTGTCGACCCCGAGAAGATCCACACGGAGGTCGACGGATTGTTGTCGCGTCTCGGAGCCGTCGAACCGGATCCTGACGACGAGCACGGCGTCGGAGTCATCCCACGCAAAGCCCATCTGCTCGAGAAGGCGCACGACGTGCTGGTGGAGGCGCTGGCCACCGTGGACAAGATCTGACGTGGCCCGTCGAGCACGGGTGGATGCCGAACTCGTTCGGCGGGGACTGGCCCGGTCCCGTGAGCACGCGCAAGAACTCATCTCCTCCGGCCGAGTCCTGATCTCGGGTGCGGCGGCCACCAAACCGGCCACCGCAATCGCAGCGGGAACTCCGTTGCGGGTGGTCGAGGTCGACAACGAAGTGTCCTGGGCATCGCGCGGGGCGCACAAACTTCTCGGTGCGCTCGAGGCCTTCGGGCCCCGCGGACTCGAGGTCGAGGCCAGGCGTTGCCTCGACGCCGGCGCGTCCACCGGCGGCTTCACCGATGTGCTGCTTCACCGCGGCGCGCGGGAGGTCGTGGCGGTGGACGTCGGCTACGGCCAGCTGGTGTGGCGGCTGCAGTCCGACGAACGCGTCCATGTCGTGGACCGGACCAACGTGCGATCCATCGACGCCGAGCAGATCGGCGGCCCGGTCGATCTGGTGGTCGCGGACCTCTCGTTCATCTCCCTGAAGCTCGTCCTCCCGGCGTTCGTCGCCTGCGCGGCCGAGGGCGCAGATCTGATTCCGATGGTGAAGCCGCAGTTCGAGGTCGGCAAGGACCACGTGGGCTCCGGTGGCGTGGTGCGGGACCCGGAGCTGCGCGTCACCGCGGTGCTGGATGTCGCGAATACGGCAGCGTCGCTGGGACTGCGTACCGTCGGTGCAGTGGCCAGTCCGCTGCCGGGACCGTCGGGGAACGTCGAGTACTTCCTGTGGCTCCGCGCGGATGTCACACCCGGGACGGATGATGGACCGGTCGAGTCGGTAGAAGAGTTGATCCGCACCGCGGTGCAGGAGGGACCACAGTGAGCGGGGGAAGCAGCGGCGCCCGGCAACGCGAGCGGGAGATCCTGCTCGTGGCGCACCCGGGCCGCGCCGAGATCACGGAGACCGCGCGACGTGTCGGCAAGATCTTCGAGCGGGCCGGGATCGGACTGCGCGTCCTCGTCGACGAGGTCGACAGCACCCGCATCGAACCGATGGACGGCATGGCGGCCGACGAATTCCTGGTTCCCGGGCTGGAAGTCACCATCGTGCAGGCCGGCCCCGACGCCGCCCTCGGTTGCGAGATGGTGCTCGTCCTCGGCGGGGACGGAACATTCCTCCGGGCAGCGGAACTCGCCCAGGCCGCGTCCATTCCGGTTCTGGGCATCAACCTCGGCCGGATCGGGTTCCTCGCGGAAACGGAGGCCGAGCACCTCGACGAGGCGCTCGCCCAGGTGGTGCGTCGTGAATACCGCATCGAACACCGCATGACGCTGGACGTGCTGGTCCGGGTGGACGACGAGATCATCGAACGCGGCTGGGCACTCAACGAGGCGAGCATCGAGAACCGGTCCCGGCTCGGTGTCCTCGAGGTGGTGCTCGAGGTGGACGGCCGCCCCGTGTCGGCGTTCGGCTGCGACGGTGTCCTCATCTCCACCCCGACCGGGTCGACGGCATACGCGTTCTCGGCCGGCGGCCCCGTGGTGTGGCCGGAGTTGGAGGCCCTGCTGGTGGTCCCGAGCAACGCGCACGCGCTGTTCGCGCGCCCTCTCGTGACGAGCCCGAATTCGCTGATCGCGGTGGAGACGGTGGCAGGCAGCCACGACGGTCTGGTGTTCTGCGACGGTCGCCGGACCCTCGAGCTGCCCGCGGGCGCTCGCGTCGAGGTGGTGCGTGGCAAGGAACCCGTTCGTTGGATACGACTGGATTCGGCGCCGTTCGCGGACCGGATGGTGCGAAAGTTCGAGCTGCCCGTCACCGGGTGGCGAGGAAGGAAGCCCTAGACGTGCTGGCAGAGATCAGGATCGACAACCTCGGTGTGATCTCCGAGGCGTCGGCGCAATTCCACGAAGGTTTGACGGTGCTCACCGGTGAGACCGGTGCGGGCAAGACGATGGTGGTGACGAGCCTGCACCTGCTCAGCGGCGCGCGAGCGGACGCGGGCCGGGTGCGTCTCGGCGCTCCCCGTGCCGTGGTCGAGGGCCGGTTCATGACGGACGAGGGTTCGGAGCACGTCGAACGTGCCGTCTCCCGGCTGCTCGAATCGACCGGCGCCGAGCGCGACGAGGACGGCACCATCATCGCGGTGCGGACCGTCGGCAGCGACGGACGGTCCCGCGCCCACCTGGGTGGGCGCAGTGTTCCGGCGGGCGTGCTGTCCGAGTTCACCGATCCGCTGCTCACCGTGCACGGGCAGAACGATCAGCTGCGGCTGCTCCGCCCGGACCAGCAGTGCGCCGCCCTGGACAGGTTCGCGGACAAGACGGTCGGCCCGCTGCTGGCGCGGTACCGTAAGCACCGCGACGAATGGGTGACCGCGCGATCCGAGCTGATCGAACGCACCGGGCGTACCCGGGAACTCGCGCAGGAAGCCGACCAGCTGACGTTCGCCCTGAACGAGATCGACGGCGTCGCCCCCACCCCGGGCGAGGACGAGTCGATCGTGTCGGAGGTGCGCAGGCTCAGTGAACTCGACTCGCTGCGCTCGGCGGCCGAGGAAGCGCACGCCGCGCTCGCCGGCGGCGACGACATGGACGGCGACGGCGTCGGCGCACCCGCGCTGGATCTGTTGTCCGAGGCGCGGGCCCGGATCGAATCGGCCACCGACCCCGAACTCGACGGGCTCGGACCGCGGCTCGCCGATGCGATCGCGGTGGTCACCGACGTCTCCGCGGATCTGACCACGTATCTCGCCGGGCTTCCGGCGGATCCGGGGGCGCTGGACTCCCTGCTGTCGCGGCAGGCGGAACTGAAGAACCTCACCCGCAAGTACGCCGCCGACGTCGACGGCGTACTGGAATGGGCAGGCAACGCCCGTGCGAGGCTCGAGAAGATCGACGTGTCCTCCGATGCATTGGCGGCGTTGACGAAGCAGGTCGAGGAGTCGGCGGCGTCCACCGCCGAGGCCGCGTCGAAGCTGACCGCGGCCCGCGTCAAGGCTGCGGTCAAGCTCGCCAAGGCGGTCAGTTCCGAACTTGCAGGTCTGGCGATGGGCCGGGCCGCTCTCGAGGTGTCGGTCCGGCCCCGGATCGCCGGACCGCAGGACACGGCACCGCTCACCGTCGACGGCACGGAACTGCACGCGGGATCGTCCGGCGTCGACGAAGTGGAATTCCGGCTGTCGGCGCACAGCGGTGCACAGTCGCTACCCATCAGCAAGAGCGCGTCCGGCGGTGAACTCTCGCGCGTGATGCTGGCCCTCGAGGTAGTGCTCGCCGGGTCCGATTCGGGCGCGACGATGGTGTTCGACGAGGTCGACGCCGGCGTCGGCGGCCGGGCCGCGGTCGAGATCGGCCGGCGACTGGCCCGGCTCGCCCGGACGCACCAGGTCATCGTCGTGACGCACCTGCCGCAGGTCGCGGCGTTCGCGGACACTCACCTGGTGGTCGACAAGGTCGACGACGCGGACGGCGTCGTCAGCAGCGGTGTGCACACACTCACCGATGACGAGCGGGTGGTGGAACTGGCCCGGATGCTCGCCGGACTCGACGACACGGAGACCGGGCGCGCCCACGCGGAGGAACTGTTGGCCACCGCCAACGCCGAGCGTTCCGTCTGAACCGGTCCGGCGGACCGTCGGCTGCACCCGTGGTAATGGTGTGACTGATGTGGTAAACGGTTCGGCGCGCCTCCACAGGTCGGTCCTGCTTCCGGTCCATCATCGAACTCATGAAGATGCCGGCACTGCTGTCACGTAACACCGAAACTTTGCCTGGGGTCAGCGGCATCGCCAGGGTGGATCGCAACACGGCCAAGTTGCTGCGACGCGTCGGACCCGGTGACATCGTCGTTCTCGACGAGCTCGACCTCGATCGCGGGACCGCGGACGCCCTGGTGAAGGCCGGCGTTCTCGCAGTGATCAACGCGTCGCCCTCGATCTCGGGGCGTTATCCCAACCTCGGTCCGGAGGTGATCGTCGCCAACGGCATCCTCCTGGTGGATTCGGCCGGCGCCGAGATCTTCAAGAGCATCAAGGACGGCAGCAAGGTCCGGGTGAACGGGGGAGGTGTCTACTCCGGGGAGCGGCGCATCGCCAAGGGCGACGAACAGACCGAGGCGGAGATCTCCGACCGGATGATCGAGGCGAAGACCGGTCTGGTCGACCACCTCGAGGCGTTCTCCGGCAACACCATCGAGTTCATCCGCACCGAGAGTCCGCTGTTGATCGACGGTGTCGGAGTCCCCGACGTCGACGTCGACATGAAGGAACGGCACGTCGTGATCGTGTCCGACGGCCCGGATCACGCGTCCGACCTGAAGAACCTCAAGCCGTTCATCAAGGAGTACTCGCCGATCCTCATCGGCGTCGGGGCAGGCGCCGACGTCCTGAAGTCGGCGGGCTATCGCCCGGATCTCATCGTCGGCGACCCCGAGGACATCACGAGTGCCACGTTGAAGTCGGGCGCCGAGGTGGTTCTTCCCGCCGACCAGGACGGTCACGCACCCGGTCTGTCACGGATCCAGGACCTCGGCATCGGAGCGATGACGTTCCCCGCGTCGGGGTCCCCGTCCGACCTGGCGCTGCTGCTGGCCGATCATCACGGCGCGTCGCTGATCGTCACGGTCGGGAGCACCGTCTCCCTCGACGAATTCTTCGACCGCGGGCGCCGCGACAGCAACCCGTCGGCGTTCATGACCCGCCTGAAGGTCGGGCCGAAACTGGTGGACGCGAAGGCCGTGGCGACCCTGTACCGGAGCCGGGTGTCGGGCGGGGCGATCGCGCTGCTCGTGCTGGCCGCTCTCGTGGCGGTGATCGTGGCCCTGGTGGTGTCGAACATCGGTGGTGAGGCACTGGACTGGGCCGTCGCGACGTGGAACAGCTTCGCGTTGTGGGTCCAAGGGTTCTTCAAGTGATTTCTCTGCGTCAACATGCCATTTCCATAGCGGCGATCTTCCTGGCTCTGGCAATCGGCGTGGTGATGGGCTCCGGCCTGTTGTCGAGCGGTCTCGTGTCGGGACTGCGCGACGACAAGGCCGACCTGCAGACCGACGTGGAGAAGGCGAACGAACGCAACAACCAGCTGACCGAGCAGTTGAACTCGGCGGACGGCTTCGATTCCGCGGTGGGTGGCCGCGTGGTGGCCGACTCGCTCGCACAACGCACCGTGATGGTCGTGACGACCCCGGATGCCGACCCCGCCGACCTCGACGGGGTCAACCGCATGATCGCGCAGGCCGGTGGGTCGGTGACCGGCCGGGTCTCGTTGACCGATTCGTTCGTGGACGCCACGGGCGGTGACCGGCTGCGGACGGTCGTCAACAACGTGATCCCTGCGGGTGTCACGCTGAAGACCGGGGCCGTCGACCAGGGCAGTCTCGCGGGCGACCTGCTGGGCTCGGTCCTCATGCTCGGCAAGGAGACGGGCCAGCCACAGAGTTCCGCGCAGGAGATGGCGCTGGCCCTGGAGACCCTCCGCGGTGCGGGATTCGTCAGCTACGACGACGGTGCAGTCCAACCGGCACAGGTCGCTGTGGTGCTGACCGGAGATCGCGACGTGGAGGACGGCGTCAGCGGCAATCGCGGTGCGGTGGTGGCCCGGTTCGCGGGCGCGCTGGATTCGCGCGGTGCCGGGGCGGTTCTCGCCGGACGTCCGGCGTCGGCGCAGGGCAACGGTGCGGTCGCCGTGGCGCGGGCCGACGCGGCCCTCTCCGCGGCGCTGACCACGATCGACAACATCGACCGGGAAGCGGGCAAGATCACCGTCCCGCTCGCGCTGCAGGAGCAACTGAACGGCGGCGCCGGCCGGTACGGCACCGGGCCCGGCACCACCGGAGTCACCGTGGGGGCCACCCCGGCGTAGCGCGCGTCACATCGGGGCGGGCAATCGCGGCGCGTTGTTTCCGGGACGTACGACAAGGTGTTACCGTGAAGTCCCGTGGGTCGGCAGGCCCCAGCATTGCTCGAACAGACCAAGCCCTGCACAGTCGTCACGGGAGCCCCTTTGCCACAGTCACGCACTCATTCGCGTACCGCTACCAAGCACATCTTCGTGAGCGGCGGCGTCGCCTCCTCACTCGGCAAGGGCCTCACAGCCTCGAGCCTCGGGCAATTGCTGACCGCGCGAGGAATGCGCGTGACCATGCAGAAACTGGATCCGTATCTCAACGTCGATCCGGGCACGATGAACCCCTTCCAGCACGGTGAGGTGTTCGTCACCGAGGATGGCGCCGAGACCGACCTCGACGTCGGCCACTACGAGCGCTTCCTCGACCGCGACCTGTCCGGTCAGGCGAATGTGACCACCGGCCAGGTGTATTCGACGGTCATCGCCAAGGAGCGGCGCGGCGAATACCTGGGCGACACCGTCCAGGTCATCCCGCACATCACGGACGAGATCAAGAGCCGGATCCTCGCCATGAGCGGACCGGACCTCCAGGGACACCAGCCCGACGTCGTCATCACGGAGATCGGTGGCACCGTCGGCGACATCGAGTCGCAGCCGTTCCTCGAGGCCGCCCGTCAGGTGCGCCACGACGTCGGTCGCGACAACGTTTTCTTCCTCCACGTCTCCCTGGTTCCGTACCTGGCGCCGTCGGGTGAGCTCAAGACGAAGCCCACCCAGCACTCGGTTGCGGCGCTGCGGAACATCGGTATCCAGCCCGACGCGCTGATCCTGCGCTGCGACCGGGAGGTTCCCCCGGCGCTGAAGAACAAGATCGCGCTCATGTGCGACGTCGACGTCGACGGGTGCATCTCGACCCCCGACGCGCCCTCGATCTACGACATCCCGAAGGTGCTGCACAGCGAGGGCCTCGACGCGTACGTGGTGCGTCAGCTGGGTCTGCCGTTCCGCGACGTGGACTGGACCGTGTGGGGCAACCTGCTCGAGCGCGTCCACCAGCCGCGCGAGACCGTGCGGATCGCGCTGGTCGGAAAGTACGTCGACCTGCCGGACGCCTACCTGTCCGTCACCGAGGCGCTGCGCGCCGGCGGGTTCGCGAATCGCTCGAAGGTGGAAATCTCCTGGGTGCCGTCCGACGCGTGTGAGACGGAGACGGGCGCGCAGGCCGCACTCGGCGAGGTCGACGGCGTGCTGATTCCCGGCGGCTTCGGAATCCGAGGTATCGAGGGCAAGCTCGGCGCCATCCGGTACGCCCGCCACCGGAAGATCCCGCTGCTCGGACTGTGCCTCGGCCTGCAGTGCGTCGTGATCGAGGCCGCGCGCAGCGTGGGTCTCGACGACGCCAACTCTGCCGAGTTCGAGCCCGAGACCACGCACCCCGTGATCTCCACGATGGCCGACCAGGAAGACGTCATCGCCGGCGAGGCGGATCTCGGCGGCACGATGCGCCTCGGTGCGTACCCCGCGGTCCTGACGAAGGGGTCCGTCGTCGCCCGGGCGTACGGCAGCGAAGAGGTGTCGGAGCGTCACCGTCACCGCTACGAGGTCAACAACGCGTACCGCGACCGGATCGCGAAGAGCGGACTCCGGTTCAGCGGAACCTCGCCCGATGGTCACCTCGTCGAGTTCGTCGAGTACCCGGCCGACCAGCACCCGTTCTTCGTCGCGACGCAGGCGCACCCCGAGCTGAAGAGCCGTCCGACGCGTCCGCACCCGCTGTTCGCGGCGTTCGTCGACGCGGCGCTGAGGCACAAGCTCGAAGAGCGGCTCCCCGTCGACGTGCACGGTGAGGAGCGGGCCGCGGCCGTAGCCGCCGATGACGAACTCGCCGACTCCGCCGACCGCGACGAGGTCGCGTCGGTCGACAGCGCGGGATAGGGCGAGACCGAACATGACCGAGACCGGCCGGCACGAATTCGAGACTCTCGACTCGCGCGCCGTCTACAGCGGCGCGATCCTCGCCCTCCGGGTGGATCACGTCGCGATGCCGGACGGCCGGACCGCCGAACGTGAGGTCGTCGAGCACCACGGCGCCGTCGCCGTCGTGGTGCTCGACGACGAGGACCGGGTCGTCCTGATCCACCAGTACCGGCACCCGGTGGGGCGCCGGTTGTGGGAAATCCCGGCGGGCCTACTGGACGAGCCTGGGGAGGACCCCGTCGACGCCGCCGGGCGCGAGCTGGCGGAGGAGACCGGGCTCGGGGCTCGTCGCTGGGCGGTTCTCGTGGATGTCGTTCTCTCGCCCGGGTTCACGGACGAGTCGGTGCGCGTGTTCCTCGCCGAGGACCTGTACGACGTGGATCGGCCCGACCCGGAGGACGAGGAAGCCGACCTCGAGATCGAGCGGATCCCGCTCGACGAGGTCGTGTCGATGGTGCTGAACGGGAGCATCGTCAACGCCACGGCCGTGGCCGGGGTGATGGCCCTCGCCTCTGCTCGGTCCCGGCCGGGCGGTCTCGGCGAACTCCGCGAAGTGGCCGCGCCCTGGGTCGATCGCCCCGACAGGTTCAGCGAGCGGAAACGCTCGCGTGCCGCCGGGGACGAGGCCGCGCGGGCATGACGTGGTGATAGCGCGGCAGGTGGATTCGGACCTCGACCACCTGGCCGTCGAGCGCGGAGCTGCCCGCAACACCCTCGGTTCGTACCGCCGCGACCTCGAGCGGTACACGCTGTTCCTCGCCGACCGGGAGGTCACCGACATCGGCAGGATCCGCGAACAGGATGTCAGTGACTTCGTGATCGCTCTGCGAACCGGCGATCCGGCTCGCGAACTGCCGCCGCTGGCCGCGAGCTCGGCGGCCCGCGCCCTGATCGCGGTGCGCGGATTCCACCGGTTGCCGCGGCCGAGGGGATGACTGCCGGGGACGTCGCCCGGGACGTGCGGCCGCCGTCGCCGGCGAAACGGCTCCCCAAGTCTCTACCGGTCAACGAGGTACTGGCGCTGCTGGAGGCGGTCGGAGGCAGCGGACCCGCCGACGGACCCCGGGCGGTCCGCGACCGCGCGCTGCTCGAGTTGCTGTATTCGACGGGCGCCCGCATCTCCGAAGCCGTCGGCCTGGACGTCGACGATGTCGACACCGAGACCCGGTCGGTGCTGCTGCGGGGAAAGGGCGGCAAGCAGCGGGTGGTGCCGGTAGGCCGGCCCGCCAGAGCGCGTGGAAGGTGCTGCAGACCGCGGCGGACGCGGCGGGCATCTCGTCGGCGGTGTCGCCGCACGCGCTCCGCCACTCGTTCGCGACCCACCTGCTCGACGGCGGCGCCGACGTCCGCGTCGTCCAGGAACTGCTGGGACATGCCTCGGTGACGACCACCCAGATATATACGCTGGTGACAGTGGGTGCGCTGCGCGAGGTGTGGGCCGGAGCGCACCCCCGGGCGAGGTGACGGAAAGCGTGTCGAGGGGAAAATTTACGGTACGAGGCGGTAGCGTTCGTATAACGATGTGGGATCGGCAGCGATCATCGAGAGAACAGGGGATCATCGGACCGTGGTGACACCGCAGCCGCCAGCGGCGGAGTCAGAGCACTCGCAACCGGAGGGCGACATGTTCGACGTGCGGCAAACCGAACCCGCAGCCTTGTTCGAGGACGCTGCCGTGGTCGTGGGGGGTGAGCTCGGCCCCACGGGACGGCCGACGCGTGAGGTGCCGGAACCCACCCCGTTGCCCTCGCACGGCCCCGCCAAGATCATCGCGATGTGCAACCAGAAGGGTGGCGTCGGCAAGACGACGTCGACGATCAACCTGGGTGCGTCGCTGGCCGAATTCGGCCGACGTGTCCTGCTCGTCGACCTCGATCCCCAGGGGGCGCTGTCCGCGGGCCTCGGAGTCGCGCACCACGACCTCGAACTGACCGTCCACAATCTCCTCGTCGAACCCCGCGTCTCGATCGACGACGTCCTGATGAGGACGCGCGTCGAGGGCCTCGACCTTCTGCCGAGCAACATCGACCTGTCGGCGGCAGAGATCCAGCTCGTCACCGAGGTCGGGCGGGAACAGACGCTCGGGCGCGTGCTGCATCCCGTGCTCGACCGGTACGACTACGTCCTCATCGACTGCCAGCCGTCCCTCGGTCTGCTCACGGTCAACGCGCTGGCCTGCGCGGACTCGGTGATCATCCCGATGGAGTGCGAGTACTTCAGCCTGCGCGGACTGGCGCTGCTCAACGACACGGTCGAGAAGGTCCACGACCGGCTCAACCCGCGGCTGGAACTCGCCGGCATCGTGGTGACGATGTTCGACTCGCGGACCCTGCACGCCCGCGAGGTGATGGCCCGCGTGGTGGAGGTGTTCGGGGATCTCGTGTACGACACCGTGATCAACCGCACCGTGCGCTTCCCCGAGACCTCGGTCGCCGGGGAACCGATCACCACCTGGGCGCCGAAATCGACCGGCGCCGAGGCTTACCGTGCGCTGGCACGCGAGGTCATTCACCGGTCCGGCCGGTAAGTGGTGAATACGCAGGACATTCCGGCTCCACCGCAGACCGAGGACCCGCAGACCCAGGTATCGCAGGCCGAGGATCAGCAGGCGCCCGCGGTCAAGCCCGGCTTCCGGGTGACGCTGCGGAATTTCGAGGGACCGTTCGACCTGCTCCTCACCCTGATCAACCAGCGACAGCTGGACGTGACGGAAGTCGCGCTGCACCAGGTGACGGACGACTTCATCGCCTACACCCGCACGCTCGGCTCGGAGATGGGTCTCGATCAGACCACCGAATTCCTGGTGGTCGCCGCGACGCTGCTCGACCTGAAGGCGGCGCGTCTGCTCCCGGCGGGGCAGGTGGAGGACGCCGAGGACCTCGCGCTCCTCGAGGCGCGCGACCTGCTGTTCGCCCGGCTGCTGCAGTACCGCGCGTACAAGCAGGTGGCGCAACTGTTCGGTGAGCTCGAGGCGGCCGCGCTGCGCCGGTACCCGCGTTCGGCGGCCCTGGAGGACCAGTTCACCCGGTTGTTGCCGGAAGTGTTGCTCGGTGTCGACCCGCAGCGGTTCGCGGAGATCGCCGCGACAGTGTTCACGCCGCGCCCGAAGCCCACCGTGGGACTCGACCATCTGCACGACATGCACGCGGTGTCGGTGCCCGAACAGGCGGCGCGGATGCTGGAACTGCTCCGCGAACGAGGAGCCGGGGAATGGGCGACCTTCGGCGACCTGGTCTCGGAGTGCGAGGTGACCGCCCTGATCGTGGCGAGATTCCTGGCGCTGCTCGAGCTGTATCGCGAGCGGTCGGTGTTGTTCGAACAGCCCGAGCCGCTCGGGGAATTGTTGGTGAGCTGGACCGGGGAGGGCACACACGCCCCGGTGACCGAGGAGGATGACGGATGAGTTCGGCCCCGTTCGACGAGTCGGACGACCTGGGCGCCGTCGACGCAGAACCCGAGCTGTCGGACACCGAACTCGAAGCCGTTCTCGAGTCGCTGCTGCTGGTCGTCGACTCTCCCGCCGGAGCCGAATTGCTCGCCTCCGCGACCGGCGCTTCTGTGAATCGCATCACCGACGTGCTGAACCGCATGTCCACCGAGCTCACCGCCCGTGGGAGCGGGATGGACCTCCGATATGCCGGTGACGGTTGGCGTCTCTACACGCGCACCGCGTACGCCCCCTACGTGGAACGACTCCTGCTCGACGGCGCGCGGTCCAAACTGACGAGGGCGGCTTTGGAAACTCTGGCCGTGGTGGCATACCGTCAACCGTTGACCCGCGCACGGATCAGTGCGGTGCGCGGCGTCAACGTGGATGGTGTGGTGCGCACACTTCTCGCTCGCGGATTGATCGCCGAAGCCGGCGTCGATCCCGATACCAACGCCACGCAGTATTCGACGACGGAGCTCTTCCTGGAACGGCTCGGCTTGGCGTCTCTCGCCGATCTTCCCGCCTTGGCTCCGCTGTTACCTGACGTGGATCTGATAGATGACATCAGTGACAGTCTGGAATCTGATCCACGATTTGCGAGAATGAATAGAGCTACGGCTTCCACAGAAGAGTTGGACACCGGGCTGGACACCGAAGACTGACAGGGATAGTACAAAAGTGAAGAAACCCGCTCGCCGAGATGGCACACCGGATCGCAACAACAACAAGAAGCAGCGCCCCACCAGGTCGGAGACCGGGGGTCGCTCGGACAGGTCGGAAGCCGGAGGGCGACCGAGCCGCTCCGAGACCGATCGGCGTCCGACCAGGTCGGACGCCGTCAAGGGGAAGTCGGGCAGGCCCGACGCCGCGGCCGCGAAGAACAAACGCGGCAAGCCCAAGTCGGCCAAGCCGCAGCGCGCCCAGACCCAGGCGCCCAAGGTCAGCAACGCCAAGCCGGCCCGGCACCAGTACGCCGACGCCGCCGATCGGCCCGTCGGCCCGCCGCAGGGCGACGGCATGCGACTGCAGAAGGTTCTCGCCCAGGCCGGTGTCGCGTCGCGCCGTGCGGCCGAGGAACTGATCTCGCAGGGTCGCGTCGAGGTCGACGGCCGCATCGTCATCGAACAGGGACTGCGCATCGACCCCGAGAACGCAGTGGTGCGCGTGGACGGTGTCCGCGTAGTCGTGCAGAAGGACCTGGTCCACCTCGCGCTGAACAAGCCCCGCGGCTGGCAGTCGACGATGTCGGACGACCTGGGTCGCCCGTGCGTCGGCGACATCGTCTCCGAGCGGGTCGCCGCAGGTCAGCGATTGTTCCACGTCGGTCGACTGGACGCCGACACCGAGGGGCTGCTGCTGCTCACCAACGACGGAGACCTGGCGCATCGACTGATGCACCCGTCCTTCGAGGTGTCGAAGACGTACCTGGCGACCGTGTCGGGTGCCCTCGAACGCGGCGTCGGAAAGAAACTCAAAGAGGGTGTCGAGCTCGACGACGGACCGGCGAAGGTCGACACGTTCACGCTCCTCGACATCAACGAGGGCAAATCGCTCGTCCGCGTCACGCTGCACGAAGGCCGCAAGCACATCGTGCGCCGCCTGTTCGAGGCCGTGGGACACCCCGTCATCCGGCTGGTCCGGACGGACATCGGCGCGGTCGCCCTCGGCGAGCAGCGCCCCGGCACGCTGCGCGTACTCGGTCGAGGCGAGGTCGGCGGTCTCTACGGGGCGGTGGGCCTGTGAGTACCTCGTCGCTGGTCGTCGCGATGGACGGCCCGTCCGGAACCGGGAAGTCGAGCGTCTCGCGGATGCTGGCCCAGCGGCTCGGTGCCCGTTACCTCGACACCGGCGCCATGTACCGGATCGCGACGCTGCATGCGCTGCGTAAGGGTGTGGACCTCACCGATCCCGCGGCGATCGCCGACGCGACCGCCGGTCTGCCGTGGTCGATCGGCACCGACCCGGCAGGCGAGCAGGTCCTGCTCGACGGTGAGGACGTGGGGGAGGAGATTCGCGGCGACGCGGTGACCAAGGCCGTCTCGGCTGTCTCCGCCGTACCGGCCGTGCGTGAACTGCTCGTCGCGGCGCAGCGTCGTCTCGCCGGCGAGGCCGAACGGATCGTCGTCGAGGGCCGGGACATCGGCACCGTCGTGATCCCGGACGCCGACGTGAAGATCTACCTCACCGCCTCGGCGGAAGCCCGGGCACAGCGCAGGAATGCGCAGAATCTCGCGGAAGGACGAGGCGACGACTACGCGGCCGTGCTGGCCGATGTGCAGCGTCGTGACCACCTCGACTCCACGCGCGCCGTGTCGCCGCTGCGGCCGGCCGACGATTCCGTGCTGGTCGACACCAGCGAACTCGGAATCGACGACGTGATCGGCAGGTTGCTGCTGGTGGTAGGCGAAAGAATTGGAGCAGGGCAGTGACCGAACAATTCACCACCGAGTTCGCAGGCGACGGCACCTGGAGTGAGGAATCCGACTGGGAGGTCCTGGACCTCGAAGACGGCGGCGACGGAGAGTCCCACGTCCCGGTTCCCACCCTCGCAGTGGTCGGGCGCCCGAACGTCGGTAAGTCGACGCTCGTCAACCGGATCATCGGCCGACGCGAAGCCGTGGTCGAGGACATTCCCGGTGTCACCCGGGACCGCGTCTCCTACGAGGCGAACTGGAGTGGCCGCCGCTTCATGGTGCAGGACACCGGTGGCTGGGAACCCGACGCCAAGGGCCTGCAGCAGTCGGTGGCGCGGCAGGCGGAACTGGCGATGCAGACCGCGGATGCGATCCTCCTCGTGGTCGACGCCGTCGTCGGCGCCACCGCAACGGACGAGGCCGTGGCCAAGGTGCTGCGCCGGTCCAAGACCCCGGTTCTGCTGGTGGCCAACAAGGTGGACGACGGCCGCACCGAATCCGAGGTGGCCGCACTGTGGTCGCTCGGTCTCGGACAACCGCACTCGGTGAGCGCGACGCACGGCCGCGGGACCGGCGATCTCCTCGACGAGGTGCTCGCCGCCCTCCCGGAGACCCCGCGTGAAGGCATCCCCGGCGGCGGGCCGCGTCGCGTGGCTCTGGTCGGGAAGCCGAACGTCGGGAAGTCGAGCCTGCTGAACAAGCTGTCGGGCGACGAGCGTTCGGTGGTCCACAACGTCGCGGGTACCACCGTCGATCCGGTCGACTCGATCGTGGAGCTCGGCGGCAGGCCGTGGCGTTTCGTCGACACCGCCGGCCTGCGCAAGCGGGTCAGCCACGCCAGCGGCGCCGAGTTCTACGCGTCGCTGCGGACGAAGAGCGCCATCGAGGCCGCCGAGGTCGCGATTCTGCTGATCGACGCATCCGAGCCGGTCTCGGAGCAGGACCTGCGCGTGCTGAGCATGGTGGCCGACGCCGGCCGGGCCCTCGTCATCGCGTTCAACAAGTGGGATCTCGTCGACGAGGACCGGCGCCTCCAGCTCGATCGGGAAGTCGATCGGGACCTGGTGCGGGTGCCGTGGGCGCAGCGCGTCAACATCTCGGCGCAGACGGGGCGCGCGGTGCAGAAGCTCGTCCCCGCCCTGGACACCGCATTGGAGTCCTGGGACAAGCGCATTCCCACGGGCCGGCTCAACACCTGGCTCAAGGAGGTCGTCGCCGCCACTCCGCCGCCGATGCGCGGTGGCCGGCTGCCTCGGGTGATGTTCGCCACGCAGGCCGGAACACGCCCGCCGACGTTCGTGCTGTTCACGACCGGGTTCCTGGAGGCGGGCTACCGCCGGTTCCTGGAGCGGCGTCTGCGCGAGGAGTTCAATTTCGACGGCAGCCCCGTCCGCATCTCGGTGCGGGTGCGCGAAAAGCGTGAGCGGCGAGGTCGTTGATCTGACGGAATGTGCCCTGACCAGTCGATTAGCGTTACGGACTGCCCCTGATGTAATCTCATCGAGCACCTGAACGAGGGTGTGGACGGGCTGTGGCGCAGCTTGGTAGCGCACTTGACTGGGGGTCAAGTGGTCGCAGGTTCAAATCCTGTCAGCCCGACCAGATGATCAGCGAAGGCGGTTTCCCGGAGACGGGAAGCCGCCTTTTCTGTGTCTCCGGTCCGGGACTCAATCCGTGACGATGACCGGGTCGCCGATCTTGGCGTTGTCGTAGAACCACTGCGCGTTCTCGGTGCTGAGATTGATGCAGCCGTGGCTGACGTTCTCGAAGCCCTGCGAGTTCACCGACCACGGTGCGGCGTGCACGAAGATCCCGCCCCACGTGATGCGGGTGGCGTACTCGACGTAGAGGCGGTAGCCCTCCTCGTCGTCGATCGGGACGCCGTACGTCGACGAGTCCATGATCATGTCGCGGAACTGCTCGATGACGGGGAACGTCCCGAGCGGTGTCTCGTATCCGGGTTTGCCCATGGACGCCGGCATGGTCTGCACGACCTGATCGTTGATGCTGACCGTGAACTGGTGCGTCGTCGTGTTCGCGACGGCGACGAGTGCGTCACCCACCTGGAACTGCGACCTCGCGCCCGCCGCCTCGACGGTCACCCGTGTGTCGGCCGGCCAGAAGTGCGCCGGGGTCCACTGCACGGTGCGGTCGCCGATCCAGGAGAACTGTCCGGGCACCGGCGTCGACGGGGTGATCCGGACACCACGCTCGGCGAGGGCGCGATCGGGCACCGGTGACGCGAACCGGACGACGACAGGATGCGCGATGCCGACGACTTGCCCGCTGGCGGGGGAGAGTGCCGGCGCGACGACCTTCCCGGTGACTGCCGGGACATGCGCCGACGCGGTGGCGCTCACCCCGCACACGGCCAGTGCCGCGAGTACCGAGACGAGGAACAGACGTCCGACCTGCTGCGCTTTCCACATGCCGTCCAGCCCTTCAGAGACTGTGAGCGTCATTTCAGTTAACCACGGCGATATCGGACAGCGGAACCAGGGAAACTGGACGCATTGCGCGCATCGGAGGGACACGGACGACGCGCCGTTGTCACATCGGCCGAGTTTCGCCGGTCACACAGTTGACAGACTGCGACGAAGGGATGTGACCGATGAACGAGAACGACGTGCTGGCGCAGCAGTTCGAGGCCCATCGCACGCACCTGCGCGCGGTGGCCTACCGGATGCTCGGCTCGCTCAGCGAGGCCGAGGACGCCGTGCAGGAATCCTGGCTGCGACTGAGCCGCACCGACGCCGACACCGTCGAGAACCTGGGCGGCTGGCTGACGACCGTGGTGGCACGGGTGTGCCTGAACATGCTGCAGTCACGCAGGTCACGGCGGGAAGCTCCCCTGGACGCGGGGGTGCCCGACCCGATCGTGACCCGGGCGGAGGGCAGCGACCCCGAACACGAGGCGGTGCTGGCCGATTCGGTTGGTCTCGCGCTGCTCGTGGTCCTCGGCACGCTCGCTCCTGCGGAGCGACTGGCGTTCGTGCTGCACGATATGTTCGCGGTGCCCTTCGAGGACATCGCCCCGATCGTGGAGCGAACCCCGGCGGCCGCCCGGCAACTGGCCAGCCGCGCACGCCGGCGTCTGCAGGGAGCGCCCGTTCCCGACACCGATCCGGTCCGTCAGCGGGCGATCGTCGACGCGTTCCTGGGGGCAGCGAGAAACGGCGACTTCGACGCGCTGGTGGCGGTGCTCGATCCGGATGTCGTGCTCCGCGCCGATACCGGAGCGTTGCCTGCAGGCGCGTCCACTATGGTGCGCGGCGCGGAGACCGTCGCGGGCCGGGTCCTCGGGTTCGCTCGGCTGGCTCGGTTCGCGCATCCGGCGCTCGTCAACGGTGCCGCCGGAGTGGTCGCGATCTCCGACGGACAGCTGCTGTCGGTCCTGGGCGTCACGATCCGGCGGGGGAAGATCGTCGAGATCGACATCCTCGCCGACCGTGAGCGCCTCGCCGGGCTCGTCGTCGAGAACCTCGACTGACGAGCCCGCCTGGGTCAGCTCGTGCGGTGCTCGCCGTCTCCGTGTGCGTTGTCGGTGCGCAGGCCGATCACTGCCGCGGCGACGAGGAAGATGCTGCCGGCCAGCAGCGCTCGCTGGAAGCCGAAGGTGAGTGCCTCGGGCACAGGCGAATTCGCTGCGAGCAGATGCTGGGAGTGTGAGGTGGCGATCGCAGCGAAGATCGCGAGACCGAGTGCGCTGCCGACTTGCTGTGAGGCGTTCAGCAACGCTGCCGCGAGCCCTGCCTCGCCGGCAGGCACACCGGCGTTGGCTGCGGTCGTGACGCCGACGAAGACGGCGCCGAGACCGAACGACACGACCATCAGTCCGGGAAGCAGGTCGCTGAGATAGGTGCCGTCGACGGGGATCCGGGACAGCAGGTAGAGGCCGGCCGAGGCCACCAGCGCTCCCGCGACGATGACGGGACGGGTTCCGGTCCGGGTGAGCAACTGGGAGGAGATCCCGGCGGCGATACCGACACCCAGGCAGAGCGGGAGGTAGGCCGTACCGGTTTGGATGGGGGAGTAGCCGAGAACGTTCTGCATGTAGAGAGTCAGGAAGAAGAACATCGCGATCAGACCGGCGAAGGCGATCAGCCCCGTGACGTTGGCGGCGGCCAAACCCTTGATGCGGAAGATCGACAGCGGCAGCAGGGGGTGCGGGTTGCGCTGCTCGTTGATCACGAACGCCGCGATCAGCACGAATGCACCGGCGAACTCGGCGATCGTGCGGGCGCTGCCCCATCCCTGGTCGGGTGCCTTCACCAGGGCGTAGACGAGCAACAGCATCCCGCCGGTGCCGAGCACACTGCCCGCGACGTCGAAGTGTGCGAACCGGGCGCGGCGCCGGTCGCCGGGAATGAGCGCGAAGACCGCCGGCAGTACGAGCGCGCATGCCAGAGGGTTCACGAACAGCACCCATCGCCAGCCCGGCCCCTCGGTGAGCACGCCGCCGAGAAAGACACCGACGGCCGATGCGAGACCGCCCACCCCGGCCCAGACGCCGAGTGCGGTATGCCGTTCGGGGCCCTCCTCGAACGTCGTCGTCAGAATCGACAGCGCGGCCGGAAGCATCAGTGCCGCACCGACACCCTGCGCGAGGCGCGTGCCGATCAGGACCTCCGCGTTTCCGGCGAACCCGCCGATCAGCGACGACAGCCCGATCATGACGGTGCCGGTGACGAGCACGCGGCGGCGCCCGAGCAGGTCGGCCAGGCGGCCGCCGAGCAGCATGAATCCGCCGTAGGTGAGGAGGTACGCGCTCGGTACCCATTGCAGTTCCTGAACCGAGATATCCAGGTCGCTGCGCATGTCGGGCAGGGCGATGTTGACGATGGATGCGTCGACGAAGTCGAGAAATGCCACGGCGCACAACAGCGTCAGCGTGAGGGTGCCTCTGGCGGTGGAGAGAAACGGGCGTGCCGGGGTCGATCGCCCGGCCCGGGAACTGTTGGTGACCGAGGTGTCCATGTCGAAGCCTTCCTGTGTTCAGGGTCCCTTGCAGGAGACGCCGCGTTGCCGGCCGTCACTTCTATGACCGACGGCCCGGCGGCGATGTGACCGCGCCGCGGCTACGTCGCGAGTACTGTCGGAACCCGGCAGGTCACGGAAACGGGAGGCTGGCATGGCTGGACGGTTCGAAGGCACTGTTGTGATCAATCGCCCCATCGAGGAAGTGTTCGACTACCTCGCCGCGGGGGTCAACGACCGGGAGTTCAGTCCCCGGGTGCAGGAGATCGTGAAGAAGACGGACGGTCCTCCGGGAGTCGGCACCATCTTCGTCAGCACGGTCAAGGACGCCGGGATGACCACGAAGCGGGAGTTCGAGATCACCGAATTCGAGGCGCCCCGGAAGATTCGCTGGGCGGAGCGTTCGAAGAATTCCGTGACCGCGAAAGAGGGTGGTTACGACCTCGAACCCTCGGGCGCAGGCACCAAGGTGACGATCTTCAACGTGCTGGAGGGTCACGGAATCGGAAAGCTGATCGCACCTCTCGCGCTGCGGGCGGCCCGGAAGGACGCACCCGATTTCGCGCAGCGGATCAAGGCCGCCGCGGAGAAGTGACCGGCTCTACCGTGCCGGAATGACGAGCGCCAGTATCTGATCGACGTTGTCCGCGAGGCCGTCCGCCGCAGAGTCGTCCCCCGCCAGATACCTCGCGAGGCTCTGCTGGAACAGTCCGTCGAAGACCGCGTACATGGTGGCCGGGGCGATGGTGATCGTGCGCCCCGCCAATTCCGCGTACCGGGACACGATGCGCCAGATCATGTTTTCGAGGCTCTTGTCGATCGCGGCGACGTCTGCGCGGAACGACTCCTCGAACAGCGACTGCGAGCGGAGGTCGTACCAGAGTCGATGCATGGTGGCTTCGTCCTGGAGCGAATCCACCAGCACCCGGCCGAATCCCGCCTTCAACTCTTCGGCAGTCTGGGCCGTGGCGACCACGCCGTCGTATCGCGTGACACACCGGGACTTGTAGTGCCGCACGCAGTGCGTGATCAGATCGACCTTGTCGCTGAAGTAGTAGTGCAGGACGCCGTGCGAGAACTCGGAGTTCTGGGCGATCTCCCGGAGACTGGTACGGGCATAGCCGAGTTCCGAGAGGGTCTGCAACGCCGACTCGGCGAGTTGATCCCGGCGCTCGGCGAATTTGTCGACCTGGCGGCGCGAGACCCGATCGGCGTTCTTCTCGGCGACGGGTGTCACGGCATTCTTCCTGTTCGGCTCGCATGGTCCAGCACGGTGTGCATCAGTCTAACCCGCATCCTTGACGACTGTGTAACAAAAACTTGACAGTCGTCAAGAGAAATCTTGACAGTCGTCCAAAGTCGAATACTCTGTGATCCACACCACATTGCGGACTCGGTCTCGTGACGTGGTTCCGCGAATCGTCTCGTACGAAGGCAGGTCGGAATGAGCGTGAGTGATCTTGCAGGACGGAAAGCGCTGGTCACTGGTGGTGCGAAGGGGTTGGGTGCCGGTATGGCTGCCGCCCTCGCCGAGGCCGGTGCGGCAGTCGTGATCGGCGACGTCCTCGAGGGGGAGGGGCGCGCGACCGCCGATTCAATCGGGAAGTCCGGCGTCGACACCGGATTCGTGACACTCGACGTCACCGACGACGGCAACTGGGAGCGCGCCGTCGCTGCCACCGTGGAGCAACTCGGCGGACTCGACCTCCTCGTCAACAACGCGGGCATCGAGATCTCGTCACTCGTGGTCGACATCGACCCCGCCGACATCCGCCGGATGTGCGAGGTCAACATTCTCGGTGTCGCGCTCGGTCTGAAGCACGGTCTGCGCGCCATGCGTCCCGGAGGCCCGGCGGGAGCGGGCGGGGCGATCGTCAATGTCTCCTCGGTGGCCGCGACGATCCCGTTCCCGGGCATCGCCGGCTACTCCGCCACCAAGTCCGCCGTCGACCGGCTGACCCGGGTCGCGGCCCAGGAGGCCGGCAAACTCGGGTACGGCGTCCGCGTGAACTGCGTGTACCCCGGGCTGGTCGCCACCGAGATGGGACTCGGGCTGGCCGCCGACATGGAGAGGCTCGGACTGTGGCCCAGCGCCGACGCCGCGGTCGCCGACGTGATCGGTCTGACGCCTCTCGGGCGACTCGGTGAGGTCGCGGACATCGCCGACACCGTCGTCTTCCTGGCCTCCGACGCCGCTCGCTTCGTCACCGGAATCGGCCTGCCGGTAGACGGCGGCATGGGCATGTAACCGATCTCCCCGGACTCTTCTCACATTCTGAAAGGCATCTCATGACCGACAAGAAGCCCGTCATCGTCTACGGAGTCTCCGGATACACCGGGCGGCTCGTGTGTGAATACCTGCGCGAGTTCAACATTCCGTTCATCGCCGCGGGCCGGGACAAGAAGCGGATCCAGGAAGTGCTCGACCGCATTCCCGGGCTGGACACCGTCGACCACGAGGTGGTCGAGGTGGAGCACACCGTCTCGGCGCTGACCGAACTGTTCAGCGGCGCACGGGTTGTCAGCAACATGGTCGGCCCGTTCATCAAACACGGCGCCGTCGTCGTCGAGGCGGCCCTCGCCGCGGGATGCCATTACACCGACACGACCGGTGAGCAGGACTGGGTTCTGGACGTGCAGGCGAAGTTCGGCGACAAGTTCGCCGAGAAGGGTCTGCTGCTGTCTCCCGGCGTCGCGCAGATGTACACCACCGGTGAGATCGCCGCGAACATCGCTCTGGAAACGCCGGGATTGGACACTCTCGACATCCTGGTGTTGTGGAAGGGTTTTCCCACCTATGCGTCCACGCAGACGATCTTCACGATCCTCAAAGCCGACTGGTACTACCTGGAACAGAACCGGTACGAGAAGTGGGACCCTGGTACCACATTCGAGGTCGTGGTGCCGGGACAGCACCAGATGGCCCTCGCGCTGCCGTGGGGCGGCACGTGCCATCCCGTCTGGTTCAAGGACGATCCGCGGGTGGCGAACGTGAAGGCGGCAGGCGGCGTGTTCGACCGTTCCGTGATGGAGGGCGTCGTCGCGACGCAGAAGATGGTCGAGGAGCAGATCAAGACCCTTCCCGCGGACGAGCAGGACGCAGCGCTCGCGGAGATCGCCGGTTCCGTGCAGGCGGGGATGCCGCCGAGGGAGAACCCACGCGTCAACACCTCGCTCGACTCCGTGTACGCGTCCGGGCCGCTGGGTCGGGCGCATTGCGTCATCCACGGCAACTGCAACTACAAGCAGACGGGTCTCCTGCAGGCGTACGCCGCGTACTCCCTGTTGCAGCAGCCTCCGAAGCGGACGGGTCTCGCGTCAGCGTGCCAGGCGTTCGGTCATCGCGAACTCCTGGGAATCCTGCGCAGCTTCGGCCTCGTGATGGAGCCGGTTCTCACCGTGCAGAGCTGATCGTCCCGGCCGCGACTTCGAGGAGGACCGCACAATGCGCTTGACCGACTACCTCGACAAGGGTGCCTCGCTCGGACCGTCGTCGCCGTGCCTGACGATGGGCGACCGGACGCTGTCGTACGCCGATGTCCAGGACCTGAGCCGGCGCGTCGCGGCCGCGCTGGCACGGTCGGGGATCGCCGCGGGCGACAAGGTGGCCGTCCTGTCCGGCAACGACCCGACCGCGTTCTCCTGCGTGTTCGGGATCAGCCGGGCGGGGGCGGTGTGGTGCCCGATCAACCCGCGGAACGAGGCGGCGGAGAATCGGGACCTTCTCGAGCTCTTCGACTGTCGCTGCCTGATCTTCCAGAAGGCGTTCGCGCCCTTGGTCGATCGGATCCGGCAGCAGTTGCCGCTGTTGACGACCCTCGTGTGTCTCGACGGCGACGAGGAGTACGCCCACCCGTTCGACGACTGGCTCGGTACCGAACGTCTCGACGTCGAGCCCGTCGACGACCTCGCGCTGATCGTCGGCACCGGAGGGACGACGGGGAGGCCGAAGGGTGTCATGCTCACCGGCCGGAACATCGAGACGATGTCCGCGCTGACCCTGATGAGCTACCCGTTCGACGGCAGACCGGTGTACCTCGCTCTCGCGCCGTTGACGCATGCGGCGGGTGTCCTGTGTTTTCCGATCCTCACCCTCGGCGGGCAGGTGGTCATCATGCCCACGCCCGACCTGGGGCAGTTCCTCGCGCACATCGACCGGGACCGCGTCACCCACACCTTCCTTCCGCCGACCCTGATCTACATGCTGTTGGACCACGCAGACCTGGAGACGACGGACCTGAGTTCGCTGCAATGCTTCTGGTACGGCGCGGCGCCGATCTCCCCGACGCGGCTCGAAGAAGCGCTGACCCGGATCGGGCCGGTGATGGCCCAGCTGTTCGGGCAGAGCGAGGCGCCGATGATGATCGCGACGATGGCGCCGAAAGACCATTTCCACCCGGACGGTTCGGTCGCGACCGCCCGGCTGAGCTCGGCGGGCAGACCTTCCCCGCTGGTCACCGTCGCGATCATGGACGGGCAGGGGACGCTGCTGCCTGCCGGTGAGCGAGGCGAAGTGGTCGTGCGCAGCTCGCTCGTCATGACGGGGTACTACAAGAATCCCGTTGCGACGCAGGACGCGTCGGCCCACGGCTGGCATCACACGGGCGACATCGGGTACCTCGACGACGACAACTTTCTGTTCATCGTCGACCGGGCCAAGGACATGATCATCACCGGCGGATTCAACGTCTATTCCGTCGAAGTGGAACAGGCGCTCATGGCGTACCCCGGAATCCAGGACTGCGGGGTGATCGGGCTTCCCGACGACAAATGGGGTGAACGTGTCGTCGCCGTCGTCCAGTCCCGAGCCGGAACACCGATCGAGGCCGACGCACTCACGGCGTTCGTGAAAGCGCGCATCGGGAGCGTGAAGACCCCGAAGGAAATCCTGGTCTGGCCCGACCTGCCTCGTTCCAAACTGGGGAAGGTCCTCAAGAACGAGATCAGGCAGCAGCTGCTCGGCTGACGGCCGGCGCGGGGTTCGAAACGCGGGGACCGAAGCGTGGGTTTCGCCGCGACTGGCGATACTGTCGGGTGATGGTGAATGGGCACGTACTGAGCAGGGAACGGCTCGCCGACGCGCTGGCACGCTTCGAACCACGGATCGTGGACCCCACGAATCGGCGGTCCGCGGCGGTCGTGATCGCCGTGATGAACGACGGCGCCGACGGTCAGGCCGTTCCGCTGACCATGCGCCCGAGCAAGATGCGCGCGCATCCGGGACAGTTCGCGTTGCCCGGCGGCGGAGTGGATCCGGGGGAGACCGGCGAGGACGCCGCCCGGCGCGAGCTGCACGAGGAACTCGGCCTGGACGTGGAGCCGTCCGCGGTGCTCGGCAGGCTCGACGACTACGTCACGCGCTCCGGGTACGTCATCACCCCCTTCGTCGTGTGGTCGGACCAGCCGATCACATCCCTTGTCCCCAATCGCGAGGAAGTGGCGGAAGTGTTCTCGGTGGGCGTTCCCGAGATCGACGCGGAGCCGCGGTTCGTCGAGATCCCCGAATCGTCGAAACCGGTGATCCAGTGGCCGTTCCGGCGTCACCTCGTGCACGCCCCGACAGGCGCGGTCGTGTACCAGTTCCGGGAGGTCGCTCTGCACGGCAGGCACACCCGGATCGACGGTTTCGACCAGCCGGTCTTCGCCTGGCGTTAACGAGAACACGTCGAGCGGGTGAGGCGACTAATCTCACAGTTCGTGACCCTCTTCGAGTCTCTCGCCCGCAAGCTCGACCGCACCGGTGTCGACCCCGTCGTCTGGCACGCCCCGCCGCCGCCGTCGCTCACGGGAGTGCTCGCTCCCAACGGAGTGCTCGACGACGCGCACCGCTGGACACTCCCCAGCGGAGAAGGCCCGGAAGACGTTGCCGTCGATCACGACGGCCGGGTGGTCACCGGAGGCAACGACGGCCGGATCTGGCGGTTCGACAGCCACGGAGAAGCCACCGAACTCGCGAATACTCACGGTCGGCCCCTCGGCGTCGAGATACTCGACGACGGCCGATTCCTGATCTGCGACGCCGAGCGCGGTGTGCTGCGAGTCGACGACAAGGGACAGGCGGTCGGCCGAGACGGCATCGTGTACTTCACCGACTCCTCGGCGCACTTCACGATCGCCGACCACCGCTACGACCTTCTCGAGCATCGGGGGACCGGCCGCCTGCTGCGTCTGGACCCGCGGACGGGGGAGACCGACCTCCTGGCCGAGGGACTGCAGTTCGCCAACGGTGTGGGACTGGCCTCGGACGAATCGTTCGTCCTCGTCGCCGAGACCGGCTCGTACCAGATCTCCCGCGTCGACCTGACCGGCCCGTCGCAGGGTGCGGCGTCGGTGTGGGCCGCGAATCTGCCCGGCATACCGGACAACATGACGTCCCAGACACGTGACGGGCTGTTCTGGGTGGCGCTCTACAGCCCGCGGATGCGGTTGCTCGACCTGCTCGCGCCGTACCCCACGCTGCGTATCGTCGCAGCGAACCTGCCGGAGGTCGTGCAACCGAATCCGGAGCACGCCGGCTGGGTGATCGCCCTCGATCACCGCGGCGAGATCGTGCACAGCCTGCGCGGAGGCAAGGGCAGCTATTCCCCCGTCACAGGGGTGCGGGAGCACGACGGGTGGCTGTACCTGGGAAGTCTGACCGCGGACGCCGTCGCGCGCGTCCCGGCCCCGCCGCGACCGGACATCGCGCGGGGCGAGTGACACGGCCGGACGTACCGGACGATCGACTGCACCCTTCCCGGTTGTGGAAGAGTGGCGAGAGCGGTGCGACGAGCGCCCGAAGACAGGTCCGCACTCGACGCTGGGGAGATTTTGGTGAATTCGGTGGACCGGGACACTGCGCGGTCGGACCGGATCGTGACCGTCCCGAACCTCCTGAGCGTGGTTCGACTCCTCGGGGTGCCGCTGTTCGTGTACCTGCTGCTCGTCACCCACTCCGACGGGTGGGCGCTCGCGATCCTCATGATCAGCGGCTTCACCGACTGGCTCGACGGCAAGCTGGCGCGGATCCTCGACCAGTCGTCGAAGCTGGGTGCGCTGCTCGACCCCTTCGTCGATCGCCTCTACGTCGTCACGACGCTGGTGACGTTCGTCCTGCGCGGATTCATCCCGTGGTGGGTGGCGGCGATCCTGATCGGCCGCGACGCCGTTCTCGCGCTCACGCTGTTCATCTACCGTCGGCGCGGTCTCCCACCCCCCGACGTGATGTACCTCGGCAAGGGTGCCACGTTCCTGTTGATGTTCGCGCTGCCGATGACCCTCGCGGCGCACGGTGACTGGAGCATCGCGACCGTGGCGCAGCCGCTCGGCGCTGCGCTCCTGATCTGGGGCACGGTGCTCTACGTGTGGACCGGGCTGCTCTACACCGTGAACGCGCTGACCGTCGCGCGAACCGTTCCCGTGCGAGGACCGGGCGGCGAGGAACGCGAGGTCCATTGATGAAACGGTCAGATTCCGGCATCCGCAGGAATCCGGTGCCGTCCCTGCTGCAGTCTCTGATGAACGATCATCTGGACCCCGGGTACGAGGGTGCGGCCGAGGATCGTGAGCAGGGACATTCACGGCAGACGCGGGTCGGTCAGCAGGTGTGGATCGCGATCGGTGCGCTGCTCGTGGGTCTGGTGCTGTCGGTCGCCTACCGGCAGGCCACCGAACGCATCCCCGGCACCGAGCAGGTGCGGTCCGAACTTCTGAGCAAGGTGCAGGACGCCGAAGATCGGGCGGGCGCCCTCGCCGCCACCCGGGACACGCTGTCGACACGGACCGACGACGCGCGCGCCACCGCGCTGGCCGGCGACGCCCGGGGTGCGGCACTGCTCGACGAGCTTCGCGGCCTCGAGGGGGACGCCGGAGTCGAGGCCGTGCACGGTCCCGGGCTCACCGTGACGCTGACGGACCCCGCGGCCAAGCCCAACCTGTCCGACTCGTCCCAGCGCAGTGTCGGGGGGAAGGCCGTGGTGCTCGACCGCGACCTGCAGTCGGTGGTCAATTCGCTGTGGGCGAGCGGCGCCGAGGCCATCGCGGTCGGGGATGTGCGGATCGGGCCGTCGGTGACGATCCGGCAGGCGGGTGGCGCGATGCTCGTGGACAATCAGCCGGTGTTCTCGCCGTACGTGGTCTCGGCGATCGGCCCGCAGGGGCCGATGCAGACCGGATTCGTGGTGAGTGACGCCTATCTGCGGATGTCCAGCGTGGCGCAGTTGTACGGCATCGGCTTCGCGGTGGCGGAGGCCGACGATCTCCACTTGCCCGCCGCCCCGGCGCGGGAAGTGCGGGCAGCCCGGGAAGTGGGAACACGATGACAACGGCGGAGTCGAATGGAGGCGTCACACGAATGAAGGCAGCACTGAAGGGCGGATCCGCGATCTACGGGGTGCTCGCCCTGATCGTGGGCATCGTGCTGGGCGTGGTGTTCAGCCCGCAAGTGCCGGACGCCGTGCAGCCCTACCTGCCCATCGCCGTCGTCGCCGCGCTCGACGCGGTGTTCGGCGGATTGCGTGCGTACCTCGACGAGATCTTCGACTCGAAGGTGTTCGTCGTCTCGTTCGTGTTCAACGTCCTCGTGGCGGCCCTGATCGTGTGGCTCGGTGACCAACTCGGTGTCGGAACCCAGTTGTCCACCGCGATCGTCGTCGTGCTGGGCATCCGCATCTTCGGCAACGCGGCCGCGCTCCGGCGACGTCTGTTCGGGGCGTGATCGCGGCGTGAGCGGACACGAGGGCAGACACGAACTGCACGGGAAGGAACCGGCGACGTCGCAGCGCTCACACGTCGTTTTCGCGCTGCTGGCCGCGCTTCTGCTCGGGGGGCTGGGAATCGCGATCGTGACGCAGGTGAAGAACACCGGGTCCGGCGACACCCTCGACTCGGCGAGCCCCGCGGATCTGCTGGTCGTCCTGGACACGCTGAACCAGCGGGAGGCGGCCCTGCGGCAGGAGATCGCATCGCTGGAACAGACCTTGGCAACGTTGCAACAGAGTGGCAGTTCCGGGGCGGCGCTCGACGAGGCGCGGGCCCGGTTGACGGCGCTGTCGATCCAGGTCGGCAGCGCACCGGCCACCGGCCCCGGGGTGACGTTGCGCATCACTGACCCCAACAGGGGGGTCGGCTCCGAGGTTCTGCTCGACCTCGTGCAGGAATTGCGTGCCGCCGGTGCCGAAGCCGTCCAGATCCAGGGTGCGGACGGCCCGCCCATCCGGATCGGCGTCGACTCCTGGGTGTCCGGTTCGGCCGGCAGCGTGTCGGTGGACGGCCGGAAGGTGAACGCCCCCTACGGGGTGGTCGCGATCGGTGATCCGCCGACTCTGGCGGCGGCCCTGAACATTCCCGGCGGGGTGGTCGACACGGTCGCGCGCAGCGGCGGACAGCTGACCATCGAACAATCGCAGCAGGTCACGATCTCTGCCTTGCGGGAGGCGAAACCTCGCCAATACGCTCAGCCCGGAAATTGATCTTCGCATCCGCCCGCGGATTGCCATCGAAAGGAAGCCACTGTGAGTGAGCTCGAAATCCCCGCCGATCGTCGGTACACCGCCGAACACGAGTGGGTCGAGCGGACGGGGCCCACGACGGTACGCGTCGGCATCACCGATTTCGCGCAGTCCCAGCTCGGCGACGTCGTGTTCGTCCAGCTTCCGGCGGTCGACGAGGACGTGACGGCGGGCGAATCGTTCGGCGAGGTGGAATCCACCAAGAGCGTCTCCGACATCTTCGCCCCGCTGACGGCGAAAGTCGTTGCCGCCAATGCCGATCTGGACGGCAGCCCGGAACTGGTGAACTCCGCGCCCTACGGGCAGGGGTGGCTGGTGGACCTCGGTGTCGACGACGAGGCGACCCTCGACACGGCACTGGCCGAAATGCTGGACGCCGCCGGCTATGCAGACATCACGGCAGGATAATTTCCCGAGAACACGCGGAGCGGTAATCGGATAGTTTCGGAAGGTGCCGACAGCCCGGAAAACCGGGTTGCCGGAGAAATCCGCTGTCGGAATACCGGTTCGTAATGTGCTGGCGGCCTGTCTCACTACACGCACCGGCGTGCGCAGGGTACGGTCGATGATGAACGCATGTGCCGTGTCGGGGCGCAGGTCCGTAGTTTGAATGTGATCGTGGGAGTTTGCACAGAAGTTAATGTGCACGGGAACCGAATTATGTAGTACCGAGTGGCATTGCGTAGTCCAGCGAATCTTGCTGGATGATCGAACTAGGAGGAGAAACGGTGAGCGAGAACGGCAACGACGCGGTCTATGGGGAGACGCCGGCGGAAACCACGTCGGTCTTCCGCGCGGACTTTCTCAATGAGCTCGACAACTCCTCGGCAACCCAGGCTCCGGAAGCCCCGGTGTCGGGTGTGGAGGGACTGCCCGCGGGCTCTGCTCTGCTCGTCGTCAAGCGTGGACCGAACGCAGGGTCGCGCTTCCTGCTCGACCAGCCGACGACGTCCGCGGGACGGCATCCCGACAGCGACATCTTCCTCGACGACGTGACCGTCAGCCGTCGTCATGCGGAGTTCCGCCAGGAGGACGACGAGTTCCAGGTCGTCGACGTCGGCAGCCTCAACGGCACCTACGTCAACCGTGAGCCGGTCGACTCGGCTGTCCTGGCGAACGGTGACGAGGTCCAGATCGGCAAGTTCCGACTGGTCTTCCTGACCGGACCCCGGACCACTGCAGGTGGCTCGCAGATCGGTGAGACGTCAGCTGGTGCGGGTAGCCAATGACCGCGGTGCGGCAGCAGCAGGCGCAATCGGGGATGTCGATCGGCTCCGTGCTGGACCGACTGCGCCCCGATTTTCCTGATGTGACGATCTCGAAGATCCGATTCCTCGAAGCCGAGGGTCTCATCAGCCCCCAGCGCACTCCCTCGGGGTATCGGCGATTCTCGATCGCCGACTGTGAACGACTGCGCTACGTACTCACTGCGCAGCGTGATCAGTATCTGCCGCTGAAGGTCATCAAGGAGCAGCTCGAGGCCATCGACAGAGGTGTGGCCACGGTCGGCGCAGGCGATTCTTCGCCGCGCCGGCCGCGCGCGCTCACCGTGGCCCCGGGCGAGGTGTCCCCCGAGGAGTTCCTCACCGACCGCGAGGTGCGGATCAGCCGCGACGATCTGATCGCGCGGGCAGGGATCGACGAGAAGTTCCTCGGCGAGCTGACCCGCGGAGGCCTGGTCGTTCCCGGGCCGGCGGGGTTCTTCGACGAGGACGCGGTGACGCTGGCGCGCACCGCGAGGGCGATGTCCGAGTTCGGACTCGAGGTGCGGCACCTCAGGGCGTTCAAGCTGGCGGCCGACCGCGAAGCCGGGTTGGTCGCGCAGATCGCGGGCCCCGTCGCCAAGGGCCGTGACGCCGGCGCACGTGATCGCGCCGAGGAGATGGTGCGCGAACTGGCCGCGTTGTCTCTGACGTTGCACACCTGCCTGGTGAAGTCGGCAGTCCGGGGTGCGCTCGATCGGTGAGGTGAGCTCGCCGACCGTCCCAACTTCCCAACGACGCTGCGCTCGAACGGCTGTACGGTCGAAGAGCAGACACGAATCGAATAGAATCCTGGTACGGCATTGTGTGCCGCGGACGGACCATTGCAGGGTGGAGGCAGACGCGATGAGCGAAATGCACGTGATCGGAGTTCGTGTCGAGCAGCCCCAAAATCAACCTGTTCTGCTGTTGCGTGAAACCGACGGCGAGCGGTACCTGCCCATCTGGATCGGCCAGACCGAGGCCACCGCGATCGCACTCGAACAGCAGGGCGTCGAGCCGGCGCGTCCGCTGACCCACGACCTGATCAAGAACCTGATCGAAGCCTTCGGTCGTACCCTGAAGGAAGTTCGCATCGTCGACCTTCGCGAGGGCACGTTCTATGCCGATCTCGTGTTCGACGAGAACACCCGCGTCTCGGCCCGCCCGTCCGACTCCATCGCCATCGCACTGCGGATCGGGGTGCCGATCTTCGCCGAGGAAGCGGTGCTCACGGAGGCCGGTCTGGTCATGCCCGACGAGCGCGAGGACGAGGTCGAGAAGTTCAAAGAATTCCTCGAGTCCGTGTCGCCGGACGATTTCAAGGCCACTGACGGCTAGATTGCACCTGCGGAAAGCCTCGGGCGCGGAGTATCGGTTGAGGTTCTTCCGGCGCGTTGCGTTGACCCCGTCTCTTCGGAGTCATAGCGTTCGGTGCAGTGATTTTCTGCCCTGCAGATTGTATCGGGCGTACGCTGAGTAGGTTCAGGGTACGGACTTGCTCGATGTCACTGGTGGCGCTTGCGCCGCTCGATGTGCTGCGGCTTGTGCCGCGGACACTGGCGACGCGCGTCACAGGCGCACTGATCGTCGGGTTCAGTGCAACATGCGAGAGGGAGTAGTCAGTGGGAGATCGGCCGCAGGAGAATGCGCTGAATCTTGCGCCCGGCGACAACGTTGCCGAGTCCGAATTCAGCTCGGAGGAGATCCAGCCGGGCCTCTTCCCGGACGATTCCGTGCCCGACGACCTCGTCGGATACCGCGTCCCCATCGCCTGCCAGATCGCGGGAATCACCTACCGCCAGCTCGATTACTGGGCTCGCACATCCCTCGTCGTGCCGTCCATTCGTGGCGCAGCAGGTTCGGGCAGCCAACGGCTGTACTCGTTCAAAGACATCCTCGTCCTCAAGATCGTCAAGCGTCTGCTCGACACCGGAATATCGTTGCAGAACATCCGCGTGGCCGTCGACCACCTCCGTAAGCGCGGAGTGCGGGACTTGGCCAAGATCACACTTTTCTCGGACGGGACCACGGTCTACGAGTGCACGTCCCCCGAGGAGGTCGTCGATCTGCTCCAGGGCGGGCAGGGCGTGTTCGGTATCGCGGTGAGCGGTGCTATGCGCGAACTGACCGGCACCATCGCCGATTTCCCGGCAGAGCGCGCCGACGGCGGCGCGAGCGAGCAGAGCCCCGAGGACGAACTGGCGTCGCGGCGCAAGAACCGCGCGAGCCGCAAGACGGGCTAGCCCGCATCCGTCGGAGCGCGACGCTGCCTGCGCCGCCATCTGCAGCCGTGACATAGACTGGCGGTGCGTCGACGCCGTGCGGGAGAGTTCCGGGCACCGCAAGCACAGAAACATCGTGTGTGCGGGAGTTCGGGCGCCGAAGGAGCAACACCTCCCCGTCAATCTCTCAGGCAGACAGGACCGTGCGGGCTCCGACGTCTCTGGAAAGCGGTGGGAGCACCCACCCGCCCACGGGGAAAGGGCCGTCTTCACACGTGAACGACGGTACCGAATCTCTCAGGCGCTCGACTCGAGCAGGCGACAGAGGGGGAGGGGCGTTCCGCTACGCGGGGCGTGTCCTGATCCTCCGAACTGCTTGGGAGTTGTCGTGATCGACGCTGGAAGCCGTACATTCGCCGATCGTCATGTCGGCCCGAACGCTGCGGAACTCGCGCACATTCTCGAACTGGTCGGAGCCGATTCGCTCGACGACCTCGCGTCGAAAGCCGTCCCCGCGGTCATCCTGGACGGAGTCACGGGCGGCATCGCCGACGGCCTCGACGCACTGCCCGCACCGGTGTCCGAGCATGAAGCGCTCGCCGAACTGTCCGCACTCGCCGCGCAGAACACCGTGGCGACGTCCATGATCGGTCTCGGCTACTACGACACCCTCACCCCGCCGGTCCTGATCCGGAACATCATCGAGAACCCGGCCTGGTACACGGCCTACACGCCGTACCAGCCCGAGATCAGCCAGGGCCGCCTCGAAGCCCTCCTCAACTTCCAGACGATGGTCGCCGACCTGACCGGCATGGAGGTCGCCAACTCGTCGATGCTCGACGAGGCCACCGCCGCCGCCGAGGCGATGACGCTGCTGCGCCGGGCGAGCAAGAGCAAGTCCCCGCGGTTCGTTGTCGACGCCGACCTGTTCCCGCAGACGCTGGCCGTCGTCGAGACCCGGGCCGAGCCGCTCGGCATCGAGATCGTGGTGGCCGACCTGTCCGCCGGCCTGCCGGACGGTGACTTCTTCGGCGTCCTCGCACAGATGCCCGGCGGGTCGGGTCGCATCGTCGACCACACCGCCGTGATCGCCGCCGCCCACGAGCGCGGCGCACTGGTCGCGGTCGGGGCGGATCTGCTGGCGCTCACCCTCCTCACCCCGCCCGGCGAGATCGGGGCCGACGCCTGCTTCGGCACCACCCAGCGCTTCGGTGTCCCCATGGGCTTCGGTGGCCCGCACGCCGGCTACCTCGCCGTGCACACCAAGCACGCGCGTCAACTCCCCGGCCGTCTGGTGGGCGTCTCCATCGACGCCGACGGTGACAAGGCGTACCGGCTGGCGCTGCAGACCCGTGAGCAGCACATTCGCCGTGAGAAGGCGACGTCGAACATCTGTACCGCTCAGGTGCTGCTGGCGATTCTCGCGGCCATGTACGCCAGCTACCACGGCGCCGAGGGCCTGAAGGCGATCGCCCTGCGCGTGGCGAACACGGCGCACTCCCTGGCGGCCGCACTCCGCAAGACCGGGGCCGTCGTCGTCCACGAGCACTTCTTCGACACGATTCTCGTGCGAGTCGACGGCCGGGCGGCGGACGTGGTGGCGAAGGCGAAGGGCGCCGGCATCAACCTGCGGCTCGTCGACGCCGATCATGTCGCCATCGCGTGCGACGAGGCCACCACCGCCGAGGACGTCGCCCACGTGCTGGCGGCGTTCGGCGGCGAAGGCACCGTCACCGAGGAAGCGGGCACGTCCGTCCCCGACGCGCAGCTCCGCGGATCCGACTATCTGCAGCACGAGGCGTTCACCCGGTACCGCACCGAGACGGCGATGCTGCGCTACCTGCGGGCGTTGTCCGACAAGGACATCGCACTCGACCGCAGCATGATCCCGCTCGGTTCCTGCACGATGAAGCTCAATGCCACCGCCGAGATGGAAGCGATCACCTGGCCTGCGTTCGCCGGACTGCACCCGTTCGCGCCGACCGGGGACACACCGGGAATTCTCCGCATCATCAAGGACCTCGAAAACTGGCTCGTGGCCGTCACCGGCTACGACGCGGTGAGCCTGCAGCCGAATGCCGGTAGCCAGGGCGAGTACGCGGGGCTGCTCGCGATCCGCAACTACCACCTCAGCCGCGGAGACGACCACCGCGACACCTGCCTCATCCCGTCGAGCGCCCACGGCACCAACGCCGCATCCGCGGTCATGGCCGGGATGCGCGTCGAGGTCGTCGCCTGCCGCCCGAACGGCGACGTGGACCTGGACGACCTGCGGGCGAAGATCGCCGACCACGCCGAGCGCCTCGCGGCGATCATGATCACCTACCCGTCCACACACGGTGTGTACGAGCACGAGATCGCCGACATCTGCGCCGCCGTCCACGACGCCGGCGGCCAGGTGTACGTCGACGGCGCCAACCTCAACGCCCTGGTCGGCCTGGCCCGTCCCGGCCGGTTCGGTGGCGACGTGAGCCACCTCAACCTGCACAAGACCTTCTGCATTCCGCACGGTGGCGGCGGTCCCGGTGTCGGACCGATCGGTGTGCGGTCCCATCTCACGCCGTTCCTGCCCGGACATCCGTTCGCACCCGAACTCGGCACCGCCGGACCGATTTCCGCGGCCCCCTACGGCAGTGCGTCGATTCTCCCCATCACGTGGGCGTACATCCGGATGATGGGCGCCGTCGGGCTGCGTCGCGCAAGCCTGACCGCCATCGCCTCGGCCAACTACATCGCGCGCCGACTGGACGAGTACTTCCCCGTCCTCTACACCGGCGAGGGTGGAATGGTGGCCCACGAGTGCATCCTCGACCTCCGGCCGATCACCAAGGACACCGGTGTGACCGTGGACGACGTCGCAAAGCGCCTCGCCGACTACGGATTCCACGCACCGACGATGAGCTTCCCGGTGGCGGGCACCCTTATGGTGGAGCCCACCGAGAGCGAGAACCTCGAAGAGATCGACGCCTTCTGCGAGGCGATGATCGCGATCCGCGCCGAGATCGACCGCGTGGGCTCGGGGGAGTGGCCGGTGGACGACAACCCGCTGCGCGGCGCCCCGCACACCGCCGGTTGCCTGGCAGCGGAGTGGAACCACCCCTACACCCGTGAGACGGCGGTGTTCCCCCGCGGCAAGGCCCGGCCGAAGGTGTGGCCGGCGGTCCGGCGCATCGACGGTGCGCACGGCGACCGCAACCTCGTGTGCTCCTGCCCGCCGATCTCCGCGTTCGAAGGCGCCTGACACAGACGATGCCCGTCCCGCTCACGCGGGGCGGGCATCGCTCGTTCAGTCCTCGCGCACCAGCTCGAGGATCGTGATCTCCGGCGGGGCGCCCACACGCACCGGCGGACCCCACGTGCCCACACCGCGGGTGGTGTAGAGGACGGTGTTCCCGATGCGGTCCAGTCCCGCCACCGACGGCTGCTGCAGCGGCACCAGATAACGCAGCGGCCACATCTGCCCGCCGTGCGTGTGCCCCGACAGTTGCAGGTCGACACCGAGGTCGGACGCTTCCAGCGCCTGCCGCGGTTCGTGCGCGAGCAGCACGACGAACGACGACGGATCGCGTCCGGCGAGCGCGGCAGGAAGGTCGGGTTCGTACGGGGCCGGCGAGGAGTAGTCGTGGATCCCCGCGATGTCGATGGTGGCGCCGCCCCGGGTGATCGTCGCGCGTTCGTTGCGCAGCGTCCGGATGCCCAGTCGGTCCCACACGTCCAGCCACCGGCCGCCGTCGTCGGCATAGAACTCGTGGTTGCCGCTGACACCGAACACCCCGAGCGGGGCCTCGAGGTCGCCGAGCGGTTGCAGATCGGGTGATACCTTCGCGACGGTCCCGTCGACCAGATCGCCCGCGATCGCGACGAGATCGGGCTGCTCCGCGTTCACCAGGTCGACGACGCGCCGGGTGAAGTCCACTCCTCGCGCCGGGCCGACGTGGAGGTCGGACACGAGCGCCACACGCACACCGTCGAACTCGGCGGGGAGACGTTTCAGCGGCACCCGAACCCGCACGATCCGCGGCCGCGCGGCCTCCGACACCCCGTAACCGGCGGCGCCGACGGCGCCCACCACGACGACGGCGGTGGCGATGCGCAGGCTTCGGCGACGCGACAGATCGACCTGTTCGTCGTTCCCGGTGCCGCGCAGCCGGCCGAACAGCCGCGTCAGCAGCGACACCGACGCGACCAGGAGAAGCCCGAGCACCAGATAGAACATCGCGCCGAGCCACACCCAGCCCACCCACCCCGGGGGGCGCGCCCATCCCGGGTCGAAGGCTTCGCCGCTGCCGACGCCGATGACTGCGAGAACCCACAGGACCACGAGGGTCACGTCGACGACGACCGACCAGGGACGGCCCAGCCCGGTGGCCCGGACGAGTCGCCGATGGAGCCACCAGGTGACGAGTGCGAGGAAGACCGCGAAGACCAGGAGCCTCGTCACGACAGCAGCTTGCTGATCGCGGTCGGCAAAGCCGCTCCGTCCGAGGACGCGACCTTCTCCAGCGACCCACCCGTGCGATCGGCCAACGCCTGCAACGTGTTGAGGTCGGAATTCTCGCCGATCGTCAGTACGTCGATGCGCACCGGCTTCGACGTACTCGAGGTCGCGGCGATGGCGGACAGCAGATCCGCGCGCGCGACGGAGTCGTCGTTGGCGCCGTCGGTGACGAGCAGCACCGAGTTGGTACGGCCCGGCGTGTATCCGTCGACCGCGCTCTTGTAGGCCGCTTCGAGCGACGTGTAGGTCGAGGACCCGGTGGCGGGTGTCGCCTTGGCGAGCCGGGCGTCGAGGGCCTGCCTGCGGGTGCCCTCGGTGAAACCGCCCGCCGAGAGAGGACCGGTCGCGACCACGGTCGTGTACGGCCGCGACCCGTCGAGCGTGGTGCTGTACTCCCACAGCCCGAGGTTCGACGAGTCCGGAGAACGGTCGACGTGGGCTGCCAGCGCAGCCGTCGTGTTCGCCAGGCGCGTCGCCGTCCCCTCGCGCTCACCCATCGAGCTGGAAACGTCGAGCAGGACGGTGGAGGTGCGGGGCGTGATCGGATTCCGGATCACCCGCATCAGCTCGGCCGCAGCCGCCGCATCTGCGGGAACCAGGGTGGATTCGAAACCGGGAAAGGCCAGCGTGGCGTCGTCGGGGCGGGCGAGTCCCTCGACCCGGAACCCGGCATCGGCCAGGACCTGCGCCTGTTCGGGTCGACGGACGAACTCCGCGAATTGTGCGGCGGCGCGGCTCTGCGTCTCGTCGACGGACGGGCCGGCCAGAATGGCCGCCGGATGATCTGCCACAGGTGTCGGGCCTTTCGGCATCGATGTGGTGATGTCGGCTCCGGGTGCGTCGCGCAGGGCCTGGTAGACCTGCTGTTCGGTGGCCGCGACCGCGTGGATGCCGGCGGTGGCGGGATCGCCCTGCTCGGCCAGCGCGGTGAGTGCCTCCCGCGTCGTCGCGGGTTTCGTCCCCGACGACGCCTCGTAGCCGAGCGCCAGACCGGTGAGTGCCGACGTGACGGGAGCGGAACGTGCCTGCTCCTCCGTCACCGGACCCGTGCTGCTTCCCGTGACCGCGGCCGCGACCGCTTCGACTGCCATCTCCGTGCTCTCGGCGCCGGGGCCGACGGGGAGCGCCATACCCAGGCTGCCCCAGCCCGGCAGACCGAGAGTCGCGAGGGAGTCGCGACCGGTCTGCAGCGACGGCAAGTCTTTCCAGTCGATCGCCGGCGTGCCCGGCGCGTTCGCGAACGCCGTCCGGACCGCGAGCACCACGGGACTGGTCGCCACGGGGCGTGCTTCGCCGCTGATGACGCCGGTTGCCGACACCTGCTTGACGGAATGTGAGCTGGACGGAATCCACAGCGCGGGCCGAGGGCCGAATGCCGCTGCGTCCCACGGGCCGTCCGGCCCCGCGGACAAGGCGTCGCGCACGGTGTCGGACGCGACGGCAGTGACTGTCACCGACACACACTGATCGCGGATCACCGGCGCCGTCTCCGTGAAATGGTCGGCGAGCGTCTGGAGCTGGGGTGCGATATCGGGATCCGCCGCGACCGCGAGCACGGATTCGCCTTCGACGCAGGCGCCCGCGGCAGCCACTCCCTGATCGTTGATCCGGTCACGCAACTGGAACCAGCCCACCACACCCGCCGCGATCACGACGACGAGACCGAGCACGATCAAAGGTCCCTTACTGATACCCCTGGCGCGCGATTCGCCGCGATGCTGCCCCACGTGCTTTCCAGCCCCTGTCCGACGAGTTCGACGTTGACCCTCGCAGTGTAGTGATGCGCAGGAGCACCCCGAGAGAATCGGCCCCGGCACCGGGCTGGTGACGGGGCCGATTTTCGAGTGCGAATCTCAGGCGTTGGCTGCTTTGTATTCGCGGCGGCGGCGGTGCAGGATCGGTTCGGTGTAGCCGGAGGGTTGGTGGGTGCCGTCGAGGATGAGTTCCTTCGCGGCTTGGAAGGCGATGTTGGTGTCGAAGTCGGGGGCCAGCGGCCGGTAGGTGGGGTCGCCCTGGTTCTGCCGGTCCACCACCGGGGCCATCCGCTGCAGCGACTGCACGACCTGCTCGGCGGTGACGACGCCGTGCCGGATCCAGTTGGCCAGCAACTGGCTGGAGATGCGGAGGGTGGCCCGGTCCTCCATCAGGGCGACGTCGTGGATGTCGGGGACCTTCGAGCAGCCGACGCCGGCGTCGATCCACCGGACCACGTAGCCGAGGATGGACTGGCAGTTGTTGTCGAGCTCTTCCTGCTTCTCGGTCTCGGACCAGTCGGTGCTGGGGGCGAGGGGGATGGTGAGGATCTGCTCGAGGGTGGCCCGCCGGTGTCCCGTCAGCTGGTGTTGGACGGCGACCACGTCGACCTGGTGGTAGTGGGTGGCGTGCAGGGTGGCCCCGGTCGGGGACGGCACCCAGGCGGTGTTCGCGCCGGCCTTGGGGTGGCCGATCTTCTGCTCGAGCATCTCGGCCATCAGCTCGGTCATCGCCCACATGCCCTTGCCGATCTGCGCC
>NZ_JBHWUE010000082.1:41055-42191 GCF_042738615.1 Rhodococcus sp. NPDC059968
GGCGGTGTTCGCGCCGGCCTTGGGGTGGCCGATCTTCTGCTCGAGCATCTCGGCCATCAGCTCGGTCATCGCCCACATGCCCTTGCCGATCTGCGCCTTGCCCTGCAACCCGCAGGCGAGACCGGTGTCGACGTTCCAGTCCTCGTAGGCGGTGATCCAGGTCTGCTTCTTCATCTCGGCCTTGCGGATCATCGGCCCGGCCTCCATCGAGGTGTGGATCTCGTCGCCGGTGCGGTCGAGGAACCCGGTGTTGATGAACACCACCCGCTCCGACGCTTCCTTGATGCTGGCGGCGAGGTTGACGGTGGTGCGGCGTTCCTCGTCCATGATCCCGACCTTGAGGGTGTTGGCGGGCAGGCCGAGGACCTGCTCGACGCGGCCGAACAGTTCGGTGGTGAACGCGACCTCGTCGGGGCCGTGCTGCTTGGGTTTGACGATGTAGATCGACCCGGTGCGGGAGTTGACCAGCGGCCCGGTCGCCTCGGACGTGGACAGGCCGTGGACCGCGCAGAGGGAGGTGATCAGGGCGTCGAGGATGCCCTCGGGGATTTCGGTGCCGTCCGGGTGCAGGATCGCCGGGGTGGTCATCAGGTGCCCGACGTTGCGGACGAACAGCAGCGACCGCCCGTGCAGGGTGAGCTCGGACCCGTCGGGGGCGGTGTAGGTGCGGTCCCCGTTCAGGCGGCGGGTGAACGCGGTGCCGCCCTTGGTCATCTCCTCGGTCAGGTCGCCGCGGTTGAGGCCCAGCCAGTTGCGGTAGCCGATCACCTTGTCGTCGGCGTCGACGGCGGCGACGGAGTCCTCGAAGTCCATGATGGTGGTGACCGCGGACTCGAGCACCACATCCTTGACCCCCGCCGGGTCGGTGGACCCGATCGGGGAGGTGGGGTCGATCTGGATTTCCGCGTGCAACCCGTGGTTGCGCAGCAGCACACTGGTCGGGGTGTCGGGGGTACCGAGGTAGCCGACGAACCTGCCCGGCTCGGCGAGGGCGGTGACGGTGCCGTCGGCCAATTCCACCCGCAGGGCGGCGGCGTCGACGCTGTAGCGGGCGGCGTCGGCGTGCGAGCCCTGCGCGAGGGGGGCGGCGGTGTCGAGGAAGGTGCGGGCCCAGGCGATGACCCGGTCGCCGCGGA
>NZ_JBHWUE010000083.1:0-42167 GCF_042738615.1 Rhodococcus sp. NPDC059968
TCTCCCAACCGCGCCATCCCGTCCTCGGCGAACCGTGCCCTCCAGTTCGCCACCGATCCCGGCGATACCGACAACGCCTGCGCGATAGCCGTGTTGGCCATGCCCTCGGCCGCCATCAACAACGCCTTGGCCCGCACCACCTCCCGATGCGCACCCGACTGCGAGCGCGCCAACGACTCGAGCACAACGCGCTGCCCATCGGAAATCTCCAAAGCGGGTACCGGATTCCTCATGTACGGATTCTATCGAATCGATCAAGAATTATTTGCGAGACACACCACTAGCTGTCGCAATAGCCATGTATCGTCGTTCAATCGGCCGTCGCGGGGGCGTCATGAAAGTTCTAAATACCGGGTTAGGCAATGCAATTGATGTGTGGACAGCGATAGGATGTTGGGGGTCCTTGCTTTCCGATGCCGAGCGGCGGGCCGTGACCGCGCCGTTCGATCGGACGGCAGCGAGTGGGGCGGTGAGTCGAAGAATGAGATTCTTCGTAGCATTTCGGCTGAAACTGCCCTTCGGCATGCACTCGTCCCAAATCGGTACAGTTTCTCCGTTTTTCCGGTTTCAGAGTTGAGGCGGCGCCGACAAGGTTCGGGCGACCGGCATCACCACCTGTACGGCCCCCGTGACCGCATCCAGCGCTCTTCGCGCACCGGTCGCCGTGGTTCTCGATGTCGTCGAGGGTGTCGCTGGTGTCCGCGAGATGAGCGTGGCCGGTAGCGCCAGTGGACCGCAGGCGCCCGCACCGAGGACTGATGTGCGGGCGGCGGGTCCGACGATCGAGAGCTGGCACCCTAGCGTCGAGGCGCCCGTAGCGCGGAGGCGCGTGCGATTGCCTTCGTCGCCAGTGCCAGGGGGTCCTCACCGCAGAGTGCGTGCGTCGGCAGGTAGCCGTGGTCGAGTAGCAGGGATCCAAGAGCCTCGAATAGTGTTGCCATGCCCTCGATCACGACGCTGCCGATGAGCGGGTACCGGGTGCCTGCGGGCGTCGATGCCGGGAGCGGGTCCACTGTGATTGCCTTGCTCAGCTCCCGCACCGTGTTGATGTATATGTTCGCGAGGTCGGCGAAGGGGAGTGCGACGGGCAGAGCGCCGGCCGCTTGGGCCTCCAGCATGATCATCATCGACCGGGACAGTTTCTCGAGTAGGTCACCCGTCGAGGTCAGTGTGAACGCGTAGTAGTCACGATCTGCGGCGCTGTCAGGCATCGACTGGCGAACGCGATCGGCCAGGTCGCGCGCCTCCTGCTCGAGCCGTTCGTCGGTATACCGAAGTTGATTGTTCTCGGACGCGGCACCGTCCAGGGCGGACAGATATGCGAGGGCCACGTCCTCGTCGAAGATGAGGCGGTGTTTCGCCAGTGCTGTGATGAAGGCCCGTACCTGCGGCGTGCCGGGACCGGGGTGGTGCTGGCCGGCGAAGGTGACCGCCGTGACACCGATTTGAATGATGTCACCCGATCGGAGCCGTCTCCGTCCGGCCAGTCGTTCGCCGTTGACGAAGGTGCCGTTGCGGGACAATCCGTCGTCGATGACCGACCAGTGTGTGCCTATCCACTCGATGGCCGCGTGCAGCCGGGACACCGTACGATCCCACGTCAACGCCAGGTCGGATCGGTGAGAGCGCCCTACCGTCACCCGCCGGACGTCGGCGGACAATGTCAGCTGACGGTCACACCCCTCCCCGTCGGTGTAGCAGAGGCGGGCTCCATCAATGCGGTTCATCACTACTGCGCTCGGCCGTGGATGAGTCCGGCCGCTTCATGTCCTTTACGCATGTCCGGTATGCCCGGTCATTCCGTGGTCGAAGTGTCGCTGCCTCATGTGCTGAAAGTGGTGGGGGTGGGCGACCTCCCGGGCACGAGCGGCCATGCCGTCACGGAGCGCGGGTGTGGTGAGGAGCCGCAGTATCGCCTGGGTCATCCCGTGCACGTCCCCGCGCCGGTAGACCAGTCCCGCGCTGGTGGGTACGACCAGCCCTACGGTGTCCGGATGCTCGGGGGTGACCACCGCCCGGCCGGCGGCGAGTACTTCCAGCAGTCTCATCGCGCCCGAAGTGGTGCTGGGCACCACGAGATCGGCGGCGGCGAGTAATTCCGGCCAGCGTTGCCCGGATGAGTCCTCGACCAGGTGCATCCCGTTCCCGCCGTCGTGGGGGATGGCCCGCCGCATGGCGCCGCACCTCGATCCAGTCCCGACGAGGACGAGTTGCGCCTCACATTGCCGCCGGACCACGGTGAATGCGGCGGCCAGCTGCTCGGCGTGCTCCAGGTCGTCGAACGGGCCGACCGCGACGACGGTCGGGAGGTCCGCGAGCCCGACCAGCGCCCGCGCGGCCTTCGGATCCAGCGGCGAGGACCGTCGCTGTATTCCCGGTGGGACGGTGGTGACCGGTCCCCGAGGTGTGTGGCCACCGATGACCGCGGTCAGCTCCGCGGTCGCTGCAGTGACGCCGGCGGCGGTGACAACACGGGCCGGGTCGGGCGGGCGGTCTTCTCGCTGGATGCCGGCCTCGGTGGTTGTGGGATCGGGTTGCGTGGTGGTCATTGCCCTGCCTCCTGTGGTGGGGTCGAACCCGGCCGGGTTCGGTGCGCCGGGCACGGGTGGTCACTGCTCGGCTCTGTCATTCCTCGCGGCACCGCGGCACCGCGGCACCGCGGCACCGCGGCACCGCGGGACCGCGGCGCGCGGAACGTCGGGGTCCGCCTCGGTATTCACCGGTCGGTGACGGCTCGCAGTACGGATTGGCCGGGGCTGCGGTGCCGAAGCCGAGACCCGTTCCCGTGAGGGGCCGACGGAGAATCATGTGTCGGCGGGTTGAGGGTGAGGAGGGCGAATCCGGCGGCGGTGCCTGCGCCGGCACCGAGGGCGACCGCGGGGTGGAACGAGCCACCGGAGATGGCGCCGACCGCGAACGCACTCGCCACCACGGTGAACCCAATCGCCAGACCGGAGAACGAGTGGTCCGGCTGGGTGCGGGTGGCTACTTCGAGCACGAGGCAGCAGAGGACGAAGATGAACACCAGTTCCACCACCGACCCGGCCGCCGGGGTGTGACCGGTCATGGTCATCGCCGCCACCGCGAGCAACCCGGCGCCGAGCTGTGCGATCCAGTAACCGGCGGCATCACGCAGGCCGATGCGGTGGCGCGCCAGCGCCACCATCGTCGCGGCGGGATTGCACTGGCCTGCGGAACGGTGCCCCCCGGTGTAGATCATCACCATCAGGACCGCCCCGAGGGCGAGTGGGGGAAGCGGGCTGCCGCTGCCTTCGGCGGCGCCGACGGCGAACACCAGGAAGAACGTGCCGATCGACTCGACCGCATACCCGATACTCGGCCGTGGGGCGGGGGCCGCGGTGGCCTCTTCGCCGGTGATGGCCTCGGTGGACTGTCGGGATGGGATCATGTCCGCACTCCTGCAATTGCTTTTCAGGGACTTCCAGAATCGCCGTACGGGGGGCCGATGTCGTCACCGCTGATGCCCATCTGCGCTACCGGTCAGCCCCACCCCTCGTGTACCTGCCAGCTGCAACCGCCCCGGTCCACGCGACCGGTACCGGCATGGTGCGCAGCGTCCGCTGGGCCGCCGAGCCCCGAGCGGCCGGAACGTCTCGCACCCGTGGCACCCGGGTCTTCTCGCCGGGATCGGCCTATTCGGTCCAGCTCGAGTTCTGGATTACCTCGACGAAATCGATGTGGCGGTAGCCCGGAACGAAGTGCTCGAGAACATCGGCGTTGACGGTGCCGAAGGTGCTGTCCGGGCGATGCTGGAAGCCGTCGGTGAAGGCCCGAAGGATCTCCCGTTTGAAGTTGGGCCGCGGGTGCACCCGAGTGACCTCCGCGATGAGTTCCTCGGGCAGGTCGTCTCGTCCGATTCCGAGGACGTCGGTCTCCACTCCCGCTGTGACCAGCGCAATCTCCGGCTCGAGCCGGTACGGCACCTCCGGGGTGGTGTGCAGTGCGATCGCCTCCCACACCGTGCGGACGTCGGCTGCGTCGATGCCGTGCGCGGTGAGGAACCGCTCCGCTTCGTCGGCGCCGTCGAGTTCGAATCGCTGGGTGTCGCCGCGGAACTTCTCCGTCAGGCCGAGATCGTGGAACATCGCGCCCACGTAGAGCAGTTCGGGATCGGCTGTCCGCCCGAGCCGCCGACCCTGGAGCGATCCAAACAGGAAGACGCGCCGCGAATGGTGAAAGAGCAGCGGCGGGGCCGCTTCCCGCACCAGTTCGGTAGCTTCGTTCGCCAGGGGCGAATCGGGAATTACGACGCCGGCGATAACTTCAGTCATGACGACCTCCTGGGTTTGTTGGTCACACAGTTCTTCTGGTTTTTGCGTCGACGAGCGCCGCCGGTTCCCGGCCACACCCTCCACCGATCTAGAGGCCCCACCGTTCCCTGGTGGAGTGATCGCAGAACGTGACGCGGATCTGGCACGATCCTCGGGACTCAGCGGCCGCGTATCGAACATGCTGCGGCGCGCCCGAGGCGGGGTTTTATCCGGCATACCGCGGCGGGTAAACTCGGAAACGGCTACATCTTCGTAGACGCATGAGGCCGAGGATCATGAGCAGCGGTGACGAGTTCCATCCAGACTTGCAGGCGAGCAGCGACGAGTACGTCGATTCGTCGCTCCGTACGCGGGTACACCACATCAAAGCTTCCGAGCTGAGCTCCGAGACGGCCCAGACCGCGGGCATGCAGAGATTCGCCGCGATCACTGGAAGCTCGGTCGGGTCGGAGAAGATCTGGATGGGGGAGACCGTGGTGTCGCCGGAGACGATGTCGGACAACCACCATCATGGCGAGTCCGAAACGGCGATCTTCGTGCGGAGCGGACACCCGCAGTTCGTGTTCCACGACGTCGCCGGCGAAGTGCGGATCGCCACGAGCCCCGGCGACTACATCTTCGTCCCGCCGTACGTTCCGCATCGCGAAGAGAATCCGGACTCCGACACTCCCGCGGTGATCGTGATCGCACGCAGCACTCAAGAGGCCATTGTGGTAAATCTTCCTCAGCTGTACGCACTTTCGGAATCGTAGTCCGCGAACCACCTACCGGTGGGTTCGATTCCCTGACCCTTCTTGGGTGGCCACCGGTGCCCCTCAGATCTTCCGGTTCTCGGATTTGAGCATCCACGCGGCCTTCTCCAGGTCGTTGACGATGCTGTGCAATAGGTCGGCGCTGGAGGGATCGGCGGCGTCGACCTCGTCGTGGACCGAGCGGATGGTGTCGACTGCGGCGTAGATTCGGGAGGTGACGAGGTCGACCGTGTCGGTGGTGCTGAGGTCGGCCGGGGGTAGGGCGGGCAGCGTCGTGGACGCTGTGACGGTGTCGGATCGTCCGTCGGGGACCGCGTCGAGGGCGCGCATGCGTTCGGCGATGGTGTCGCTTGCTTCGCGTGCGGTGCCGACGATGTCGTCGAGTTGGAGGTGCAGGTCGCGGAAGTTGGTGCCGACGAGATTCCAGTGGGCCTGCTTGCCCTGCAGGTGCAGTTCGATGAGATCGACGAGGATTCTCTGCAGGTTGTGCGGCAGGCTGGGCGGGGCACTGAACTCTCGCACCTCAGTGTCGGGCCGGCGGTGTGATGTGGTCATGACGTTTCCTTTCTGGGTGCAGGCTGTCTGCTACGGCGGTGCACCATGTTTTTGGTTGACATGTGCGCCGCGCGTGATTCGTGGGCACTGGTGTTCTGGCGCGGCTCGGTACGATCGCGTTGCGCGCCAGGGCTTGTGGTGGGGGTAGTGCCTTGCTCGGTGGATCGGCTTTCGGGCGGCGGGTCAGCTGTGGTGACGACGCCGATCCGTTGTCGGTCCGATCGGGGCTATTTTCCGCGGACGCCCTTCTCGACCTGGTCGCCGAGATCCTTGTCGACGTTGCGCCAGTACTCGAAGGCGCGGTGCAGGACCGGCTCGGTGACGCCGTCCTGGAGGTGGCCGACGATGTTGTTCACCAGCCGCTCTCGCTCGGCGTCGTCGAAGACGTCGCGGACGAGGGTGCCGGCTTGTCCCCAGTCGTCGTCCTCGGTTCGGAGGGTGTAGGCGGTGCGCACCATGTCGCCGTCGGTGTGCCAGCCGGCGGGTTCGCCGTAACGCGCGGTGTCGGCTTTCGGTCCGCCCTTGGAGTTCGGCGCATACACCGGGTCCGAGACGGTGTGGTACCGCATCGCGCCGTCCTTGCTGTAACTGTGTACCGGCGTGGTGGGTGCATTCACCGGCAGTTGGTTGTAGTTCGCGCCGATCCGGGCGCGGTGCGCGTCGGGGTAGGCGAACATCCGGCCCAGCAGCATCTTGTCCGGGCTCGCCCCGATGCCGGGTACGAGGTTGCTGGGCTCGACGGCCAACTGCTCGATCTGGGAGTGGTAATCGGTTGGGTTTCTGTCGAGGGTCATCCGGCCGACGTCGATGAGCGGGTAGTCGGTGTGCGGCCACACCTTGGTCAGGTCGAACGGGTTGAACCGGTAGGTCTTGGCGTCCTCGAATGGCATGATCTGCACCTTCAGCCGCCAGCGGGGGTGGTCGCCCCGCTCGATCGCTTCGAACAGGTCGCGGGTGTGGTAGTCCCCGTCCGTGGAGGCCAGTGTGTCGGCCTCGGCCTGCGTGAGGCACTCGATGCCCTGGTCGCTGATGAAGTGGTATTTCACCCAGAACCTCTCGCCCGCCGCGTTGACCCACATGTAGGTGTGGCTGGAGTACCCGTTCATGTGCCGCCAGGTGCGGGGAATTCCGCGGTCACCCATCAGCCAGGTCACCTGGTGCGCCGACTCGGGCGAGAGGGTCCAGAAGTCCCATTGCATGTCGTGGTCGCGCAGGTTGTTGTCGGCGCGGCGCTTCTGGGAGCGGATGAAGTGCTGGAATTTCAGCGGGTCGCGAAGGAAGAACACCGGGGTGTTGTTGCCGACCATGTCGTAATTACCGTCGTTGGTGTAGAACTTGAGGGCGAAGCCGCGCGGGTCACGCCAGGTGTCGGGGCTGCCGCGCTCGCCGGCCACCGTGGAGAACCTGATCACCAGGTCGGTGGTGACGCCCGGCTGGAACAGTGCGGCCTTGGTGTAGGCGCTGACGTCGTGGGTCACCTCGAAGCGGCCGAAGGCGCCGCTGCCCTTGGCATGTGGTTGGCGCTCCGGGACGCGTTCGCGGTTGAACTGCGCGATCTGCTCGATCAGGTAGTGATCGTGCAGCAGGATCGGTCCGTCCGGGCCGACGGTGAGCGAGTGCTCGTCGCTCTCCACCGGGATGCCGGCATCCGTTGTCGTCGGTGTGAACTCGGTGTTGGTCATTATCGTGCCTCTCGGCTGGTTGTGGAACGGGAACTTGGGATGGGACGCTGTCGCGGGGCGGTCATCGGTCGTCGGGGTTGATGGCGAGGAAGGCGGCGCCGGCGGCGGCGCCGGCGACGAGTTGGGCTGCCAGGTACACCCACAGGGTCGGCCAGGCGAACAGTCCCATTACCGCTGCGCCGACCGTGACCGCCGGGTTGAACGCCCCACCGGAGATTCCGCCGACCGCGAATGCCCCTGCCACGACGGTGAATCCGATCGCCAGCCCGTAGAAGGAGTTGTCCGGGTGGCTCTTGCTGGTGGCGACGTTGAGCATCACGTAGCACAGGGCGAAGGTGAACAACAGCTCTACTACGAACGCGGCCACCAGGGTGTGACCGGACAGGTGCAGCGTCGCCGAGAGGGTGGGCTGCGCCGGATCGACGACCTCGCGGACCGCCACCGCGGCGAGCAGCCCGGCCACGAGTTGGGCGACCCAGTATCCGGCGGCGTCATGGACGCCGATTCGGTGGCGTACCAGCACGGCCAATGTCACGGCCGGGTTGTAGTGCCCACCGGAGACGTGGCCCCCGGCGTAGATCATCACCATCAGGGCCGCACCGATTGCCAACGGGGCGAACGGGCTGCCGCTGCCGGCGGCCGTCCCCACCGTGAACACCAGAAAGAACGTTCCGATCAGCTCGACCGTGTATGCCGATAGTGCCCGGCGGGCGGCGCTCGCCCCGCCGTCCCCCGATGCGGCACGGGCGGGGACTTCGCTGGTTTCTTGGGATGTGACCACGTCAAGGCTCCTCGAATTACTCTGCGGGACTATCAGAATCGACTGTCAGTGAATCGTTGCCGTGCCCGGCGTGTCTGCCGGTTACCACCCGAGGTGATCACAGAAGGCCCCATGTCAGTGACCGAAGTACGGACGGCCGGGTTCAGAAGGTCCGGACGGCCAGGGCCAGGCCCACGGGAAGCCGGTGCCCGCCACATCCGTGACAGGTCCGGTAGAGCCGGGGACGACTCGGGCCGCCGGCACCGCCCCGCCGTTGAGCGTTGGCACGGCGGCGGCGGTGCCGGCGCCGAGGACGGTCAAAGCTGCGAGTGCGGCCGCGGCAACCGCCGCGCGGACAGTGGTCCTCTTCATCGTTCTCACCTTTCCTATCCCGAATTGCGCGGCCTGCTGCCGAGCGTGTGATGGTGGGTGTGTCACTGAGCGAGGTCGGCTGAGGTCCGATCGATCAATTGAGTCAATCGTTCGCCACACCGGGCGCGACGTCTGCACCGCCAGCAGGACACCTCGGGTGCAGCTAGCAGGAATCACGATCTTCCAGGTAGCGGCGATCACGCGGCCGGTCGGTGTGGGAGAGGCTGTGGTGGTGTGACCGGCGGAGACCGCCGCCCAGAATTCGATACGACAGCGACACAGGAGGCCGCGATGGACATCGCCGTGTTGGGCATGGGACGGATGGGGCGTGCGCTCGCGGGGAGGCTGGTCGAGGGCGGACACCGGGTGACGGTGTGGAACCGGTCGGCGGGCAAGGCCGGAGAGATCGTGTCCGCCGGCGCCAGACAAGCGCAGACCATTGCCGAAGCGGTGGACCGTGTCGATGTGGTGGTCACCATGCTGGCCGACGACGCCGCAATCAGGGCCGTGGCGTTCGGGGAGCTTCGGTCGTCGATCGGTGCGCAGACCATCTATGTCGACTGCTCGACGGTGTCACGAAGGCTCAGTGGGGAACTCGCCGAGGTGTTCTCCGCTCGGTTCCTCGCCATGCCCGTTGTCGGTGGCCCCGCCGCGGTGAGGGCGGGGCAGGCGACCTTCCTCGTCGGCGGCGACGCCGGCGTCGTGGACCGTATGGGCCCGGTGATCTCGTCGCTGACCGACAACGTCCGGCGATACGACACGGCGCCGTTGGCCGTCACTGCCAAGTTGGCGACCAACCTCTTGCTGCTCTCGGAGGTGGTCGCCCTGGCCGAGTCGTTCGCCGTGGGGCGTTCGGGAGGCCTGCGGGACGACCAGCTGCGGGAGCTGCTCGGCACCAGCCCCCTGATGGCGCCCGGGCTGAAGAATCGGTTCGAGGGTGTGCTGACCGGCTCACAGGACGGGTGGTGGACCACGGTGCTCGGCGCCAAGGACGCCGGCTTGGCGCTCGACATCGCCCGCGACGCCGGCCTCGAGCTTCCGGCGGCCGCGGTGGTGCGGCACCTCTACGACACGGCGGCATCGTCCGGGCTGGGGGGCGCCGACATCGCCGCCGTCACCGAGCTCTACCGCGGCCCGGCACCCACCACTGCGCCCCAGGGGCGCTGAGCCAAGCGATTCGGTCCCGTTGGGGCTGCGCGCGGAAGAAGGAGTGGCACATGCTGTTTCGGCAGTTGGAGTACTTTGTGGCGGTGGCGCGCGAGAGACACTTCGCGCGCGCGGCGGACGCCTGTTATGTGTCGCAACCCGCGCTCTCGGCGTCGGTCGCGAAGCTGGAGCGGGAGCTGAACGTCACCCTGATCAACCGGGCACACGACTATCAGGGCCTGACCCCGGAGGGCGAACGACTCGTGGGGTGGGCCAAGCGGATCCTCGCCGAGCAAGAGGCGTTCAAGGCCGAGGTGGCCGCTGTGCAGTCGGGTATCGCGGGGCGGCTGCGGCTGGGCACCGAACCCACGGCCTCGACGACCTTGTCGCTTCCCGTGGCCGCGTTCTGTTCGGCGCATCCGCGGGCCACGGTGCTGGTCGACTCCCGGGTGTCGACGACGGAGTTGCGTCGCCGGTTGCTCGACTTCGACCTCGACGCTGCGATCGCTCATTTCGCTCCCGAGGACCGGGCGGGCTTGCAGGTGGTGCCGCTGTATCAGGAGAGGTACGTCGTGCTGGCCTCCGCTGACCAGCCGATGCCCGAGGGCCCCGACATGACCTGGGCGGAGGCGGCGCAGCTACCGCTGGCGTTGCTGACGCCCGACATGCGGATTCGTCAGGTCATCGACCGCGCCTTCGCGGAAGCCGGCGTCGTGGTGGCCCCGCAGGTGGAGACGGACTCGGTCGCCTCCCTCTATGCGCACGTGGGCCTCGGCGACTGGGCGAGCATCGTGCCCCACACCTGGTTGCGGGCCATGCCGGTGATCGGCAGGACCAGAGCCGTCCGCCTGGTCGCCCCGGACGCTCGGGCGCAGATCTCGGTGGCGACCCACGCGGCCACGCCCGGTTCGGTGACGGCCCGGGCGTTCGTGACCGCATCACAGGGCCTGTCGCTGGACGAGTTCTTCGACCAGCCACTGCCGACTGAGTCCCTCGTCGGGTGACACTCCTTGCGTCAGTGTGCGAACTGGTCCTGCACGGCTCGCCGGTCGAGTCCGCCCTTTGCAGTGTGAGGCAGAGCAGTAACCACCTCGACACGGTCGGGTATTTCGAAGGGGGCGAGCAGAGTGCGGCAGTGCCGCAGAATCTCCTCCGCCCCGACGCCCCCTCGGGGTGCGACCACGGCGGCACCGACGCGTTCCCCGTAGGTGGCGTCGGGTATGGCGAACACGGCCGCCTCGGTGACACCGCTACACCCGGCGAGAGTGGCCTCGACGTGCTCGGGCGAAATCTTCTCGCCACCGCGGTTGACGAGGTTCTTGATGCGCCCGGTCACAAACAGGTACCCGTCCTCGTCCAGTGAGCCCAGGTCACCCGTGCGAAACCACCCGTCGACGAAACTGTGCGCGGTCTCGGTAGGGTCGGCGAGATACCCGCGGGCGACCGTCGGACCGTGCACCCACACCTCGCCCACGGTGCCCGCTGGGCACCTCTGCCCGCCGGGGTCGACGACGCGAAGATCCACCCCGGTTGCCCGGCCCACCGATCCGAGCTTCGCGAGCCCGCGCCGGGGCAGCGGCTCGCTGGTCGCCTGGTGCGTGGTTTCGGTCATCCCGTAGGCCGACAGCACTGGCGCTCCGAACGTGCGCCCCATCGCCTGCGCCGTGGCGGTATTGAGCGGGGCGCTGCAGCTGCGCACGAACCTCAACGGCACGGCCTGTGGGCCCGGGTATTCGCGCGCCGACCGCTGCACAAGGATCTCATGGATGGTGGGAACCGCGGTGAACCACGTGGCGGCTGCGGCCTGCATGTCGTCCCAGAACGTGTGCGCCGAGAACCGTCCCCGCTCCGGTAGCAGCACGCATCCTCCGCTGGCCAGGGAGGCCAGCAGCACCGCGAGCAAACCGTGACCGTGGAACAACGGCATGACTGCGACCGTCGCGTCCTCTGGGCCGAGCTCGTAGTTCGCGCAGATGCCCCGCACGGAGGCCGCCACGTTGGTGTGCGTCAGCGGGACCATTTTGGCCCGGTTGGTGCTGCCCGAGGTGAACAGGACGAGGGCGTCGTGGTCCGAGAGTTCGGATGCCGTCCCCGGAGGGTGTGGCACGACACCCGAGCCGGTTTCGAGGGTGGCGGTCGCGTTGCCGCCGACGGGGATGTTCACACGGAGTTCCCAGGTGGGGATGTCGAACTGTGCGACCGGAGCGGCGTCGACCGCGGGTGGGCCGGTGAGGATTGCCTGTGCCCCCAGCCCCTCGAGCCGGGCGGACATCTGTGGGCGGGGAAGTGTGGGGTCCATCGGAGCGAGCACCAGCCCCGCGCGGGCGGCCCCCAGGAGCGCGACGACGAACTCGGCAGTGTTGGCGCAGACAAGGCCAACCGCCTCTCCGCGGCGCAGCCCTGTGCTGCCCAGATGTGCGGCCATGTCGTCGACCACGGCGGCGAGGGCACCATAGGACACGGGTATCCGATCGCCGGTGACCACCAGCGCCCGCGCGTCCGGACGATCACGCACGTACTGATCGAGCACATCGAACAGTCCCGAAATCGCCGGGCGCCGATACCGATTCGACTCGCCAACGGATCCACCGGACGGATCGGCCATGACAACCACCTCCTTGCATACTTTCACTGCAGTCACTACCTGTGAGCGTGTAGCAGCGCGGTGGGCACGTCCAATACCTGCTGGCGAACGTTCGATAACCGGAATTTATCGACGGCTGCCGCCTCGCCACCCACAACTACTGGGCCTGGATGTGGGCGGGTATGGACACATTCCGGCTGGCCGGAGGAGCGAATGGGTGTCAGCCGTGACGACACGGGGGCGCCGAAACGAGATTCTGCTGTCAGGGCACTCACGACGACCGGAACGCCGAGGACTGCCATCACCCATCGACAGAACGGACAGACGAGCATGACCAAGACAGCGGGATGTGCCGGCGTGCCCACCAATGCTGCGTCGCAACCGATCGGTGCACACGTAACGGCAACCACACAGGACGTCGAAGCCGAAACGACCGAGAACGGCCTCCACCGTCGCGACGTGCTGCTCGTAGCGTTGACAGTCGCGTCGGGAGCGGTCGACGCCATCAGCTATTTCGGCTTGGGAAAGATATTCTCGGCGTTCATGACCGGGAACATGGTGTTCCTGGGGTTCGGAATAGCGAACCTCGAGGGACCCTGCGTGCCTGTCGTTCTCGCGCTGTCGATCTACGCTGCGGGGGCCTATCTGGGCTGGCGGATCACGACTTGGCGCTCCCCGGAATCTGGTGTGTGGCCCCGACGTATGTCGGTGTTGTTAGCCCTGGTGGCGATCGCCGAGGCAGGGTTCCTCACCGTGTGGGTTGCCACGGCCGGGCAACCGTCGACTGCCATCACCGATGTTCTCATCGTCCTGTTCTCGCTGGCTATGGGGATCCAGACCGCAGCGGTCCGATCTCTCGGCGTCCAGGGGGTGTTCACGACAGCCGGGACCTTCACGTTGGTCGCGTTCGCCGAGACTCTCGCAGGATCGCGGCCGAGGTCCGAGATTCCGCGCCTGGTCGGCGTGCTCGTGGGGTTGGTCGCAGGCGCGATAGGGGGAGGGCTGCTGGTCGTGCACGCGCGCAGCTACGCCCCTGTACTGCCGCTGGTGATCACTGTCCTGGTGATCGTGGCGGGGCGGGCTGCCATCCAGGCGTCGTCGCGACGCTCGGCTCGCCGCACGGAACATCGCCGGCAGGAGCGGGTTGTTCTGGGACAACCCGGCCGCGATTCGAGCTGAACAGGACTGACTTGATGATCGCGGCGGCCAGTTTTGCGTCATACTTGTTCATAGGGCTCTGCCGTCGTGACGGGACCGTCGAGACCCCCCCAGCTTTCGCTTGGAACCACGAGGAGTGGAGGGTCGCCCTTCATCGCTTCGAGAGGTGAGTGCATGGGTGCGCGATTGCGAACATCGAGTACCGGGCTTTGAGGTCGCCGATGGCCGAGTTGGATCCACCGGACTTTCGGGGTAATCCCGCGCCACTGATCGCGGCGGATCTGGCTGCGGCCGGGTTCGACGATGCTCACGAGGTCGGGCGGGGCGGCTTCGGAACCGTCTACCGGTGCCGGCAGCGCTCACTCGTTTTTCAGGTCGGCGTCACCGAGTCGGGTCTGCCCTACATCGTGATGCAATATCACCCGCACGATTCCCTGGCCGCATTGATCCGCACAGCGGGCCCACTGCGGTGGCAGGACACCCTGCACCTGGGGGTCAAGATGGCCGGCGCTCTCGAAACGGCGCACCGCCTCGCCACTCTCCACCGCGATATCAAGCCCGCGAATATCCTGCTCACCGACTATGGCGATCCGCAGCTCACCGACTTCGGGATTGCCCGAATCGCCGGGGGCTTCGAGACCACCACCGGTGTCATCACGGGTTCACCCGCGTTCACCGCACCCGAGGTACTCGAGGGCCGGGCCCCGACGCCGGCGTCGGATGTCTACAGTCTCGGCGCCACGCTGTTTTGCGCCGTCACCGGGCACGCGGCCTTCGAGCGCCGCGTCGGTGAGCAGGTGGTCACCCAGTTCCTGCGCACCACCGACGCACCCCATCCGGATCTGGAGCGAAGACACCTTCCCGCCGACGTTCGGTCCGCCATCGAGCATGCGATGGCGACCAGTCCTCGGGGGCGGCCCGGGACCGCCGCCGAACTCGGGGACGAGCTCAGACAAGCCCAGCGCCGTCACGGCCTGACCGTCGACGACATGGCCGTGCCCGCACGCATCGGCGCGGATCATGCCGACGGCGGGCAGCAGACTTCCCGGTTGGAAGGTGGTGAGAGTCCGGTGACCACTCAGCTGCGGGTGATTCTGGTCGACGACGACGTCCTGCTCCGCGAGGGCGTGGCCAGCCTGCTGACACGCTCGGGGTTCGACGTCGTGGGGCAGGCCGGCGACGCCGTCCAACTCCTCGACCTGGTCCGCGCCACGGCGGCGGACCTGGTGGTGGTCGACGTGCGGATGCCGCCGACGCATACCACCGAGGGGCTGGACGCGGCCCGGGTGGTCCGTGAGGAGTTCCCCGAGGTCGGCATCCTGGTCCTGTCAGCGCACGCCGACGTCGAGAATGCGATGGAACTGCTGGCCAGTGGCCGCGGGATCGGTTACCTCCTCAAGAGCCGGGTCACCGACGTGGAGGATTTCGTCGACACCCTGCAGCGAATTGCCAAGGGGGCATCGGTGGTCGACCCGGCACTGGTGCAGGAGTTGGTCTCCGCCCAACGGCGCGACGATCCGCTGGCCGTGCTCAGCGTGCGGGAGCGGGAGGTGCTGGCGTTGATGGCGGAGGGACGTTCCAACGCGGGCATCGCCCGCCGTTTATGGGTCGCGGAGGGCACCGTCGAGAAGCATGTACGCAGCATTCTCACCAAGTTGAGCCTGCCGGGGACCGGTGACGATCACCGCCGGGTTCTGGCGGTGATCACCTTCCTGGAGGCCCGCTGACCGGCACGGCGGGATCGTCGTCGTCGCCGTCTCGGCTAGCGAGCAGGTCGTAGATGGCGCCGGCCGACAGGGCGGACTTGGACAGGAATCCCACCGCCGGGCTGGCGTCGATCAGGTCGGCGAGGTCCTGTTCGTCGTGGGTGGAGATCAGGATCACCGGTGACGGTGCACATCGCCCGTCGTGGTGAAGCTGCTCGGCGAGCGTGAAGCCGCTCTCCCCAGCGAGGTTCACATCGACCAGTGTGACGTCCGGTCGCAGTTCCTCGACACCCCGGAGCGCCTCGGCGCTCGTCGACGCCACGCCGACGACGGTGATCCCCTCCAGTTCGAGGAGATTCCGAGCGGCGTCACGGAAACCCGGGCTGTCATCGACGATGAAGCAGCGCAACAGCGTAATTCGCGGAACCATGATGTCAGTGTGCCCCAGCGCGCGACCGGTACACATCCCCGCTAGCGGGAATTCTGTGCGGCCACAGCGCAGCACCGAGGCATCCGGCCCCACCCGATCGGATCCGCCGCCGCCAGAGACCCCGCCGGGACCAGATTTCAGGAGCCGACGATAGACGTATTCCCGCTAGCAGGAAGGGCCGCTTGGGGGCTGGCCGTGGCGACAACAACTCGCCGACGCGCAATCGTGGAAGAGACGATGTTCACCGAAACTTGGAGAGCGACATGAAGACCACGACATTGGGACGAAGCGGGCTGCACGTCTCGCGCATTGCCTTCGGCACCTGGCAGCTCGGCGGTGAATGGGGCCGGTTCGACGAGGACGCGGCGATCGCGGCGATCCACCGTGCCCGCGAGCTGGGGGTCAATTTCTTCGACACCGCGCAGGCCTATGGTTTCGGGGAGTCCGAGCGGATCCTCGGCAAGGCACTTCGCCGTGAACTGAGCACCGAGCGTGACGAGCTCGTGATCGCCACGAAGGGCGGTCTGCGCAGGACCGACTCGGGGCTGGTCCGCGACGCGAGCCCCGGCTGGTTGCGGCGGGGGGTGGATGCCAGCCTGACGGCGCTGGGGGTCGATCACATCGACCTCTACCAGGTGCATTGGCCCGACCCGGCGGTGCCGGTCGCGGAGACGGCGGGTGCGCTGGCCGAGCTCCTCGCCGCCGGCAAGATCGGGCACGTCGGGGTGTCCAACTACACCGCCGCACAGATCGCGGAGTTCTCCGAAACTCTCCCGGTGGAGACGGTGCAGCCGCCGTATCACCTGTTCCGCCGGGAGATCGAGGACGACCTGCTGCCCGCCTGCCGGGCACACGACATCGGTGTGCTGGTGTACGGGCCGTTGGCGCACGGCCTGTTGACCGGAACCCTCACCGCGCACACCGTATTCGCCGCTGACGACTGGCGCGGCACGAGCAACGTTTTCACCGGCGACACCTACCGGCGCAATCTGGCGACGGTATCCGCACTGGAGAGGTTCGCCGCCGCACGACACATGACCGTCAGCCAGTTGGCGATTGCCTGGACGCTGGCGAATCCGGCCGTGCACGTCGCGATCGTCGGTGCCCGGCAGGCGGCCCATGTCCAGGACAGCCTCGGGGCCACCGAGGTGTGGCTCAGCGCTACGGACCTCGCCGAGATCGACACCATCATGGCGCCGGCCACGCCGGTCGCCGGGCCCTCCCCGGAGGGCATGTGATGCGCGACTTTTCGCGAAATATCGCGGTGTTGGGCACCGGAACGATGGGTGCCCCGATCGCACGCAATCTGATACGCGCCGGCTACCGGGTGAGGGTGTGGAATCGCACCACCGCGAAGGCCGCGGAGTTGGCCGCGGAGGGGCGCACCTCGCGTCCAGTCCTGCGGTCGCCACCGACGGCGCCGACGTGGTGATCACCATGCTCAGCGACGGCGCCGCCGTCGAAGAGGTGATGACCGGCCCTGCGGGCGCGTTATCCACCCTCTCTTCGGATGCGGTGTGGATCCAGATGAGCACCGTCGGCGTCGAATCCTGCACCCGTCTCGCGGACCTCGCGGCCCGGAACGGCGTCGTCTTCGTCGACGCCCCGGTCTCCGGAAGCACCGCCCCGGCCGCGGCGGGGGACCTGGTCGTCCTCGCCTCCGGTGCACGCCCGGTCCGGTCCCGGGTGCAGCCGATCTTCGAGGTCCTCGGCCGGCGGACGCTGTGGCTCGAGCGTGCCGGTGACGGCAGCCGGCTCAAACTCGCTCTCAACAACTGGCTCGCGGTGCTGGTCGAGGGAATGGCCGAAACCCTCACGCTCAGTGACGCTCTCGGAATTGACCCCGAGCGGTTCCTGGATGCCGTAACCGGGGGTCCGATGGCGTCGGACTACGCGATGAGTAAAGGCGCGGCGATGCTCGGAGCCGACTTCACCCCGGGCTTCCCGTTGCGGCTCGCCGTCAAGGACGCCGAACTCGTCTCCAAGGCCGCGCACCAGCTCGGGGTGGAAGTGGCCCTCACCAAGGCGCTGCTGCCGCGCTGGCACGACGCTGTCGCCGAGGGTCATGGAGACGACGATGTCTCCTCGGCGGTCACCGCCCCCGCGACCACCACCTCAGCCGCCAGGCGAGGAACGACGGCCGGAGCGTGACGTGACCCGCACCGAACGCGCCGACTTCCGAGGCGAGGCAACGCATCCTGCGACGGAGCCACACGACCCCCACCTGGCGGGCCGCCTGAATTGGCTGCGCGCCGGGGTGCTCGGGGCCAACGACGGGATCGTGTCCACCGCGGGTCTGGTAGTGGGTGTGGCTGCGGCCACGACGGCTACCTCGGCGATCTTCACCGCTGGATTCGCCGGCCTCGTCGCCGGCGCGGTCTCGATGGCGCTCGGCGAGTATGTCTCGGTGAGTGCGCAACGCGACACGCAGCGGGTGCTGCTGCAGCAGGAACGACGGGAGCTCGAGGAGACCCCCGCCGACGAGCTCGACGAGTTGGCGGGGTTGTACGCGGCGAAGGGACTGAGCGCGCACACCGCGCGGGAGGTGGCCGAGGAACTCACCGAACACGACGCCTTCGCCGCGCATGTCGACGTGGAGCTCGGCATCGACCCCGACGATCTGCCCAACCCCTGGCAGGCCGCCCTGTCGTCGGCGGTCGCGTTCACCCTCGGTGCGGTGATTCCGTTGATCGCGATTCTGCTGCCCCCGGTCGGACTCCGTGTCCCCGTGGCGTTCTTTTCGGTGTTGGTCGCGCTCGCGTTGACCGGGACGGTCAGCGCCGTCCTGGGCGGTGCCCGGAAGACACGCGCGGTGCTGCGCGTGATTCTCGGTGGAGCGGTCGCGATGGGCGTCACCTACGCCGTCGGTCAGATCGCCGGAACCACACTCTGACAAGCCCGTGCCCGGAGTTTGCCAGGTCCGCGCATGTTTCGTCGACCGTGCTCATGCCGTCCGCCGCACGGGTCGACTAAATAACGTCCTCCCGGCCGGGTTACGATGGGACACGACATCGAGGCCTCCTCCAGGCCGATCAAAGATCGATGTGAGCTCTGCGGCATGATGCGGAAACGACGGTCACCGGTGCGCGGCGGGCCAGCGAGCACGTCAGGTCCGCCTTCTGCACGTCGCAACGGCGATGTGCGACCACCTCCATCCGTGCGCGCGCGGTTGCTGTCGTGGTTGATGCGCCCGGCCGCCCCGCGCCTCGCGCTCGGGCTCGCGGTTGCAGCGTCTTTCATTGCGGCGGAGTCACTTCTCGTCGTGTTGCTCGAGCAGATCGCCCCCAACGAGGCTTTCGGTGTGGTCTATCTGCTCGGCGTGCTGGTGGTCTCGATGGTGTGGGGACTCGGGCTGGCGGTGGTGATGTCGGTTGCCAGCGCCATCGCCTTCGACTACTTCCGCAATTGGCCCGAGGGATTTCTTGCGGCCGGCGCCCAGAACTGGGTGGCCATTGCCGTGTTTCTGGTCGTCGCGCTGTCGGCCAACACCCTGGCCGGGGTGGCACGATCGCATGCCGACCAGCTCCGCGCGCTCGCGGAGCAACAAGCGGCGTTGCGGCGGGTGGCGACGCTGGTCGCGCGTGTCGCGACGTCGTCGGAGGTGTTCACGGCGGTGACGGAGGAGCTGGCCCGGGTACTGGGTGTGTTCAACACGGCCCTGTTCCGCTTCGAACCCGACGATGTGTCCACCCTCCTCGCGTCCCGCACCGAGCCGGGCGTGCAGCAGACACCGGTCGGCACACGCCATCCGGTCGAGGGCGAAAACGTCGTGGCGATGGTGTCACGCACCGGCCGCGCCGCCCGGATGGACAGCCACGACAATGCTGCCGGTGTTGCCGCCGCGTACATACGCAAGCTGGGCGTCCGGTCGGGGGTCGGGGCGCCGATCGTCGTCGACGGCCGCCTGTGGGGCGCGGCCACGGCCGGATCCACGCGACGCGAGCCCCTGCCACCCGACACCGAGGCGCGCATCGCCGACTTCGCGGACCTCGTCGCGACCGCGATCGCGAACGCCGAGACCCGCGCCCAACTCACCGCGTCCCGCGCCCGGATCGTCGCGGCCGCCGACGAGGCCCGGCGCCGTCTCGAACGCGATCTGCACGACGGGGCGCAACAGCGCCTCGTCTCGCTGGGGCTCGCGCTCCGCACGGTCCAGGCGTCGGTGCCGTCCGCACAGGCCGGGGTCAAGGAGCAGATTTCCGACGTGGTGCAGGGGCTGGTCGGTGTTTCGGCTGATCTGCAAGAGATTTCGCGGGGGATTCATCCGGCGATCCGGTCCAAAGGTGGACTCGGCCCGGCGCTCGAGGCGCTGGCGCGCCGTTCCGCGGTCCCGGTCGATCTCGACGTGGACCTGGACCTGGATGCGCGAGTGCCGGAGTCGACTGAAGTGGCCGCGTATTACGTTGTGGCAGAGTCGCTGACGAACGCGGCCAAGCACGCACGCGCGTCCGAAGTGAACGTGCGCGTCAGGACCGACGGTGGGAACCTCGAGCTCTCGATCCGAGACGACGGAGTCGGCGGAGCCGACCCAGCCAAAGGGTCCGGACTCACCGGTCTGCGAGACCGCGTCGAAGCCCTCGGCGGCCAGATCGAGATCGCGAGTCACGCCGGAAACGGGACGTCGCTTCTCGTCACGATCCCGTTCGCAGACGAGTAACCGCAAAGTGGTGGAACCGGTCTGGGATGTGTCGCCGCGGCCCGGCGGACCCCAGCCCAGCCCAGCGGAATTAGCAGACGGATCAGGAGCCACCTTCGGTGGGTGTACCCGTGGGAATGGTTGCCGGTCCGGTGACGGCCGGGGTGACCTCGACGATGAGCTGTTTGGTCAGCGGTTGGCCGCTCTGCTCACTGTGGTCCGCGATCGCGCACAGCACGTTCAGCTCGGGCATGTAGCCGATCACGCTGCCGGGTGGGGTGTTGTAGGCCACGGCACGGTAGCCGTACACCGAGCGGGTGCTGCCGTCACGGGCGAAGCTGGTGATGTCGATCAGGTCGAACTCGTCCAGTCCCCGTTCGCGCATGTCGTCGGCGTTCATGAACAGCGCCGTGCGCAGGTTCTTCACCCCGCGGTAGCGGTCGTTGTCGGAGTAGATGGTGGTGTTCCACTGGTCATGGGAACGCACGGTGCCCAGGGTCAACCGTCCCGGGGGCGGCACCACATCGGGCATCGGTGCGCAGGAGAACTCGGCCGCCCCGGACGGGGTGAGGAAGACCCGCTCGCGCGCGGGTTGCCGGATCCGAAAACCGAGCGGCAGTCGTACGCGGCGGTTGAAGTCCTCGAAGCCGTCGAGAACCTTGGCCATGACGTCGCGGATCCGGTCGTAGCTCTGGGTGTAGGACTTCCACGGTGTGGCGGAGGCCGGCAGCGTCGCCCGGGCCATGCCGGCGAGGATCGCGCACTCGGACTTCAGGTGCGGTGACGCGGGGGTCTTCATCCCGAATGACAGGTGCACCATACTCATCGAATCCTCGACGGTGACGCCCTGCTCGCCGGTCTGCTGCACGTCCTTCTCGGCGCCCCAGACAGGGCAGGATCAGTGCCCGACGGCCGTGTATCAGATGGCTGCGGTTGAGTTTGGTACTGACCTGAACGGTGAGCTCGCAGTTGCGCAGCGCGGCGAACGTCGTCGCCGTGTCCGGTGTGGCCAGGCTGAAGTTCCCGCCCATGCTGACGAACACCTTTACCTCGCCGGTGAGCATCGCCTCAATCGTGCCGATGGTGTCCAGGCCGTGCTCACGCGGTGGCGTGATCGAGCAGACCTGTTCGAGCCGGTCCAGCAGCAGCGTGGGTGGGCGGTGGTCGATGCCGCAGGTGCGGTTGCCCTGGACGTTGCTGTGGCCGCGGACCGGTGAGGGGCCGGCCCCTTCACGGCCCAGGTTGCCACGCAGCAGGAGCAGGTTCACGATTTCGCGGACGGTGTCGACTCCGTGTTCCTGCTGGGTCAATCCCAGACACCACGCAACCACTGTGCGGTCGGCACCCAGATATACCTTGGCCAGTTCGCGGATCGCCTTTTCCTCGACACCCGACTGGTGCACGATCTCGGCCCAGCCGGTCGCCTCGACGAGCGATCGGTAGGCCTCGAAACCGGTCGTGTAGCGCTGCAGGAACTCCCGGTCGATGGCCTTGGGGTCGGTCTCGGCGCGTTCGAGAACGATCTTCGCGACTCCGCGCAGCAACGCCAGGTCCCCGCCGATGCGGGGCTGCACGTTCATGGTGCCGGTTTTGGTGGCGTGCAGGGTACCCATCGCGAGGAAGTCGTGCGGCACGATCGTGCGGCGGCTGGCGGCCTCGATCAGCGGGTTGATGTGCACGATCTGCGCGCCGCGCCGGTGCGCCTCGGCCAGCGAGGTCAGCATCCGGGGCGCGTTGGATGCGGCATTGACCCCCATCACCAGCAGTTACTAAGGCGAGCGTAAGTATGTCGACTGATTATGCGGCTGCGCGGATGTAGGCGAGGTGGGGGTCGGCGAAGAAGCCGCGGACGAGGTGCGGCATGCGTTGCAGCCGCCGCAGAGCCCGGGTGCACAGGGTCTTGAACTGGTCGGGCCCGGTGATGCCGGATCGGCCGATGCGGTCGTGTTTGACGTTCTTCCATACCCATTCGTCCGGGTTGAGTTGCGGCGAGTAGGCGGGGATGCGGAACAGGGTCAGTCGGCCGCCCGTGGAGTCGGCGAAGGCGGTGACGGCCTTGGACCGGTGGACGGGATGCCCGTCGAGGATCAAGAACACCGGCCCGTCGTTGTCGCGGAGCAGGCGTTTGCAGAAGTCGATGAACTTCGCTGCGGTGAGGGTGCCATCGATGATCGAGAACCGCAGAGCACCTTTGGCGCTGATCGCGGAGATCATGTTCACCGAGAACCGGGCCCCGGTCACCGCAACGACCGGGGTGCGCCCGACCGGCGCCCAGGTGGTGCCGGCGTGGTAGTCGCTGCGCACGGATGCCTCGTCGGTGAAGTAGATCGTCGCTTTCGCCTTCTTCGCCTGTTTCTGGATCTTCGGGAACGTCGCGCTCTTCCACTGCTCGACGGCCTCGGGGTCGGCCTGATACGCCCGGTAGAGGGGTTTCTGCGGGGACAATCCCATCGCTTTGAGCCACCGGCCGACGGTGACCTCGGACATGGTGACCCCGAACTCGCGGCCTATCACCTCGCGAATCATGTTCCGCGTCCACAGGGCGAACTCGAACTCGAGCTGACGCGGATCGGTGCCGACGATGATCGAATACAGCCGCGCCAGCTGATCGCCGGTCAGGGTGGGCGGTCGGCCGGGCACCGGTTTCGCTTCGAGCGCCTCCCAGCCCCCGGCGCGGAACTTCGCGACCCACCCGTAGACGGTCTTGCGGTGCAGCCCCAACGTCTCGGCGACCTGTTCGGGGTGCGCCCCGGCCTGAACCTGCTCCACCGCACGCCTTCTCAACACCGCAAGGGTTGCATGGTCGAGTTTGCGGCCATCGTTATCTCGCACACCGTGATTCAATCAGACACAAGGCCAATAGTCGACATACTTACGCACTAATTAGTAGGTCTGCCTTCGCCCAATCGTCCAGGTCGCAGGTGCCCTTGCCGGTCCCCAACGACGCCGTCAGCGCGCGGCCGCTGGCCTCGTGGCACATGTTCGAGCAGTCCGGCAGGTTGTTGGTGCCGAACTCGCGCACCCACAGTTGGTATAGGAACGTCGCCTCGTTGCTGAGCCGGCCGGAGGTGTAAAACGACGCCTGATGAGGGCTGTCCAACCCCTGGAGCGTGGAGCCGACCACCTCGAAGGCCTCCGACCAGGAGATCGGCACGTACTTGTCCGACTCACGGTCATAGATCATCGGCTCGGTCAGCCGGCCCCGGTCCTCGAGCGCGAAATCCGTCCATCCCATCAGTTCGGTCACGGTGTGGCCGGCGAAGAACTCACGGTCGACCTTCTTGCGGGTCATTTCCCAGGTGACGTGCTTGATACCGTTCTCACAGATGTCGAGGTGCAGGCCCTTGCGGTCATCGGGCCATGCGCACCCCGGGCAGTCGAAGCCCCCGTCCTCGTGGTTCATCCGCTGGATCGCACGTGGGCCGGCAAGCGGCTCCCGCGTCTGCGCCAATACCTTTGCCACGCTGCGAGCCGCGCCCCACCCGGCGGACGGGTGGTGATAGTCCTCCTGGGAGAATTCGCCACCGGCGTTCGGACCGCGCCCCACTGCGGGACGGCCCGGTGCACCCTGCCCGAGTAGGTCACCGGCATCGGGGGTGTTGTTGTCCGTCATCGGGATGTCCTTTCTCCGCGTTCGACCGGCGACCGCACACAGGAGTCGGGGAGAGGTCGCCGAGCCGCAGGGGTTCCTCGAGCGGGGGTCATTTCCTGGCGCTCCCAGCTTCGCAGGCCGGATGTCGTCGTGGCCAGCGGGCATCTGCACGCACCGGCCCTCGGCGAGGAACTTGTCCACGCAGCCCACGGGTTCGACGGCTGCCCGGCGAGGTCAGATGACCTGGTTGGCGCGCATCTCGGCGATGGCGTCGGTGTCGTAGCCGAGGTCGGCGAGGATCTCGTCGGTGTGTTCGCCGAGCAGCGGTGCGCCGGTGATCGCGGGGGTGAAGTCGGAGAACTTGATCGGGGACCCGACGGTCAGGTAGCTGCCGCGTTCCTTCTGTTCGACCTCGACGACGGTGCCGCTCTTGCGGAGTGCGGGGTCGTCGGCGATTTCCTTCATGCTGAGCACGGGCGCGCAGGGCACCTCGAACGTGCGCAGCATGTCGACCGCCTGGTATTTGGTCTTGTCCGAGAGCCATTTCTCGATCTCGTCGAAGATGTCGAACATGTGCGGTTGACGGGCGGCGGCGGTGTTGTAGGCGGGGTCGTCGATCCACTCGGGCCTGCCGACGGCCCGGCAGGTCCGCGCCCAGTTCTGTTCCTGGATCGTGAAGTAGATGTACGCGTTCGGGTCGGTCTGCCAGCCCTTGCATTTGAGCACCCAGCCGGGCTGGCCGCCACCGCCGGCGTTGCCGCCGCGGGGCACCGCGTCGGTGAACGTGCCGTCCGGGTACTGCGGGTATTCCTCGAGGTAGCCGACGCTCGCGAGGCGCTGCTGGTCGCGCAGCTTGACCCGGCACAGGTTGAGCACGGCGTCCTGCATCGACACCGAGACCTTCTGACCCACCCCGGTCTTCTCGCGGGCCAGGAGCGCGGTGAGGATCCCGATCAGCAGGTGCATCCCACTGTTGCTGTCGCCGAGGGCCGCGCCGCTGATCGTCGGTGGACCGTCCCAGAATCCGGTGGTCGACGCGGCGCCGCCGGCGCACTGGGCCACATTCTCGTAGACCTTGAGGTCCGACCATGGCGAGTCGTCGTTGAATCCCTTGACGGAGCCGAAAACGAGCCGGGGGTTGAGCTCGTGGATGTGCTCCCAGGACAGGCCCATGCGGTCCATGGCTCCCGGCGCGAAGTTCTCGACGAGCACGTCGGCGTCACGGATGAGCTTCTCCATGACCTCCTTGCCTTCGGGGGTCTTGGTGTTGATGGCGAGGGACCGTTTGTTGCTGTTGAGCATGGTGAAGTACAGGGCGTCGACGTCGGGGAGGTCGCGTAACTGCTGGCGGGTGATGTCTCCGCCGGTGACGCGCTCGACCTTCAGGACGTCGGCGCCGAACCAGGCGAGCATCTGGGTGCATGCCGGGCCGGCCTGGACGCCGGTGAAGTCGATCACCTTGATTCCGGTGAGTGGCTGGATGGTCATGATGGGTTTCCGTTCTCGTAGAGGGATGTTGGTGTTCATCGATGCCCGACGCCGGTCGGGTTGAGGTGGGTGAGGTGGCCGCTTTCGGTTCCGTCGCGGGGATCGATCACGCAGTCGACGAGGGCGGGGCGGCCCGAGGCCAGCGCGTCGGTGAGGGCGGCGGTGAGCTCGGCGGGCGTGGTCGCCCGGTAGCCGGTGCCGCCGAACGCCTCGATCAGGCGGTCGTGGTGGGCGCGGCACATCAAGGTGGTGGGGGACGGGTCTGCGGAGGCGGTATTGACCCCGTCGCCGCGGTAGACGCCGCCGTTGTTGAGGACGAGGACGACGACGGGCAGCCGGTAGCGGCAGATGGTCTCGAGCTCCATGCCGCTGAACCCGAACGCGCTGTCGCCTTCGATGGCGACCACCGGGGAGCCGCTCTCGACGGCGGCGGCGATCGCATAGCCCATTCCGATCCCCATCACACCCCAGGTGCCGCTGTCGAGCCGATGCCGGGGCACGTGCATGTCGATCACGTTGCGGGCGATATCGAGCGCGTTGGCACCTTCGTTGACGACATAGGCGTGGGGGTGCACGCGCAGCACGTCGCGTACCGCCCGCAGCGCCCCGTGGAACTGCATGGGGTGCGGATCGGCGTCGAGGCGCTGCGTCATCTTGGCGGAGTTCTGCGCCGAGCGCGCCGCGAGCTCCTGTCGCCACACCGCCGGGGCCGTGATACGCCCGGGCTCGATCCGCTCGACGAATGCTCCCATCACCGACCCGATGTCACCGACGAGCGGTGCCGCGATGGGCTGGTTGCTGTCCAGTTCGGCGGGTTCGATGTCGACCTGGATGAACGTGGTCTCGGGGTTGAACTGCGGCGGCTCACCGTGCCCGAGCAGCCAATTCAGCCGCGCTCCGACGAGCATCACCACATCGGCCCGGCGCAGCGCCAGCGACCGGGCGGCCGCGGCCGACTGCGGGTGATTGTCGGGCAGCAGACCCTTGGCCATCGACATCGGCAGGAACGGCAGGCCGGTGGTGTCGATGAACTCCCGGATCTGCTCGTCCGCCTGCGCGTACGCGGCGCCCTTGCCGAACACGACCAGCGGACGCTGGGCATCGGCGAGCATGGCGATCGCGCGGTCCACCGCCTCGGGTGCGGGCAGCTGACGCGGTGCCGGGTCGATCACCCGCCGCAGCGACGCAGCACCCGCCGCCGCGTCGACGACCTCGCCGAGTACGGCCGCGGGTATGTCCAGGTAGACACCGCCGGGACGCCCGGACACCGCGGTTCGGATCGCCCGGGCGATGCCGCGGCCGATGTCTTCGACCCGGTTCACCCGGTACGCGGCCTTGGCGAACCGTTCGGCCGCCGCCAGCTGGTCGAGCTCCTCGTAGTCGCCTCGCTTGAGATCGACGATGTGCCGCTCACTGGACCCGGAGATCTGAACCATCGGGAAACAGTTCGTGGTGGCGTTGGCGAGCGCGACGAGCCCGTTGAGGAATCCCGGGGCGGACACCGTCAGGCAGATCCCCGGCTTCCTGGTCAGGAACCCGGCGGCCGCCGCTGCATGCCCGGCGTCACTCTCGTGCCGGAAGCCGATGTAACGCATGCCCGACGCCTGCGCGATGCGGGCCAGGTCGGTGATCGGGATGCCGACCACCCCGTAGATGGTCCGGATGTCGTTGAGCGCGAGTGCGCCGACGACCAGGTGGTATCCGTCGGTGTGCTCAGACGTGGCCTCGGCGAGGGTCGTCGTGGCGGCCAGTGTGGCATTGGTGGTCATGGTTGAAGATTCCTCTCGTGCGGTTATGATTATGTGCGCCTTCATCTCCCACACTCGGCGCCGCGCGCTGCCGCGTCCAAGACCTGTTACCGACCGGACAATAATCGTTGGCTATCAAGGGTTCCCGGTCCAATCCCGGTGATCGCGGCCATCACTGTTTTTCATCAGACGGCGGCGACAGCGGTGCCGGCGTCTTTCCCGCGCCGAGCGAACAAGGCCAGCACCGCGCCGACGCCGGCGGCGGCCGCCGCGACGATCATCGCGGTGTGCAGGCCGGCCATGAACGCGGCGTGGCTGCCTTGGGTGATCGCGTACGACAGTTGGCTCGGCGTCCCCGCAGTCGGCGCGACGCCCTGAGCGACCAACTCTTTGGCCGCCGCCAGCGTGGCGGCGACGGGCTGCGGGGTACCCGCGCCGGTGAGTTCCGCGACGAGGACCGAACCGACACGGCTGGTGAGGATGGAGCCGAGGATCGTGGTACCCATGACGCCGCCGAGTTGGACCGCGGTGCTTTGCAGACCGCCGGCCACCCCGGCGTCGTCGACACTGGCATTGCCCACGATGGCATCGGACGCCGCCGTCAGCACCAGGCCGATGCCCGCGCCCAACAGCACGAACGCCGGCCAGAGGGCCCGATAACCGGACCCTGCTTCCAGGAAGGTCAGCGAGAACAGGGCGGCCGCGACGCTGGCCAGTCCGGCAACCATGGCCGGACGCGGCCCGAACTTCTTGGTGACAAACCCGCTGAGCGGTGCCACCACCATCAGCGTGACGCTCAGCGGTAGCGTGCGCACACCGGCTGCCACCGGACTGTAGCCCTGCACATTTTGCAGGTACAGCGTCATGAAGAACAGCGCACCGAAGAGCGCGAAGAAGTTGATGGTGACCACCGCGGTGCCGATCGCCAGGGACCGGTTCGCGAACAGGTGCATCGGTAGCAGTGGTTCGTTGGTGCGAAGTTCGATCATCACGAATACTGCGATGGCCACCAGGCCCGCCAGGATTACGCCGACCGTTTCGCTGGCCAGCCAGCCCCAGTTCTGAGCCTTGATCAGGCCGAACACGATCAAGAACAGCCCGCCGCTCAGCGTAATGATCCCGGGCACATCGAGCCGCTGCGCGATCTTGCTCTTGCGCTCGGTGATCGCGAGCCCGCCGATCAATAATGCGGCGGCGGCGATCGGGGCGTTGATGAAGAAGACCGCTTGCCAACCGACGTGCTCGACCAGCAGGCCTCCGACGATCGGTCCGGCCGCGATCGACACGCCGGACGCGGCACCCCATATTCCGACCGCGGTATTGAGTTTCTCCCGCGGGAATGCGCCGCGCACGATGGCCAGAGTGTTGGGCATCAGGAGCGCCCCGAAGACGCCCTGCACTGCACGCAAGGCGATGACCCCGCCGACGGTGCCGATCAGGCCGATGCCCACCGACATTGCCGCGAAGCCGACGACGCCGATCAGGAACACCCGGCGGCGGCCGAATCGGTCGCCCAGTTTCCCGCCGAAGATCAGCAGGGCAGCCAACGCCAGCAGGTACGCATCGGTGATCCACTGCAGATCGGCCAGCGACGCGTGCAGGTCGATGGCGATGCGTGGATTGGCGATCGCGACGACCGACGCGTCCAGGCCCACCATGATGACGCCGATCGACACTCCGGCCAGGGTCCACCACGGGTTGCCGCGCACACCGGTGCGCCGGGAAGCCCGGTACCGGGCAGCGTCGATCCGTGCATCATGTGAAGCACCGGTACCGACGCGAGTGTCGTGCGACACCGGCCTGAACTTTTTGGATGGGAGCGTTGCCATAGCTCCTAGAATCGCGTTTCCACCATCGGTTGTCGTTGACGTTGACACCCATTACCGCTTGCCGCCAGCAGCAGAATTGGTGTACCCGCCAGCTTCAATAGCGACACTCGCGAAACCCGGGGCCGTAGAAGGATTAAGGTGAGCAGCCTTGAGTGCATGATGGCCGAACAGCGCCCACTGTGCGACCGGGCTACACCTTGCATGGAGCGCGCACACGGGAGTCCCGGCCAGATCGGTAGCGTATATGGCAGTCAATAGTCCAGTAGCACTGTGCATTACGGCCTGCGTGGTCGTCGCCGCGGCGACGGGCGCGCCGACCTGCACTAGGGCATGTCTCCCAATAGTTTGAGCCATTCGACGATGCCGGCGAGGAGGAATCCGGCCCGGTAGGTCAGGGCAAGCTTGTCATACCGGGTTGCCACCGCTCGCCACTGTTTTGCCTTGTTGAAGGCCTTTTCCACCACGTTGCGGCCCTTGTACGCCTCGGCATCGAAGTTCGGTGGACGCCCACCCGCGCTGCCCTTGTTCTTGCGGTTGGCCACCTGATCGGACTTCTCGGGAATGACCGCCTTGATGCCCTTGCTGCGTAGCAGCTCTCGATTGGCCTTGGATGTGTACGCCTTGTCGGCACGGACCTCGTCCGGGCGCGTGCGGGGTGCGCCGCCACCGATGCGCGGCACGCAGATTCCCTCCAGGAGCGGGCCGAACATCGGGCTGTCGCCGGCCTGGCCAGGACCCACCAACACCGACAACGGACGTCCGTCGCCATCGCACGCCAGGTGAACTTTGCTGGTCAACCCGCCGCGGGACCGGCCGATGCCGTGATCGGCCGGTTCGTCAAGCAGATTCGTGTAATTCGGTAGATCCCCCTGTGTCACGCGCGGCGTTGGCGCCGTGCTGGTGCACCCGCACCACGGTGGAATCCACCGACACCGCCCAATCCAGGTCGCCACCGGCATCGGCCATCGCGGCCAGGGCCATGAGTACCCGGTCCCACGTTCCATCCCCCGCGTAGCGTCGATGCCGTTTCCACACCGTCTTCCAGGGGCCGAAATACGCAGGTAGATCCCGCCACGGGAGCCCGGTACGCAGCCGGTAGAGCATCCCCTCCACCACGAGCCGGTTATTCTGGAACTTCCGCCCCCGCAGCCCATCCGAACTGGGTAACAGCAGCGCAAGCAACGCCCACTGCTTCTCGGTCAACACCTGATATCGATCCATCACCTCTGTCACAGCAAACATGTTGCCGCACGAAACCCCAAATCATTGGGAGACACGCCCTAGTACTGGTAATCCGTGTCCGGCTACAGGCTAGGCCGCGCGGCGTTGCAGGCTGACCGGCAGCAAGCATTCCGGGTGGCAGGGTTCATTCGACTCTTGGAGCGTATGCGGATCGGAAACGATTCCGAGGGTGTGCCGCCACGCGGGTGAATCCGCGCGATATCACTCCGTTGATGGAGATCCTGGCTTCAAGTTCTCGAGACAGACTTCGAGCGACGTCCCGACGAGACAACTCCGGAACTTGCTGGTCGCGTGAGTCCTCGACCACAGTGGTGGCATGTCCTACAGAAGGATCGTCTAACACGGACGATTGCACGCGATGGAATGAGTAACAGGGGTCGGGTGGCGACGCCCCACTCGGCGGCACCGGCCACGAACCGAGCCGAATTCGAAATCATGCTTGCGACATTGGAACGTGTCTGGTCTGGATCGATGCGTGCGAGGACGGCGCCGTTCAGGTAGTTGCGGTGAATCCCGCGGTGCCGAAAGGGTAACTCGGCGATCGTTTCGCCGCAGCGGGTACCCTGCCGCCCCGCTATGATGCAGATGGCCTTGTTCAGGTCCGCAACATGGTGTGAGCTGGCGTGATGACGCGGAAGTGGTTACCGCTGCCCGGCTGGTCGTTGCCCAGGCCAGGGGCGACGTCGGCGGGCGGCCATTCCGATGCGGCACCAGATGCGCGACCGCTGCGTGCTCGTTTGATGCCGCTGTTGGTGCGCCCAACGGCTCCTCCGCTATGGCTCGGGCTCGTGGTCGCCGCGTCGTTGATCGTGGTGGAGAGCTTCTTGGTACTTCTGCTCGAGTACCTCGCCCCTGGGAACACCTTCGGTGCGGTCTTCCTGCTGGGTGTCCTGGTGGTCTCCGCTGGGTGGGGGTTCGGGCTGGCGGTGATGACGACGCTGGCGAGTGCCCTTGTCTATCTGTACTTCCATCTCGAGACCGCGGGGGGTGTGCTCCCCGTCAGGGCCGAGGACTGGGTGGCTATCGTGATCTTTCTGCCCATCGCGCTCTTGGCCAACATTCTCGCGGGCCAGGCCCGGTTGCGCGCCGCCGAGGCAGATCACCGCCGCCGCGAGGCCGAGGCAAGCCGAGACGAGCTCAGCGTGCTCGCAGACCAGCAGGCCGCATTGCGGCGGGTGGCAACCCTGGTGGCGCGCGGGGCGACCCCGTCGGAGGTGTTCGCGGCGGTGGCCGGCGAATTGGCACGCTGCCTGCATGTGGTCAACGCCGGGCTGCTCCGCTATGAGGCCGACGGTACGGCGATCGTGGTGGCCGTTCAGTACGAGCCGGGGATAACGACGATGCCCGTCACCGGCGAGCGCATTCCGTTGGCGGGAGACAACGTCGGAGCGCGGGTGCTGCACACCGGCCGCGCCGCCCGGATCGACAGCCACGAAGATGCGTCCGGTCCAGAGGCCGCCCGCATACGGGCCGAGGGCATCCATTCGATAGTGGGAGTCCCGATCATCGTCGACGGCCGATTATGGGGTTCGGCAATCGTCGGATCGAGGCGCCCCGAGCCGATGCCGCCGGACACCGAGGCACGCATCGCCGACTTCGCCGATCTCGTCGGGACCGCCATTGCCAACGCGGCCACCCGCGCCGAACTGCAGGCCAGCCGCGACGAGCTTGCTGTGCTCGCCGAGCAGCAGGCGGCGCTGCGGCGGGTGGCGACGCTGGTAGCGCGGGGGGTCAGCCCGTCGGAGGTGTTCTCGGTGGTGGCAGACGAGATGGCCCGTTGCCTGCATTCGGCCAACGCGTCGGTGAGCAGCTTCGAAAATGGCATGGTGACAGTTGTCGCCGTGGCTGCCCTCACTCCCGGGATCAAGCGGGCACCGCGTGCCGGCGAACGCCACACCTTGTTGGAAGGCGACAACATCGCCTCGAGGGTGTTTCACACCGGCCGGGCCGCACGCCTGGACGGCGTGGAGCTTCAGAATGCTCCGGGGTCCATTGCCGCACGGCTTCGGAAAATGGGCCTGCGTTCCACGGCGGCAGTCCCGATCATCGTCGACGAACGGGTCTGGGGAATGGCGGCCGTCGGCTCGTTGCGACCGGAGCCGCTACCCACGGATACCGAGGCGCGCATGAGCGACTTCGCCGACCTTGTCGCGACCGCGATCGCCAACGCCGCCACCCGCGCCGAACTCATCGCCTCGCGGGCCCGGATTGTTGCGGCCGCCGACGAGACCCGCCGCCGCCTCGAGCGCGATTTGCACGACGGGGCTCAACAGCGGCTGGTCTCGCTCGGGCTCGAGCTACGCGTGGCCGAGGCTTTGACACCACCCGAACGGAATGACCTCAAGGAGCAGCTGTCTCACATTGTGTCGGGGTTGACCGGCGTGTCGGAGGATCTCCGCGAGTTCTCGCGCTGGATCCATCCGGCGATACTGTCGAAGGGCGGTCTGGGCTCTGCCATTCGGACGCTCGCTCGCCGCTCGGCCGTCCCTGTCACCGTTGACGTCGCCGTTGACCGGCGGTTGCCCGAATCTGCCGAAGTCGCCGCCTACTATGTGATTTCCGAAACTCTCACCAACGTCGCCAAGCACGCCCACGCCTCCGAGGTGAATGTGTCCGCACGAGCCGAGGAGGACACTCTCGATCTCGTGATCGCTGATGACGGCGTTGGGGGCGCCGACTCCCGCAACGGGTCAGGACTGATCGGCCTCATGGACCGCGTCGAGGCGCTCGGCGGACACTTGGAGATCACGAGTCCAGTCGGAAGCGGGACGTCGCTGCACGTCACCATCCCGCTCGAGCCGGTCTGATTCTGCAGCACGCGGATTGCTCTGGGTGTCTTCGCGGGTCCGGTTCTGGCGTTGTTCTCTGCCGGCGGTGATTCTGGGGCAGCGCTATTTCGATGTTCCGCGGCGGCGGGCCGGAGCCACCGCGACGCGGTGACGCTGCGGGTGCGGGCGACGCCGAGTATCAACCTGCCATCGCCAGGAACGTCAGCCCTGATCGGCTGCCCACCGTGCTGGCATCGCGATGCCAGCACCACCGCCGACAGAAGCCCGCAGAGCATGGGGCACATGATCAGCCGAAAGGCGACCGTCCGTGTTTTGTTGTTTTGTTGCGAGATGGTCCGGCGGCACCCCCCTTTGCTCGCCGCTGACACGTAGGGGATGTCGGGGTGGGAGGTCAGTGTGGTGGCCAGCCCAGGGCGTCGAACACAGCGATCGGGTCGAGGTAGTCCCGCCAGTGCGAGATCTCCCCGTCGTGGAGTGTGAGTACGGAGATGTATCGGTTGGCGTATCGATGTCCGGTGCCGACCGCGTGGCCCTCGGAGGCGTACTCGAGCACCACGACTCCGGTGGTCGGATCGTGGTGGACGGCCAGATCGAAGCAGCGGTCGAGAACGATTGTGGTGCCGTAGGGGCGGTATAGCTCGGCGACGGCGGAACGGCCCTCGATGTGCCGCGGGTACCCGGGGACGGTGATCACGTAGTCGACGATGATGCCTTCTGCGAGGAGGTCGAAGAAGTGACCGGGCGGAACCAGTCCATGCAGACCCTGTTCGATGATCCGAAAGAACGGCTCCAGCGCGGCGAAATCCGCGAGGTCGGCAATGGGCGCCTTCACGATGTCGAGTCTACTTTCACGCCGGAGCGGTCGTGGACGCGAATTCGGCGAAGCTGATCGGTGCCACACCGGTGGCAGAGAGCGCATCCGCCGTTGGCTGGGAGCGAAGACCGTGGGCGATCGTCTCGCGGCGAGACGACGATCTCCCCTAGCGGACAATGACTGTGCCCGCGAGCACCTTTCGCTGCGTCCTCGGTGCAGATCCGCGTGTCTCCGAATACCAGGTCCGACAGGCCGTCGACGGAGCGGGGATTTTTGCGGTCGGCGACACCGACGTCGATCCGCTTAGGCGTTGGCGGTCGTCGCGGCGTTGCGCCGACGGGGTTTGTCTCTTTCTTCTGTTGACCATCGCTAGCGACGGCTCATGCCTTCGGGGCCGGTCGGCAAGTGGCCCTCGGGTGATCCAAAATCCCCCTCGGGGGGCGTTGTCAAGTTGATTGGGGACCGCTGTTTTCGGGCGTAGGAGGGTGACATGCGGGGCGGTGTTCAGGCCGCTGAGAGCAGTTCGGTGACCTGATTCCACAGTTGGAATCGGGAACGGATCTCGGTTCGGTAGTCGGCGGCGGTCATGCGGTGCAGGGGCGGCCGCAAATGTGGGGAGATCCGGCTGAACACCGCCAGGAACCGTTGCGCGAAGCCGACCGAGCGGAAGCCCTTCATCGACCGTTCTCGTTGCCGGGTCGGTTGATGCGAGTTCTCGGCCCGATTGTTTAGATATTTCGATTTGCCGGTGCTCCACCGACGACCTGGTGTTGTGGTGTGCGCCCGGGTAGCTGGACAGTTGGTCGGTGACCAGAACCCCAGGTGCTCGGCCCTGCTTCCTCAGGATTTTCCGGAAGTACTTGTGGCGGGCAGTCGATCAGCACGGGAATGTTCTCGACATCCGGGCCTGGACCGCGATCCTGTCGTCCTTGGCGTGCAACAATGCGCTCATCTGTTCGTCGTGACGTTCAGGCTCCGCCTGGGCCTCGTGTTCACTCTCGGTGCGTTCGGCTTTGGCCTTGCGTACTTCACGCCACGCCGCGATGCGCAGGGCCGAAGTACGAGGTCTTCGCGTTGGTCGAAGCCAGCCGAAATCGGCTGGGCCATAGTCTTTCTCGCTTCGGATGCAGCTTCGTGTAGCAAGTACGACGATGGCGGTGCATGTCGGGGCACAACCGGGCAGTCGAGCCTGAGAGGCAACGGCAAACCTGGAAGTCGCTTTCTGTCGCTGTCCTCGAAGGGGTGCCCTCATCGGCGGTGCCCGACGGTGGTGAATGTCGATGAGCGCGGCCACCGGTGTGCGATCACGCCAGGAGTTCGCGGACGCGGGGGACGACGTGGGTGCCGTAGAGCTCGATGTTGGTCATGAGTGCCTGGTGGGACAGACCCCCCATGCCGTATTTCAGGTCGAAGCGGGTCGCGCCGAGGGTGGTGAGATTTTGCGCGATCTTCTGGGCGACGGTTTCTGGGGATCCGACGTAGAGCGCGCCGTGGGGACCGATCTCGTGCAGGAAGGACTCCTTGGTCGGGACGGCGAATCCGCGGGTCTTGCTGACACTGCGGATGACCTCCAGGTAGCGCGGCCAGAACTCTTCGCGGGCCTGTTCGTCGGTGTCGGCGATGTGACCGGGCGAGTGCACTCCGACCGGGAGGGCGGCGCGCCCGAAGCGTTGCAGGGCCTGTTGGAAGAGCTGGGAGAAGGGTGTGAATCGCGCCGGGGTGCCGCCGATGATCGCGAGCATCAGCGAGAAGCCGTAGCGTGCGGCGCGGATGACCGATTGGGGACTGCCGCCGACCCCGATCCATACCGGGAACGGTCCGGATTCGGTGTGCGGCACGACGTCCTGGTTGTATAGCGATGCGCGGGTCTTGCCCTGCCAGGTGACCGGTCCGCCGTCGAGCAGTTCGGCGAAGAGGTTGGTCTTCTCTTCGAAGAGGTCCTCGTAGTCGGCCAGGTCGTACCCGAACAGCGGGAACGAGTCGATGCTCGAGCCTCGTCCGAGGATGACTTCTGCGCGACCGCCGGAGACGGCGTGGAGCGTGGAGTAGCGCTGAAACACCCGGACCGGGTCATCGGAGCTCAACACGGTGACTGCCGACCCGACGTGGATGCGGGTGGTGCGTGCCGCGATCGCGGCGAGCGCCACGTCGGCGGCGGACAACGGGAAGTCGTCGGTGTGGTGTTCACCGATCCCGAAGAAGCCGACGCCGACCTGGTCGGCGAGGACGCCTTGTTCGACGACGTTCCGGATTGTCTGTGCATGTGAGAGTGGGCGGTCGTTATCGTCGTGGGTGACATCGCCGAAGGTGTCGAGGCCGAAGACGAGTGGGAACTGCACCGGTTCGTCGGCGGCGGCTCGTACATGGTCTGAAGGTGCTGTGGTCACGTCGAATCTCTATCTGGTGTGAGTGGGTAAGGGCGCGTGGCTGCTCTTATGCGGCTTCGGCGCGCAGGGCCAGTTCGAACTCGGTACGGCGCAGCGATACCCCGAAGGCGGGGCCGCCGGGTTGGAGGCGGCGGCCGGCGCGCAGGCTGTCCAGCCGGACGGTGTCGTAGCCGATGCGCTCGATGACGTCCGCCGCCACGTCCACCGCGCCTGCGTCGTCGCCGGCGACGCCGAGCGCGCGGCGTTCCCGGGATCCCACAGGTCGGCGGTCGTCTTCGAGTTCGTGGTAGCCGATGTGGTTGAGGGTCTTGACGATCGTCGACCGGGAAAGCCGATGCTGAACGATCTCGCTGCTGCAGTACCGGCGGTCGTCGAACATCGCCTGAACGCCGTCGATGGGCGGCCAGTAGTTCATCGTGTCGACGACGAGCTTGTCCGCCACCACGCCAGGGTCGAAGGCCGCGAACTTGTGGAGCGGGATCGCCAGCACCACCAGGTCGGAGCCCTCGACGGCGTCGGCGGCCCACCGCGGCTCGGCTCCCGGTGCCAGCACCTGGGTGATGAGTGCGATCTTCTCGGGGTCCCCGGAGGCCGCGATCGACACGTGATAGCCGGCGGCGATCGCGACCCGCGCGATCACTGGGCCGACGTGCCCCGCACCGAGCACGGCGATCCTCGGAAACCGCAGAGGCGACACCGTTGCACCGGTCATGAACGGCCCTCCCCGCCAGAAGCGACGGTCGATTCGGGGTGGAGATGGTGCTGCAGCGCCTGCAGGATGTCGGCGAGCGCCTCGAACTGCTCGGGCGTCAAGGCGTCAGCGAAGTGCGTTTTGATGGCCCTCATATGAGGCGCGGTCGAACGCCGGAACACCCCCGCTCCGTCTTCGGTGAGCGAGACTTCCGCGCCGCGGCTGTCGGTCGCGCACTCGTCGCGGCGGATCAGACCGCGACGCTCCATCCGTCCGAGGTGATGCGACAGCCGGCTTCGCTCCCAATCGATGGTCGCCGCCAGCTCCGATGATCGCAGCCGCATGCCGTCAGCTTCACGCAGCGCGAGCAGCACCTGATAGTCGGCCGGTGAAAGATTCGTCTCCTGCAGCAACTTCGTCCCCAGGATTCTCCGAAGCTCGCCGGTCGTGTCGAGCAGCGACCGCCAAATCGCGAGCTCCTCCGCAGTGATCCGCCGCCGCCCTGCCGCCGCGCCGGTAGCTCGGTTGCCCTCTCTCACGATCCGCACCTCATCTCATTGATACGTCAATCATAGCGCGTATGATTGACGTATCAATATTGATACGTCAATCACCGGCGAGATGGCGATGGTGAGTGGTGTCGACAGTGTCGGGGATATGACCGAAGGTAGTGATGGCAACGTTTTCGGCGAGTCACCGAACATCCGCGGACTTGTCGCGGAGAGGGACCGGTTGTCGTGCAGGCGCAACGCACGGAGTGACGGAGCGGGATCGGGCGCCCGGGGGAGGGACGCACGCCGGATCCGAGGGAATGCCGTCGGCCGGGGCCTGGGCATCTGTTCGGTGGTCGCCACGCCCGGGGCCGGTGGGGCCCTCGGACCTCCGCGCGCACGCGCTGGTCCGGCGCGCCCCGCCACAGACCCACCGGGGGTGCCGGGGATGCGGGTGCGCTGGCCTGACACGAGCTACTGGAAACGCTGGACACACGCCGCGTGACAATGAGTCCGCGTTCGTGGGCGTAACCGCTTGTTTCGCGCTCGAAGGCATCGCCGTCGATGCCTCTTCTCAATGACTGAGTTCAGGGGCGGCGGCGGATACGCCGTTTTGAGCAGCATCTGTCACAACATTTACGCAGCGTCGCTCACAAAACAGCAGGACCTCGCACGGTTTGCTCTGCAGGTCGAAGTCGGAGGTCGTCGACGTGCGTTTTCGTCAGGGCCGGTGAGAGAAACTGCCGATGGGAGCGGTTCGCGGAAGCCGTGAAATGGTCGGCGCCGCCTCGCCAGGCGCCTGGGCCGCAGTGGGTACCGGTTGGGCGGAGTTCACGCGTCCCCCTGTCCGGCGCCGCAGTGGCTGTTTCCGGCGTCCTGGCATCGACGACCTGCGTATCCGGCGTCGCGGGACTCGCGGAGGTTGGTTTTCGGCTGCTGCTGCTACCGCCGGGTCGGCGCCTCCCGATGTCGACAATCTTTCGTCGGCGACCGGTGAGGCCGACGGTCCTAGAATGGGGTTATCGCATCGTGAGGAGACCTCATGGGCAGCTGGACAGCCTGGACGCGGCGGATCGATGAACCGGTCACGGCGCGCTGAGGTCGCCATGCCGGACAACGCAGACAACTCAGTGGAGAGCACCCAACGTCAGGTCGATGCCGACATCGTTGCCGAGTTGGCGGCCGAAGGTTTCGAGGACGCGCGAATTGCCGGCCGCGGCGGCTTCGGCATCGTCTACCGATGTCGGCAGCCGGCTCTCGATCGGGTGGTCGCGGTCAAGGTCCTCAGTTCCGATCTCGACCATGTGGATCGAGCACGTTTCCTGCGTGAGCAGCAGGCGATGGGCAGATTGTCCGGGCATCCGAACATCGTTCACGTCCTGCAGGCCGGAATTACCTACACCGGACGCCCGTACATCGTGATGCCGTTTCATCGCCGCGACTCCCTCGACTCGTGGATCACCAAGCATGGGGCTTTGACGGTGGCCGAGGCGTTGGCGGCGGGTGTGAAGCTCGCCGGCGCTCTCGAGACTGCGCACCGCGGGGGAGTAGTGCATCGCGACATCAAACCGGCCAACATTCTGCTGACCGAGTACGGCGAACCGCAGTTGACCGACTTCGGCATCGCCCGGATCACCGGAGGGGAGGAGACCACCCAGGGGGTGGTGGCCGGATCGCCGTCGTATACCGCTCCGGAGTTGCTCAGCGGCGCCGATGCCTCGACCGTCACCGACGTCTACGGGCTCGGTGCGACGTTGTTCACCGCGCTCGCGGGCCGGCCGGCGTATGCCCGGCGCCGGGGGGAGCAGGTTTTCGCGCAGCTTCTGCGCATCGGCACGGATCCGCTGCCCAATCTTCGAGACGAGGGAATCCCCGACGCGGTGTGCACGGTAGTCGAGGCGGCGATGGCCCGCGATCCGGCGGATCGGCCCGGCACGGCGGCCGAGTTGGGGGCCGCGCTGCGCGGGGCGGGGGAACAGCTCGGCTTCGCGATGGCGGTCATCCCGCTTCCGATCGCCGGTGACGACGATCGCCCCTTCCGCGCGTCGGACGAGATTCCCGCGCGCGGTGTGTCGGAATACCTTCGACACCGGCCGAGCGCCCTGACAGGGGTCGAGCAGCCGCCGCCGCCGAGTGCGTCCACCAAGTACCGTCCGCCGGTCACCCCTGGTGCGACGGTGGCGCGCACGCACCTGCTCGAACGCCTACACCGGAGCGGTCGTCCTCGTCTCGTGCTCATTCACGCACCCGCGGGGTTCGGTAAGAGCACACTCGCCGCCCAGCGCCTCGAGGCACTGCGGGGGGAGGAAGTGGTGACGGCGTGGCTGACGATCGACAACGACGACAACACGCTCATCTGGTTCCTCAGCCACCTGATCGAGGCCATCGCTGTGGCGCAACCGGGATTCGGCCGGGAACTGGTCCGGGAACTCGAGATCCACGGCTCTGGCCGCGTTAGGTCTGTGCTCACCTCGTTGATCGACAGGCTTCACTCGGCAGACCAGCACGTCGCTCTGGTCATCGATGACTGGCACCGGGTGACGAGCGAAGACACGCGGTCCGCGCTGGCGTTCCTCCTCGAGCACGGCTGCCACCATCTCCACCTGATCGTCACCAGCCGTACCCGGCTCGGTCTTCCCCTCAGCAAAATGGGAGTTCGCAACGAGCTGGTCGAAATAGACTCCGCAACATTGCGTTTCGATGTCCATGAGTCTGCGCAGCTGCTCGTCGACCGCACCGGGCTCGACCTGGAAGAACCCGATATCGTCGAGCTCGAACAGTCGACGGACGGGTGGGCGGCGGCACTGCAACTGGTTTCGCTGGCATTGCGCGATCACCCGCATCCGCGGGAGCTGATCAACCACCTGTCCGGTGGGAATCGGGCGATCGGGGTGTACCTCGCCGAGAATGTCCTCGACAGTCTCGATGCTCGCACACTCGACTTCCTCCTCGCCACCTCGATCACCGAGAAGACGAGCGGGGGTCTGGCGCGCGCGCTCACCGGCAACCTGGAGGGGCAAGCCACGCTCGAGGACGTCGAGGCACGTGACCTGTTCTTGCGACGCCTCGACGACGAGGGGGAGTGGTTCCGCTATCACCACCTGTTCGCCGAGTTCCTCCACCGCCGCCTCGAGCGTGAGGACCCCGCTCGGCTGGTTGATCTCCATCGGCGAGCGGGCCGATGGTTCGCGGGCCGGCACCTTCTCAGCCAGGCAGTCGACCACTACCTCCTCGCGGGCGACGAGGACGACGCTGTCGCGCTCGTCGAGGATGTTGCGATGGACCTGCTCGAGCAGTCGCAGATGGGAACTCTTCTCGGCCTCGCCGGGAAACTGCCGGCGAAGAAGGCCTCCCATCACCCCCGTCTGCAGATCACGATCGCGTGGGCGCACGCACTCCTGCACCGCCCACGCGACGCCGAACGATTTCTTGCGGTCGCGGAGACAGCACTGGGCACCGGAGTCGACGACAGCGCTACCGAAGATCTGCGCGTCGAGGCCGCCTTCATCCGGGCGACGGTCACCGTCTTCGACGACGAACTCGATGGGCTCGACGAGGCAGTGGAGGGATGTTTGGCACGGGCAAGCACTCTGCGACCATGGGTTTTGGGCGGAGCTGCCGACCTCGCGTCCTTCCATGCGATACACCGCTTCGACTTCGACGAGGCCTTGCGATGGCAGAAATGGGCGCTTCCGTTCCACCAACAGTCCAGCGGCCCCTTCAGCGTCATCTACGGATACTGCATGGCGGGGATCGCCGCGCGCGAACAACTCGATCTCTCGGCCGCGGAGGCGAGTTTCCGGCATGCCATGGAGGTGGCAACAGAGGCGGAGGATGGTGTGGGTTACGGTGCACGGCGCACCGCTGCCCTGCTCGGCGACCTTCTCTACGATCAGGGGCACCTCGCCGACGCCGACCGTCTCCTCGACCGCAGTCACACATTCGGCGCGGAGGGCGGCACGGTCGACTTCATGCTCGCCACCTACGGGACGGGTGCGCGACTGAAAAGCGTGCTCGGGCAGCGGGAGGCGGCGAAGGCGCGTCTCGACGAGGGCGGCCGGTTGGCGCAACGACTGCGGTTGCCGCGATTGGCAGCTTGCGTCGCGAACGAACGGATCCGGGCCGGGTTCGGATGGCCCGGGTCGGGCAACCCGGACATCGCCGGCGAGAGATGCCATCATCACGACCGGGACAACGGAATCGCGATCATGACCGCAGAGCTGGAGGAGGACTCGGCGATCCGCGCGGCCCTCATCGCACGGACTGACGGACAGGATCTCGGCACCGTGTGCGAGAGGGCACACGCGCTCGTCGAGTCGATCGATCGACGGGCCCGTCCGCGGGCGTTCCTCAATGCTGCCTTGTTGCAGGTGGAGACCCTGGCCGTCGCAGGGCGCGACGAGGCCGCGCTGACGGCACTGGTGCCGCTCGCCGAACAGTGCGCTCGACTCGGTCTGTTCCGGCCGATGCTCGACGCCGGACCAGCGGTGACCGAGTTGGCAAGAAATCTTCGGACACATCTCCATGAACGCTCAGCCGCTACCGTCTCCGTCGGCTTGGACGAGTATCTCGCCGATCTGGAGAAACAGCCGACCTGACCAATGCGGTGTCAATGACGGGTGCAGTGCCGTGCAAACGCCGAATCTTCAGTCCCCGTTCCGGCGGGGGCGCTCGAGCGCCGCGCCAACCTCGAAAATCCGTCCTGCAGCAGGATCGCGATTCCGGACAGCGTGCTCGTTGTCGATTCCTTCCCGGCCGTGCTGATCCTTGCTCTCGGCATCGACCTATTGCGGCCCAATGCGAACCTGGAGCCCTCTTCTCCAGAGACAAGTGGTCGGTCAGTGGCGCAACATAATTCGTGAGGCGCCTGCTCGGATGACGGTTAGTCCGAAGTTGCGGTAGCTCTCGGCGGAGATTGCATGATCGACCTGAGAAGACGACGGAAATCGATTCGGAAATGTAGCCACTAATACTGCGTGTCGTTGCGGTGTCTCAACCGATAATCGATCTAACATGAAGACAT
>NZ_JBHWUE010000084.1:0-42082 GCF_042738615.1 Rhodococcus sp. NPDC059968
TGATCCCACTCCACGGCGTGCGGCGCGAGATGCTCGGCCGCGAAGTCGCGGGCAGTGTCGCTGATCGCCCGCTCGTCATCGGTCAAGGTGAACATGGAGTTCCGTTCAGTTCATGGTGGGGATGACGAAATGGTTCGTCTCTTCCTTCTTGCCTGAGGGCCAACGCTGCGTCACGGTCTTGGTCTTGGTGTAGAAGCGGAAGGAGTCGGGACCATGCTGGTTCAGGTCGCCGAAGCCGGAGCGCTTCCAGCCGCCGAACGTGTGGTACGCGATCGGCACGGGGATCGGCACGTTGACGCCGACCATGCCGACGTTCACGCGGTTCGTGAAGTCGCGGGCGGTGTCGCCGTCGCGGGTGAAGATCGCGACGCCGTTGCCGTACTCGTGCTCGGTCGGCAGGCGGAGTGCTTCCTCGTAGTCCGCGGCACGGGCGACGAGCAGGACGGGTCCGAAGATCTCTTCCTTGTAGACGCGCATGTCGGTGGTGACCTTGTCGAACAGGGTCGCGCCGGCGAAGAAGCCGTTCTCGTGGCCCTCGAGGGTGAAGCCGCGGCCGTCGATCACGGCCTCCGCACCCTCGTCGATGCCGATCTGGATGTAGTTGTTCACACGCTCGAGGGCGTCTTTGCTGACCAGCGGACCGAAGTCGGCGGACTCGTCGTCGCTGCGGCCGATCGTGAGCTTGCCGACCCGTTCGGTCAGCTTGGCGACGAGCGCATCCGCCGTCTCCTCGCCCACCGGGACCGCGACGGAAATGGCCATGCACCGCTCACCCGCGGAGCCGTAACCAGCACCGATGAGGGCGTCGGCCACCTCGTCGAGGTCGGCGTCGGGCATGATGATCGCGTGGTTCTTCGCGCCACCGAAGCACTGCGCGCGCTTGCCGTGGGCCGCGGCAGTCTCGTAGATGTACTGCGCAATGGGCGTGGAGCCGACGAACCCGACAGCCTTGACGCGGTCGTCGGTGAGCAGAACGTCCACCACTTCCTTGTCACCGTTGACCACGTTGAACACGCCTGCAGGCAGACCGGCCTCGAGGAACAGCTCGGCCAGACGCAGCGGCACCGACGGGTCGCGCTCGGACGGCTTGAGGATGAACGCGTTTCCGGCGGCCAGCGCGGGACCGGCCTTCCACAGCGGGATCATGGCCGGGAAGTTGAAGGGCGTGATGCCGGCGACGACGCCGAGCGGCTGACGCATCGAGTACACGTCGATGCCGGTTCCGGCGGATTCCGTGTACTCGCCCTTGAGCAGGTGCGGGGCGCCGAGGGCGAACTCGATGACCTCGAGGCCGCGCTGGATGTCACCCTTCGCGTCGGGGACCGTCTTGCCGTGCTCGGACGACAGGAGGCGCGCCAGCGAATCCATCTCCTCCTGCGCGAGCTGGAGGAACTTCATCAGGACGCGGGCCCGCTTCTGCGGGTTGAACAGCGCCCATTCCCGCTGAGCCTCCACCGCGTTCGCGATGATCGCCTCGGTCTCGGCCTTGTCGGCGAGAGGCACACGCGCCTGCACCTCACCGGTGTTGGGGTCGTAGACGTCGCCGAACTTGTTGGAGGCACCGGGGACGCGCTTGCCGCCGACGAAGTGGGATAGCTCTTGAACCATTGTGCGGACCCGTTTCTTACTCGATGATGAGGGAGTTCCGAATATGTAGCCCATCCTATAGTTGGATGTCCATGTATGTCCAGACCGTACGATCGGGTCATACAGCCCACTCTCCCGAGGAGAGGAACTTCCTCCGCATCCTCCGGACCACCCGATAATCCTGCGCCCGAATCCCGCCCTCGCCCCGCGGGCGGTGTACGAATCCAAAGCCGCCCGGTGGCAGAAGGAATGGCCCCAGTCAATGCTTTCGCACGACGTGCTCGGGCTCGCCCGGTTTCCAAATCGTGATGTCCATGTGGCCGTCGCCGACCTCCACCGCCGAGCCGCCGACCAGGTCGGCTCGGTAGCAGTGATCGAACTCCTGCCCCCGGATGTCGAACCCGGAATCGTCGAACAGTGCCTGCGCGAAACGCTGATGCAGGGCCTTGTCCTGGACGTCGTCGACGACACCCCACAGTTTCGCGTCGCCCTCCTTGACCTCGGTGTCGACGGTCGCCGTGTGCAGGCAGAAGCGTGGGTCGCGAGCCAGATCCCGGAACTTCGTGGTGTTCGGCATTCCGGCGATCCACAACTGGTTCTCGAAGAATCTCGGCTCGACCGGGCTGATCCGCGGAAATCCGTCGGAACGAAGCGTGCCGAGCATGCAGAGGTTTCCGGTCGCCGCGTGCCTGCGGGAGAAGATAGCGGCGATCCGCGGAGCAGCTTCGGCGAACTCATTCCAGCTGGCCATGCACACGACCCTACGACGATCCGCATGGCCGCCGGGTCAAGACGCACGCAATTGTGCGATCAGTACCGCCTCGACTTCCGACTGTCGTGCGGCTGCCGGGCGCGGCGGCGCCGCAGATCGGTAGTGGTGCCCGGTCGGGGTGCCCAGGTCGAGGAGGTGGGTGCGGCCGGGGTTGTACGCAGGCGGGCCGTCCAACCGTCGCCTTCTTTCGCGTAATTGCACGCCTCACAGAGCCCGGACCCGTTGTGCGCCGTCGTGGCACCACGCCGCCGGCGGGAGCGGATGTGATCGTGATGCCGGACAGGCGCATCGCACCACGGGGTGCGGCACGTTTGATCCCTGAGGTCGATCAGCTTTCTCAGGCTTTTCGGGAACGTGCGGGACTGCGATTCCATCGCCGTCAACGACCCCGACTGCGGACATGCGTAGATGCGCTGCAACGACGTCTCGGTGTCGGCATCTATGGCGTCGGCAACCAGTTGCCGCGCAATCCCCGCCGGCACCGGCCCGAAACCCTGCAGCTGCGCCGCCTCGTGCCCGCCGGCCAACAGCGTTTCGTCCGAGAGCACAAGATTCACCGTCACCGGCACCCCCGACGCCACTTCGGCTCCGGTGCCGCGTGCGAACAACAAGTCCACCATCAGCTGATTGCGGGTACGGCTGCCGCTGTTCCCGGTCGCGATCAGACTGTCCGCGTCCCGGCCCAGGGTCGCCTGCAGGCTCACGGCTTGTTCGACCGGCATCAGCACACTCAGATAGGCCATCGAATCCGGCGCGGGAGGCGTCGTCACCCGGCGCTCCGACACCGCCTTGCGGTGCCGCGCCACGACCGCGGCCGCATCGAGTTCAACCGCCAACGCCTTCGCCTTCGCGATCAGACCGCGGTCGCCGACCCCGTCGAGAGTGGCCGGGTCCGAGCACAACCGGCGGTCGACGATTCCCCGATCGACCGCCGACAAACATGCCGTTTCCCGCACCAACAACGTCGCGCGCCATTCGTTCAACCGACCCGACCGCAACAATTCCAGGGTGTGTGGCATTTCGTGCACCAACGCCTGTGCGAAACCCAGATGTCGACCGCCACGGTTCGGAGACTCCCTGCGCGCCAACGCAATCTGCGACCCAATACCGCGACCCCACTCGGATCGCGGAAGCCTCCGGGCTTTACGATCTTCTCGGATGCTCGTCGCCACGTCGTCAGTGATCACCGCCTGCACCGCACACCCGACCGACTTCAACGTCTCGATCGCATCGAGCAGATCGACGCCCAATCCCGCATCGCCACTCGCCGCCTCGGCACATTGCAACCGCGCCGTGAATGCGCGTAAATCCTCGAGCAGTATTGCCCCCACAACCAACCTCCCCCAAGGTCATTCGAAACTTTGTTCGATTCTAGCAGCCGAACTGCCCCACCGGCAATAACCGATGGAATCACGGCCCCAGCGCCGCCGCGGCGGCCAGGGCGAGGTTTTCGTCGACGGCGTCGTAGCCGCCGGACCCGCCGCCGGGACCGCCGCTGTCGGCGACGGTGCGGCGGGCGGAGAGGTGCACGGCATCGACGCCGGTGCCTGCGACCGCGGCGATGTCCTCGACACGGATCCCGCCACCTGCCATCACTTGGATCCGGCCGTGCGCGTGGGCGACCATGCCGGACAGAGCCTCGAGGCCGTCGATGCAGCGCGGCGCTCCGCCCGAGGTGAGAACCCGGATGACGCCCGACCGCGCTAGTGCATTGACGGCGGTCGCCCTGTCGTCGACGACGTCCATCGCACGATGGAACGTCACCTCCACCGCGTAGGGGTCGATGCCGTCGAGCAGGCGGCGCAGAGCATCTCGGTCGACGGACATGTCGGGCGTGAGTGCGCCGACGACGACCCCTGATGCTCCGGCACTCACCGAGGCCCGGACGTCGCGGGCCATGACCGCGATCTCGTCGGCGTCGTAGACGAATCCGCCGGGCCGGCAACGGATCAGCGGGTGCACCGCGATCCCCTGGGCCGCGACCGCTTCGATCATGCCGATGCTCGGTGTCAACCCGCCGGTCGCGCCGAGTGCGGTGCACAACTCGACGCGCACCGCTCCGGCGCGTCGTGCGATTCGGGCGCCCGCGACGTCCTGGACCGCCAATTCGAGTACGGGTGTCATCTAGAACGACTGCCAGGAAGGCTTGTGTTCCAGCGCATACCGGTAGTAGTCGGCGAGTTGCAGCTTGCTCGCCGCGGCTTCGTCGATCACGACGGTCACGTGCCGGTGCAGTTGCATCACCGACGCCGGGCAGAAGGCCGACAGGGGCCCCTCCGCGGCGGCGGCGATCGCCTCGGCCTTCCCCTTGCCGAACGCGATCATCACCAGGTGCCGGGCGTCGCTGATGGTGCCCAGACCCTGGGTGAGGACGTGGTGCGGGACGTCGTCGACGCTGTCGAAGAACCGCGCGTTGTCGAGGCGGGTCTGCTCGGTGAGGGTCTTGACGCGGGTGCGGGAGGTCAGCGCGGAGCCCGGCTCGTTGAAGCCGATGTGGCCGTCGGTCCCGATGCCGAGAAGCTGCACGTCGACGCCGCCCGCCTCGGCGATGGCCGCGTCGTACCGCGCACCTTCCTCGGCGATGTCGGGCGATTCGCCGTTCGGGCTGAGCACGCGATGGGGGTCGAGGTTCACGTGGTCGACGAACTCCGAGCGGATCACCGAGAAGTACGACTGGTCATGGCTTTTCGGAAGCCCGACGTACTCGTCCAGCAGGAAGGCCCGTGCGCCCGAGAAATCCAGTCCGGACTCACGGTGCCTGCGTGCGAGTTCCCGGTAACTGCCGAGCGGGGACGACCCGGTGGCGAGGCCCAGCGTCGTCGGACCGCGTCGCACGTACCCTTCGACGATGTCCGCGACGGTCGAGCTGACCTCCGACGTCGTCTGCCGGATTACGATTTCCATGCGAGTCCTTCCGTTTCGGCGGGCATTCCGCCGACGAACACGCCGCGGGGGCGCAGTTGGTGATCGGTCACGACGATATCGGCGCGGCGGCCGGGGGCGAGGGTGCCGCGTTCGGACTCCAGGCCGAGCAGCCGGGCCGGAGTCCTGGTGGCGGAAGCGACGGCGTCGACGAGTCCGATGCCACTGTCGACGACGGCGGTGCGCACGACGTCCAGCAGCCGTGCGGTGCCGCCCGCGATGGCCCCCTCGGACCCGTCGGTGGTCGCGAGCCGGGCGACACCGTGCGAGACGCGCACGTCCAGGGGCCCGAGCTGGTAGTCGCCGTCCGTGACACCGGCGGCGGCCATGGCGTCACTGACGAGGACGATCTGGTCGGGACCGACGGTGTCGAACACCATCGACACGGTTTCGGGCGCGAGATGCACTCCGTCCGCGATCAATTCGACGACTATGTCTCCGCGACCGGCCGCGGCCAGGAACGCCGCCACCGGCCCCGGCGCGCGGTGGTGCAGCGGCGGCATCGCGTTGAACAGGTGTGTGGCGGTCAGTGGACCGCCGGCGGCGTCGGCGATCCTCGCGGACGTGGTCGCCGCGTCGGTGTCGGTGTGGCCGAGGCTGGGAAGCACGTCACGCCGGCGCATCGCGGCGAAGAGTTCGCCGAAGTGCGCGGTCTCCGGCGCGAGCGTCATCGACCGAACGGTGCCGCGCGCGGCGTCGCAGATCCGCTCGAACAGGCCGGGATCGCCCGGCACCACGGACGCGGGATCCTGCGCACCGCACCGGGCACCGGAAATGAACGGACCCTCCAGGTGGATCCCGAGGAGCTCACCTCGTTCCACCAGATCGGCGAGAATTCCGGCCTGCCGGAGCAGGTCCTGTTCCCCTGCCGAGACGAGGCTGCCGAGCAGTCCGGTGGTGCCGTGTTCGCGGTGATGATCCGCGGCCCGCCTCGCCCCGTCGGCGTCGGCGTTGGGAAAACCCGCACCGGCGCCGCCGTGGCAGTGCAGGTCGATCAGGCCCGGCAACAGTATCGACGAAGTCGGTTCCGGCAGCGGCACCTGTCCGCGGTACTGCGCCGCGGAGCCGACCCAGGAGATCCGGTCGCCGTCGGTGATCACCACACCGTCGGCGATGACGCCGTCCTCCACGACGACCTTGCCCCGCAGGATCATCGACGCGCCCCGGGCGCGAGAGCTGCGACCGCCGATCGTGCGGCCTGCGGGGACCGTGCGCCGCGCGCGGCGACCGCCATCTCCCGGCACAGGTCGAGGTCGGTGGCGGCCAGACGGGCACGCACGGCACCCAGCGACGGGACCACCATGGACAGGCTGGTGACGCCCAGCCCCACCAGCACCGGCGCCAGCGCGGGATCGGACGCAGCCTCCCCGCAGACACCGACGGGTGCGCCTGCCTCCGCTCCGGCCACACCGACCAGGCCGATCAGGTCCAGGACCGCGGGCTGCCACGGGTCGAGCAGTGCTGCGAGACTGCCTGCCATCCGGTCCGCGGCACACGTGTACTGACTCAGGTCGTTGGTCCCGATACTGACGAAGTCGACGTGCTCGAGCAGATCGCGGGCGCGCAGCGCTGCCGAGGGGATCTCGATCATCGCCCCGACCTTGGCGATACCGCGCGAGCGGGCGAGCTTGGCGAAGCCCTCCGCCTCCTCCGCAGTCGCGACCATCGGCGCCATCACCCACAGGTCCGCGCCGGTGGCGGCCGCGGCGGCGCCGAGCGCCTCCAACTGGGTGGCCAGGACGTCCGGGTAGACGGTGCCGACCCGCAGCCCCCGCACGCCGAGTGCCGGGTTCTCCTCCGCGCCGAGGTCGAGGAACGGCAGTGGTTTGTCGGAACCGCTGTCGAGTGTCCGGACCACCACCTTGCGTCCCGCGAACTGCTCCAACACCAAGGTGTAGGTGGCGATCTGTTCGTCGAGCGTGGGCGCGATCTGCCTACCGAGGTACAGGAACTCGGTGCGGAACAGCCCGACGCCCTCCGAATCGGCGGTGGCGGCACGCGTGGCGTCGTCGACGGTGCCGATGTTGACGAGCAGCCCGACGGGTGCGCCGTCCCGGGTGAGACCCGGTCCCCGTGAACCCGCGACCCGCACTCGCGCCTCGGCGACCTGCTCGGCCACCTCTGCCTGCCGGAGGTCGCTGGGGTCGACGACGATCTCGCCGGTCGTCCCGTCGAGCACCACCGGCCTTCCCTCGACCAACCGGTCGAGGTCGACGCAGTTCACGATCGCGGGGAGGCCGAGCGATTTCGCCAGGATCGCAGTGTGACTCGTCGGCCCGCCCTCCGCGGTGAGCAGGCCGACCACGTCGCTGCCGCCGAGCACCGCGGTGTCCGCGGGCGACAGGTCCCGGGCGACGAGAACGAACGGGTACCCGGGATCGGGGATGCCGGGCATCGGCACTCCCAGCAGCACCGCCACCGCACGATGCCCGAGGTCACGCAGGTCCGCGACGCGCTCGGCCAGGTACCCACCAAGGGCCTCGAGCTTGGCCCAGTAGCCGTCGAACGCGACGCTCACCGCGTGTGCCGTCGGCATGCCGGCGCGAAGGTTCTCCTCGGCGGCGGACACGATCCCCGGGTCGCGGGCCATGGCCGCCGACATGAGCAGGATCTCGGACGCGACGCCGTCCACCTGCGCGGCGCGCGCTTCGAGGTCGCCGGACACGGTCGCGAGGGCATCCCGCACACGGGCGAACTCCGCCGTGACCGATGCGCCGACAGGGTCTTCGGCCGACGTCGCGACCGGTGTCCCGAACGCGAGCCAGGGTGCGCAGACCAGCCCCGGACTCACCCCGAGGCCGTGCACAACCTGTTCCGTAGCCGTCGACATCAGGCGGCGTCGAGGTCGGAGGCGAGCAGGTCGGCAAGGCGGTCGAGGGCCTCATCGCTGCCCTCCCCTTCCGCAGTGATCGTCACCTCGGTACCGAATTCGGCGCCGAGGGTCATGACCGCGAGCATGCTGCCTGCGTCCACCGGCGCGGACTCGCCGACCGCGATCTGCACTGCGACCGGTACCGCCGCGGCGGCCTGGGTGAATTTCGCAGCGGGGCGGGCGTGCAGTCCGACCTTCGAACCGATGAGGACCGTTCGTGTAGCCATGCTCACTGACCTGCCTTTTCCGTGTCGGCGTTCGTTTCCGTGTCGGCGTTCGTTTCCGCGTCGTCCTCCCGACCGGGAGTGCGCAGGTTCCACTTCTTGATGACGAAGCTGAACAGGACGTAATAGATCACCGCGTACCCGAGCCCGATGGGGATCAGCATCCACGCGTTGGTGGCCTTGCCGAAGTTGAGCACGTAGTCGAAGAAGCCTGCGGAGAACGTGAATCCGTCGTGGATGCCGAGCGCGTTGACGAGCGCCATCGAGGTGCCGGTGAGGAACGCGTGGATCAGGTACAGCGGCCAGGCGACGAACATGAACGCGAATTCGAGGGGCTCGGTGATGCCGGTGAGGAACGCCGTCAGCGCGGTGGAGAGCATGATGCCACCCACGACCTTCTTCTGCGACGGCCGGGCGTTGCGCCAGATCGCCAGTGCGGCAGCGGGAAGGGCGAACATCATGATCGGGAAGAAGCCGGTCATGAAGATGCCTGCGCTCGGGTCGCCGGCGAAGAACCGGTTGAGGTCGCCACGGACCATTTCACCGCTGGCGTTCTGGTAGTCACCGACGAGGAACCACACGGTGGAGTTCAGGATGTGATGCAGTCCGGTCGGGATGAGCAGGCGGTTGGCCATGCCGTAGACGCCGCCACCGACGACGGAGTTCTCGGCGACAGTCTCGCCCACCCACGTCAGCGCGGAATTGAACGCCGGGTACAGGAACGCCATGAGGACACCGACGACGAGACCGGTGACGGCGGTGAGAATGGGAACGAGCCTGCGCCCGTTGAAGAATCCGAGGTAGTCGGGCAGTTTGGTGCGGTAGAACCGCTGCCACAGAATCGCGGACAGCAGACCCATCACGATGCCGGCGAGCACACCGTAGTTGATCAGCGCCTGGTCGCCGTTCGGATCGGTCTTGCCTTCGAGGACGACCGGCGACATGGCCTCGAACACGCCGTTGATGACCATGTATCCGACCACTGCGGCCAGGGCGGTGGAACCGTCGGCCTTCTTGGCCCATCCGATGGCGATGCCCACCGCGAAGATGAGGGGCAGCCAGGTGAACACTGCCTGGCCGGCTGCGGAGATGACGGACGCGGCGGTGTGCATCGAGTCGAACCGGCCGAGGAGGTCGTCCTGGCCGAGTCGCAGCAAGATGCCGGCCGCGGGAAGTACCGCGATCGGCAGCATCAGGCTGCGCCCGAGGCGCTGTAACCCGGCAAACACCGCTGATTCCTTTTTCGGGCTGTCTACGACAGTCATATCGGCCTTCTCTGTGCGCTTCGGTCGCCGAATCGGCGTCTGGTGAGTCCCGAATCCGGCGGCGGCAAGCGCGTCGTCCGGCTTCGGGAAAACTATTGTGGACCAGCACCCCCAACGGGTACTGTCCGGTCATAACCAGTTGCTAGTTTGACCAGGTGAGCACAGGATGTCAACAGGCAAATGTGATCCAGCTAACCCATCCGGCACCATCACCTGCAGCTCGAACGCGAACTACGAGGGAGAACCGATGTCCAAAGCGGACGCAATCATCAGCGGCCTGGGCGGTGCCGACAACATCGTCGAGATCGAGGCCTGCATCACCCGCCTGCGCACCGAGGTCAAGGACGGCGCCAAGGTCGATGAGGCCGCGCTCAAGGCCGCAGGAGCCCACGGCGTGTTGAAGGCGGGCAGCGTCGTCCAGGTCATCGTCGGCCCCGAGGCGGACACGCTGGCCGAGGACATCGAGGACATCCTGTGAGCCTGTCCGTGCAGGCTCCACTGCCCGGCCGCGTGCTCGCCCTGGCCGACGTTCCCGACCCCGTGTTCGCCGGACAGATGGTGGGTTCCGGAGTCGCGATCGAACCGGCACGCGACCGTGGCGCCCTCGACGTGCTCGCGCCGATCTCGGGCAAGATCCTCAAACTGCACCCGCACGCGTTCGTCATCCTGGGCTCGGCGGGCGGTGGTGTGCTGGTGCACCTGGGAATCGACACCGTGAAGCTGAAGGGCGAGGGGTTCACCCTGCTGGCAGCGGAAGGCGATGGGGTCGACGCGGGTGACCCCGTGGTGCGGTTCGATCCGACCGAGATCGACGGCACCGGATACTCCGCCATCTGCCCGATCGTCGTGATGGACTCCAAGCCGGATTCGGTGTCCACCGACACCATCGGATCCGACGTGAGCACCGGCGACGCCCTGTTCGACTGGACGGCGCCGTAGAAACAGAGGGCAGCCGGGCTCAGACGCTGCGCTGAGCCCGCTCCCCCTGAACTTCCATCTGCAGTTGATAGCGATCGGACCGGTACCAGCTGCGGGTGTGCTCGACCGGTGTGGGACCACTGAAGGACACCCGGTCGAAGTACATCACCGGTGCGCCCTTCTTGATGCCGAGCAGGGTCGCGATCTCCTGGCTCGCCCCGTCGGCACTCACGGTCTGCTCCGCCCGGTCGATCGGCATGCCGTACTTGTCGGCGGTCGCCCGGTAGATCGAGCCGGTCAGGTCGAGGTCCAGCAGGCCGGGAAGCAGTGCGGCGTTGAACCAGCCGTCGTCGACGCTGACCGGTTCGCCGTCGGCCAGCCGCAGCCGTTTGACGTGATACGCGCTCGTGTCCGGTGCGATACGCAGCACCTTCGCGGTGGCCTCAGGGGCGGCGTCCTCTTCGCTCTGGAGCACCACCGTCGTCGGCTTGTGCCCCTGCGCCCGCATCTCCTCCGTGAACGACGCCAGGTGGAGTTTCGACTGCACCGGACGATGCGCCACGAACGTGCCCTTGCCACGCACCCGGACCAGGTGGCCGTCGTTGACGAGCTGACCGATCGCCTCACGAACGGTGATGCGACTGACGCCGTAGTCCTGCATCAGTTTTCGTTCACTCGTCATCAGATCGCCGGGCTGGAGTTCCTTTGTGCATTTGTGCAGCAGGATGGCACGGAGTTGCTCGTGCTTCGGAATCACGCTGTCGCGTAGATGTACGGGCATCATTCCGGCGGCTCCAGCTCAGTCATGGGTGGGGACACATCGGATCGGTCAGTCGAACCCAAAGGTCCCGTCCGGTCCGGTCCAACCTCGAGAATACGTGATCCGGACGTTCCGGCCTACCGTGTTACCTCGGCCAACGCCTCGAGGTACCTGCGCGTCATCACCCTCTGGACGACCCGGCCCGCGGGTCCGCCGAGCCGGGTGAACCACCGACCCGGTTTCGAGAACGCCGAGATGGTCGCGAGCACGGTGCCGTCCGGCCGCTGTTCGACGACGAACCTCTCCTCGCCGCGCTCGGGGTGACCCGGCAGCGTCCCGTAGGCGAATCCCTTGCGATGCGGTTCGTCGAGCACGTAGACGACCCGGCAGGAGAACGTCAGCCGAAGCGGACCGATGCCCCATCGCAGTTCGACCGACGTACCGGGCGCGGCCGTCGGGGTGTCGGCCCGCACGTCCAGCCCGGCGCCGCGGTGCATCCCCCACGCACAGAGGTGGGTGGCGGCTGCGTCGAATGCGTCTGCGCCGTAACCGATCACCTTCTGCTCGGTCAGATGGTGATATCCCGCGGGGAATGGAACGTCGCGGCTCGCACCCACCTCGGGGTATGTGAACGCAGGCAGGTCGTCTCGGGAGGCACTGATGGCGGTCGATCCTCTCGGTCCGGAAGTCACGAGCAGGTGGAAAGGCACGTTACCCGGCGCACGACCTCGAGGCCTTCAGGGGTGCCCGGCCAGTGCCGAGCAACGACCTGCGGACCTGCGCGGCGAATCACCGAACGAAGCGTGAGGCCGATGATGATCACGTCGTCGGCGTATCCGATGACAGGGACGAAATCGGGGATCAGATCGATCGGAACCGCGAGATAGACCAGCAGCAGAGCGAGCCGGACGCGCACACCCCGGGGCAGGTCCGGATCGGCTGCGAGCCGGCGCAGGAGACGGAGCAGATCCGGCAGCACCCGGGCCGTCTCCCCGATCCGGGTGCTGTCGGGGCTCGATCGCCACAGCACGAGCGCCAGCACCACCCAGACGGTCAGCAGGCCCGCTGCCGCGCCGATCAGGACGGGCCATGCCGCCGCCAAGACCTGCCCCGGATCCATACGGCCGCGCCTACTGCTCCGACCGGGCCGCGGGACGGATGTTCTGGTTCACGTGGAAGAGGTTGTCCGGATCGTACTTCGTCTTCACCTGTGCGAGCCGGTCGTAGTTGCCGAGGTAGGAGGCGCGCACGCGGTCTTCGCCCTCCGACATCATGAAATTGACGTACGCCCCGCCCGCTGTCGTCGGGTGGAGGGCCTCCCAGTACTGCTTGGCCCAGTCCGTGATGACCTCGGCGTTGGCCGGATCGGGGTCGACACCGACGATCACGCCGGCCCAACCGCCGTCCCGGTACGCGAACGCCGTGCCGTCCTCGGCGACCCGCGTCGCCGCGCCGTCGATGGGATACATGTGCATCGTCGAATGACCGGTGGGCAGCTGACGGCCGAACTCCAGATGGATGTCGATGGCGTCGTCCGAGATCTCCCGGATGAAGTCCGCGCGCCAGTACCACTGCAACCCGGCCGGGTACAGTGCGTCGAAGGCGGATTGCAATGCGGTGAAGGGCATTTCGCCGAGTCCGACCAGCAGTGGGTTTCCGAAGTCGCGGATCGGTTCGAGTACCGCGTCGGCCTTGCCCGGGTCGCCGGTGTAGCACCAGATGATGCCGCACGCCTTGCGTCCCCACAGTTCCTCGGGGAAGGGCGGCGCCGGCGGAATGGTCAGCAGCCCGATCCAGCCGTTGAGTTCCTCGGGCAGCGAGGGCAGGAGTTCGCGATACCAGCGCATCACCTCGGGGGTGTCTTCCAGGTCGTACAACACCGGACCTCCGACGATGGTGCCGTGGTCGCCGATGTCGTGACACGCGAACTGGAACGACGTGACCACACCGAAGTTTCCGCCGCCTCCGCGCAGCGCCCAGAACAGGTCCGGGTGCGATCGTTCGCTCGCCGTCACCAGGGTGCCGTCGGCGAGGACGACGTCGGCGCTGAGCAGGTTGTCGACGGTGAGACCGAACCGGCGTGTCAGGTAGCCGATTCCGCCGCCGAGCGTGAGCCCGCCGACCCCGGTGGACGCGATGAACCCGGACGGGGTGGCCATGCCGAACGGCACCGTCGCGTGGTCGACGTCGCTCCAGGTGCATCCGCCGTCCACCCGCACGGTGTGGTCGGCGGGCGAGACCGTGGTTGCGCGCATCCCCGACAGATCGATCACGAGGGCGTCGTCCCACACGCCGAGACCTCCTGCGTTGTGCCCGCCGCCGCGAACCGCGAGTTCGACGTGATGCTCCCTCCCGAACCGCACGCACGCGACGACATCCGCGGCGTTGGCGCATCGCGCGATGGCCGCGGGTCGACGGTCGATCATCGCGTTGTACACCGCACGCGCGTCGTCGTAGCCGGCGTCGTCGGGGGTGATCAACTCTCCGCGCAGAGACGCGGCCAGTTCCGCGTAGGGCGGCGGTGTCGTCGTCGACGGTGTCGAATTCGTGGTGGTGGTGCTCATGGCCTTCTCCTCGGATCGGCAGGCCCCGGAACGGGCGTAACCTGGTACTTCACACCGTAGGAATCCGGCGTTCGCGCACCGTTCGCGCCGACGCCCCACACGCGAACGGTGCAGCAACCGCACGCAGTCGCAGAACCTGCGGCAACCATCCGCGGTCGTCGTGTTGCTCGGCGGCGATCCGGGCGGCATCGAGCGTCGCGCGCGCCGCATCCATGTCCCCGACGCCGATCTGCACCTCCGCCAGGAGCGAGAGCCAGTACGGCGTGCGCGCGAACGCCCGCTGCCGCCGCAACTCGGCGAGCCCCTCGCGGATCTTCGCGATTCCCGGTTCGCCGCCGAGAAGCCGGCCTTCGAGTATCTGCGCCCACTGGCTGTAGTACGCGAAGTGGTAGCGCTCGCACAGCTCCCGCAACTCGGTGAGCGAGGCCAGCAGCGCGACGTCGTCACCGCTCAACTGGTGTAGCACCGACGCGTATCCCAACGCCACCGCGAGACTGTAGGGGTGACCGCAGGTTCTGCCGAGTGCAAGCGCATCCGCACACGACTGCGCGGCCGCCTGCTCGTCACCGATCATCCAGTACGCGTGCGACTTCCAGGCATGGGCATGCACCTCGAGCCTGGTCCCGAGGATGAAGGAATAGTCGTCGGAGAACGATCCCTGTGCGACGTCGAAATGTTCGATCGCTTCCCTCGGCCGGCCGAGACCGAGGGCTGCCCCCGCCACGGCGAATTGCGCCTGACCCTCGAATTCGGGATCGGCCGCGGACAGTTCGAGGGCACGCACGCCGATACCGTGGGCCTGCGCGGTGTGCCCCTGCACGAAGTGCACCGCGAACAATCCGATCAGAGCCGCGAGCACCACCTTCGGGCGGCGCAGACGCTGCCCCAGCTCCACGGTGCGGTCCAGGGTCTGCTCGAGCTCGGCGGAGGAGTACCCGTACAGGGTGGTCAGCGGCGCCGACATGCCCTGCCGCACGTCCACCTCGTGAGCGTCCCGGTTGCGGCCCACCGGCATCGCCTCGAGGAGATCGAGGCAGTCCCGGAAGTGCCGCAGAGCTTCCGCGTTCGCGAACACGCTGGCTGCCACCTCGGCGGCGCGCTGCAGATAGTGGAGCGCGCGGTCGGGGCGGCCGCCGCGCCGATACTGCTCGGCGAGTTGCGCTGCCACGTCGTCGGTGCGGCCGGCGTGGAGAAGTTCGAGTCCCTGTGCCAGGCGCCGATGCAGGAGCCAGCGTCGCGGCGGGCTGATCGAGCGGTACGCGGCCTCCCGGACCAGATCGTGCACGAAATCGTAGCCGGTGCCCGCCGGCCGGACGATCCTCCGCCGCCACAATTCGTCCACCGCCTGCACGAGAGAATCCGTGTCCAGGTCGCTCGCCTCGCTGAGCAGGTCCAGATCGAAATCCGTGCCGAGCGCAGCGGCGAGGCCGGCGACGTCCCGCGCGGGTTCCGAGCACTGTTCGAGCCGCCGCTGCAGCACCTCGCCGAGGTCGTCGGCGCCCCCGCCGCGCGCGGTAGCATCCGTGCCCGGCACCATCCTGGCGGCCTCCACGACGTACAGCGGGTAGCCCCCGGTCGCGGCGTACAGGACCGCCTCCTCGGAGGGGTTCAGCGCCCGGCCGCCGAGCGACCGCGCCAGTTCCGCCGTCCCGTCCGCGGTCAACGGGTCCACCTCGACGTCCGTGACCAGTCGTGCCGACCGGAGGGCCCGCAGCGCTTCCCGCACATCGTGGCGCGACCGCGCCTCGTCCGTGCGCGCGGTCGCGCCCACCAATACCCGCATCTGGGTGTCGAGTGAGAGCAGGAATGCCAGCCAGGCCGTCGTCTCGGCGTCGCACCACTGCAGATCGTCGAGGACCAGCAGGACCGGTCGGCCGGACGACAGCACCGCACGCGCCGTTCCCTCGAAGAACCGGTGACGCTGCCAGGCGTCGACCATCGCCCGGGACGTCGACGGACGCGGTCCGGACTCGGCGCTCGGAACCAGCCGTTCGACCTCGGCCCGCCACAACGGATTCAGGGAGCCGATCGCGGACCGAAATTCCGGGCTGCGCAGCCACTCTGCGACGGGAGCCAGCGCGACGCGGCCCGGCAGTCCGAAACACCGCGTGGTCGCCACCACCGCCCCGTCGGCGCGGGCGATCTCGGCGAGTTCGGTGGTCAACCGGGTCTTGCCGACCCCCGCGTCTCCCGAGACGAGCAGCAGTCCCTGCCTGCCGTCGAGGGACTGCCGCCACCGCCGTTGCAGCTCCCCGCGTTCACGCTCCCGCCCGATCAGAGCGGGCACCGCGGTCCGGACACGTTCGGGTCGGTGAGCAGCGGCGGCACCGGCCCTCGGGTGCTCCCCCAGCAGGTTGTCGAACAGCCTGCCGGTCGTCGCGCTCGGCGTGACCCCGAGTTCGGTCTCGAGAACGGCCGCGCATCGGTGGTAGGTGGTCATCGCCGCCGCCCGGTCGCCCGACGCGACCTGCAGTTCCATGAGCGTCCGGTACCCGACCTCCGCCAGCGGGTCGAGCTGGATACGCCGGCGTGCGCACGTCGTCGCCGTCTCGACATCACCCGACTCTCGCAGCACCCGCACCGTCGTCTCGCAGAGTTCGACGCACTGCCTGCGCAGCATCTCGCGGTGCTCGAGGACCCAGTCTTCGTACGTTCCGGGCATGAGCTCGCCGCGATAGGCGGCAAGGGCCGTCTCTGCGTGATCGAGAGAGGCCCCCGGATCGGAGTCGGCGAGCGCCGCGAAGGCGGCCGAACGCTCACTCCGGAACGTGTCGACGTCGACCCGGCACGACGGCGAGCCCGTCCACGTGAGCGTCGGTCCGTCTGCCGCGAGCGCACCGTCCGAGCCCAGGAGGCCGCGGAGGTTGTGCAGTTCCCGCCGGAGGTTGGTGCGGGCCTGCTGCTCACTCGACTCGGGCCAGAACAGCCCCGCGAGACGGGTCCTGGACTGAGCGAGACCGGCATGCAGCACGAGATAGGCCAGCAGCGCGATCGCCCGTGACGAGATGGGCCCGACCCTGACATCCTCCGGGTTCGATACACGCTGTTCGCCGAGCAGGTAGACCGTCAACATGACTGACCAGCTCCCGGTCGCGGAACGAGGCGAGCTTCCGCGCCCTCATCATCGCACGGTCAGCGGAAGTGCTGGTACAGCGCTTTCAGCTCCCGGATCGCGGCGTCCACCGCACGCTCGTCCGCACTGACCGATCGGATCGCCTTCCGCAGCAGCATCGGGTCGAGGTCGTCGATCGCCGCCCGGAAGTCGGCGTCGGGCAGGGCGGGCAGCGGGGACTCGTCACCGAACCAGTCGTCGACGTCCGCGTCGGAGGAGTCGCCGCCGACGCCGTCGATCAGCATGTCCAGGTCGACGCCGCGCAGCGTCAGGATTTCGAGTGGGTTCTCGTCGATGCGTTCGGTGGTGAGGTACGCGACCGCCGCCGCATGCTTGCACGGCCAGCCGTCGTCCGGGCAGGTGCAGTCGTAGTTCAGCGCGGACGCCCCGGCGGGCAGCAGCAGGGGCCCGAGAACCTCCGGGACTCCGCCGCCCGCCAGCATCGCGAGGCTGCCGGGTTGCCGACGCACCAGCGCGACGAGTTCCGCGACCTCCGCGTCGTCGAGGCGATCGATCGAGACGGTCGCGACGAACGGCTGGAGCTGACTGCCCTGCACCTCGCCCGTGACCATCCCACCGGCGATCTCGAGCGAGATCACCTGTCCGCTGCGCGCGTAGCTCCGCCCGCGGCTCATCCGGCCCTTGTCGGCGACGAACTCGATGATGTCCACGAACTCGCGGCCCCACCACGTGCGCCCGAACGATCCGCGCTGGGACCGTGCCTCCAGCCCGCCCGTCACCGGTCGACGCTTGCCGTACTGGCCGAAGTTCGGCCCCGGTCGCCGATTCGTCATTCGCCCACCGCCTCGTCGCCGAGTCGCAGCAGTTCACCCAGTTGCTCGGTGCTCATCTCCGTCACCCAGTTCTCACCCGTCCCGACGGCGAGATCCGCCAGTTCCTGTTTGGTGGCGATCATCGCGTCGATCCGCTCCTCCAGGGTGCCGACGCACACGAGCTTGCGCACCTGCACGTCCCGCCGCTGACCGATCCGGAACGCCCGGTCCGTGGCCTGGTTCTCGACCGCCGGATTCCACCACCGGTCGAGGTGGACGACGTGATTGGCCGCGGTGAGGTTCAGGCCCGTCCCGCCCGCCTTCAGCGAGAGCATCATGATCGGCGGCCCGTCGTCGCCCTGGAACGAGGCCACCATGTCGTCGCGTTTCTGCTTGGAGACACCCCCGTGCAGAAACGGCACGGGGGTACCGAAACGCTCCGCGAGGTACGGGGTGACGAGATCGCCGAATTCCCGGAACTGGGTGAACAGCAACGCCTTCTCGCCGTCCGCGACCACGGAGTCCAGGATGTCCTCGACGAGCCCCAGCTTGCCGGAGCGGTGCTGCCCGCGCCGCATCACCGCCGACCCGTCGCGCAGGAAATGCGCCGGGTGGTTGCACACCTGCTTGAGTTTCGTCAGGGCGGCGAGGACGGCGCCCTTGCGCTTCATCCCCTTCTTGTCCTTGATCTGGGCCATCATGTCGTCGACCACCGCCCGGTACAGCGCGGCCTGCTCCGCGGTGAGGTTGGCGCGGACCGTCATCTCGAACTTGTCGGGGAGGTCGGCGATGACCGCGGGATCGGTCTTGACGCGGCGCAGCACGAACGGGGACGTGACCGCGCGGAGCCGGGCGACGGCCGTTTCGTCCTGCTCCCGCTCGATCGGCACCACGAAACGCTTGCGGAACATCGCCTCCGAGCCCAGAATGCCCGAGTTCGCGAAATCGAGGATCGAGCGCAGCTCGTCCAGGCGGTTCTCGACCGGCGTCCCGGTCAGCGCGACCCGGTGCGCCGCCGGAATGCTCCGCGCCGCCCGCGCCTGCGACGTCTTCGCGTTCTTGATGTGCTGCGCCTCGTCCAGCACGACGCGCCGCCAGTCCTGTTCCTTCAGGTGCGCGACGTCGCGGGCCAGCAGCGCGTACGTGGTGATCACCAGATCGCTCTGCGTCACGGCGGCGGTGAAGTCGTCACCGCTCAGCCGCTGCGGACCGTGGTGGACGAGCACCCGCAGCGAGGGAACGAAGCGCGCCGCCTCCCGCTGCCAGTTGCCGACCACCGACATCGGGCACACCAGCAAGGTGGGCGTCGCGGCGTTCTCGTGTGCCAGCAGCGCGAGCAATTGCAGCGTCTTGCCGAGACCCATGTCGTCGGCGAGGACCGCCCCGAGGCCGAGGCGGCTCATGAACACCAGCCAGTCCAGACCCCGCTTCTGGTAGGGCCGCAGCGTGGCGTCCAACCCGTCCGGGGTCGGCACGTCCTGAGGCTTCGTGTCGCCGTCCAGCAACGCGGCCGCCCAGCCGGTGGCCGTGACCTCCTCGACGGGAAGATCGGACAGATCGTCCGCGATCAGGTCCTTCAACAGGTCCACGATGGCCCGGTCGCCGCTGGCGTGCCGCTCCGCCACGTAGCGCGCGGCGCGGGAGAGCACCTCCTGATCCGCCCGGACCCACTCACCGCGCAACCGCACGAGGTCACTCTTCGAGTTGACCAGCCGATTCATCTCCGCGGCGGTGAGAACCGTGTCGCCGAGTGCCAGCTCCCAGTTGTACTGCACCAACTGGTCTTTGCCGACGGCCCGGTTCTCCGCGCTCGCCGGAGTGCTCGGCGAGCTCACTCTCAGACGCATCGACGGCGACGCCACACTCCACGCCCGCGGCAGCAGCAGGCTGATGCCCTTCTCCTTCAACGCCACCGCACCGTGCCCGACGAGGTCGATGACCACGGCGGTGGGCAACATCAGGTCCAGGCTGTCGGGGTCACTGGGGACGTCCTGCAGTCGCGGGTAGGCGGCCACGGCCTCCGTCAGCTTGCGCACCCCGATCTGCAGGCGGCTCGCGTCCGTGCGGTGCAAGGGAATCGGCACCGGCGCTTCGCCTTCCGGACGAAGGCAGACCTCCAGTCGCCACAGCACCGTGTCCGGATCCCAATCCCCCTCCACGTCCACGTCTTCCGGCTCGAGGAGCCGCAGCACCAGTTCGGGCTCGTCCACCTTGAGGCTGTCGCGCCAACCGTCCAGCGATCCCGACAGCTGGGCGGTGCCCTCGTCGAACTGGTCGCCGCGCACGAGCGCCGCGATCAGCGGATGGTCCGGGTCGCTGCCGGAATCGTCCGGGTGCCTGCGGTCGAGGACACGGCGGGCGACGGGGTCGGTCAGCTCGGTGACCATGTCGTCGAGCACGGCCCGGGGGGTCGTGCCGTGACGCTGCACCGGCGGCATCGCGACGGCGAGCTCCGTGAGCCATGCACGCTGCCGCTCTCCGCCGAGCAGCCGCCAGCGCGGCCACCAACCGCCCTCCGCGCGGTGTACCTCGGGCACCACCCGGCCGGCCCGAGCCCACCGCTCGACACCGCGGGCGACGTGGGCGAGGTAGCGCAGATCTCCGGCGATCCGGGGGTCGCGGGCCGACACCGACAGCAGGAACTCCGTCGCATCCGGTGGGGCGAGAGCGACCGCGGCCCATTCGAGCATCTCCGGCCCCGACGGCGTCGGCATCGGCACCTTCACGTGATGCCGGAACTTCCGTGCCAGCACCCGCCCGACCGCATCCGTCGGCTCCTCGGCGGCCGGATTCCGGTCCTCCACCCACAGCATGAGGCCCGAACCCGGTGTCCAGAGGCCGTGCAGCATGCACCCATCCAATCAGGCGCCACCGACAGCGGGACAAGTCCCTGCTCGAGACATGTAACCCTCGACGATATTCCACCGATGAACGAGGTGGCGGCTGTCCACGCCGGTAACTCACCGGGATCGCTGCCGAACGTGATCGCAGTGATCGGAGGAAGACAAATGGACATGGCACAGATGTTGCAGGTTCTCGTTCAACTCATTCAGGTCCTCGGACCGTTGATGGGTGGCGGCGGAGGCGGCGGAGGCACAGGCTCCCTGGGCAGCCTGTTCGGCTCCTGAGTTCTCACGAGAAGGCCCACCGACACCGGTTCGGTGGGCCTTCTTCGTGCCCGAACCCCGGCCCCGGTTCGTGATAGGACTGTGGGCGTGAGCATGGCATACGGCTTCAGCGAGTACGGCGGCCCCGAGACGCAGCAGTTCTTCGACGTCCCCGTTCCCTCCCCCGGCCCCGGACAGCTGCTGGTCGCCGTCCACGCGGCCGGCGTGAATCCTGCCGATTGGAAGGTGCGGGCGGGCACGCGCAAGGACACCGTGCCCGTGACCCTTCCCGCGGTTCTCGGCCGGGAGGTCGCCGGTGTGGTCGCGGAGGTCGGCCCCCGGGTGACCGGTTTCGCGATCGGCGACGCCGTGTTCGGCGCGACCGCGACCGGTTTCGGCGGATACACCGAGTACACCCTGGTCAACACGGCCTCGGCAGCGCACAAGCCGGACCCGGTCTCGTTCGCGGACGCCGCAACGCTCCCCGTTGCGGCGGGAACCGCGTACGACGCGCTGACCACCCTGGACCTGGCGCCCGGCAGTCGGTTGCTCGTCGTCGGCGCGGGCGGCGGCGTGGGCGTGGCCGCGCTGCAGTTGGCCGCGGCGCGGGACGTCATGGTGATCGGCGTCGCGAGCGAGAGCAAGCGTGAGGTCGTCGAATCCCTCGGCGCCACCTGGGTCGCGTCCGGAGACGGACTGGCCGCACGCCTACCCGGCCCGGTCGACGCCGTCTTCGACCTCGTCGGCGGTGACGCGCTCGCCGAGGCGGCGCGGGTGGTCACGGATCCGGCGGCGATCATCAGCGTCGGCGACCCGCTCGCGGCGCGCGATCTCGGCGGCGCGGGAGTGGAACGGCGCCGAACGTCCGCGGTGTTCGCGGAGGTGGCCGCGCTGGTGGCCGACGGAACCCTGGACCCGCGGGTCGCCCACCGATTCCCGTTCGCACATGCGGGTGACGCTCTCGCGATGGTCGAGTCCGGTCACACGAGCGGCAAGGTCGTGATCGAGATCGGTTAGCAGGTCTGGCTTTCACCCGTTCCGAGGTAGATGCTGGAGAGACGTAGCTGCCGGAAACTCTCGGGAGTCGGCCATGAGCATCCTGATCCAGGTTCTCGAACAGGGGTACGCGCTCACCACCCCGTGGGAGCAACGGAAGTACGCCTTCGTCGATGCCACGCACATCGTCACGATTCGACTGGACGGACAGTCGGGTGTGTGGCTCGACGGAATGAAACACGGTGAGGCACACCGACTTGCGGTCACCCCCGTCGCCAGCGAGGCGATCTTCTTCCTCCTCCGGACCCTCGACCTGCTCGCCGAGTGCAGGCAGAGCGGAGGTTCCTGGGTGATCGGACACGACGGCATGCACGTGTCCTCGATCGCCGCGGTGCGCCTGCCCTTCAGCTGAGCTGTCGGGGGCCCGGTGCATACTCCGGGTGGTAGGGGGAGATCGGTCGAGCGCCGGGGGACGCATGAGACTTCTGTACGTGGCCGCGTGGCTGGCGGCGATCCTGACGGTCTGCGGTTGCGGGGTGTCGCTTCTCGACCTCAGCGGCCCCGGCCCTGCGCCGGGTAGTCCGCCCCGCGCACATATCGAGGAGTTGCTCGGCCGGGTCGCGACTGTCGAGTCGCGTCCGCACCCCGGCGGATACCAGCGCGGCTGTTCCGGCAAGGAGTTGTGTGTATTCGGCCCGGCCTGGACCGACGACCAGGACGCCGCGGCCGGCCACGACGGGTGCGACACCCGCAACAACGTTCTCGCGCTCGATCTCCGCTCGGTGGCGTTCCGCGACGGCACCCGCGACTGCGTGGTGCTGAGCGGGATCCTCGCCGATCCGTATTCCGGCGAGGTGTTCCCATTCGACCGAGCTGACGCGAAAGCCGTTCAGATCGACCACGTCTACCCACTGGCGGCGGCGTGGGACATGGGCGCGTCGACGTGGTCGCCCGTGCGTCGGCTCCGGTTCGCCAACGACGTCACGTTCAATCTGCTGGCCGTCAACGGTGCGGACAATCAGGACAAGGGCGACCAGACCCCGCAGGACTGGCTGCCGCCGAATCCGGCATACCACTGCTTCTACGCGGGCAAGTACCTGTCAGTGGCGGTGGAGTACGGGCTTCCGGTGACGCTGGCGGACCGCGACGCGCTCGCGGAAGTGGCGGAGAAGTGTTCGTGAGCGCCCCCGGCGACGGCGCCTCAGGCCACGGTGAAGGAACGCGTGTGCCAGCCGGTGGCGCCACCCGGAATCGGCGGCGTCCGCTCCTCCACCTGAACGTTGCCGTCCAGATCCGTGGCCCGCACCTGAAGGGTGTGCAGGCCGGACGTGGCCTGCCACTCCCACGTCCACTGCCGCCAGGTGTCGATGGTGTACTGCGGGGCGAGGGTCGCGGTCTGCCACTCGCCGTTGTCGACCCGCACCTCCACCTTCTCGATGCCGCGGTGCTGCGCCCATGCTGTTCCGGCGACGAGCACCGGCCCCGGCGCGGTGGGCGCGAACGGGGCGGGCACGTCGATCCGGGACGCGGTCTTGATCGGACCTTTCGCGGACCATCCGCGCTTGGTCCAGTAGGCCTCCGCCTCGTCGAATCGCGTGAGTTCCCAATCCACCACCCATTTGGTCGCCGATACGTAGCCGTAGAGACCGGGGACGACCTGCCGGACCGGATAGCCGTGCTCGAACGGCAACGGCTGACCGTTCATCGCCACCGCGAGAATCGCGTCGCGTCCGTCACGCAACGCCTCGACCGGGGTGCCCGCCGTGAAGTCGTCGCTACTCGTGGACAGCAGCATGTCGGCGTCGGGGTGCACGCCGGCCTCGTCGAGGATGTCCTTGATCGGGTAGCCGATCCACGTCGCGTTGCCGGCGAGGTTTCCGCCGACCTCGTTGGACACGCACGTCAATGTGATCACCCGTTCGACGGGCGTCCTCGCGACCAGGTCGTCCCACGTCAGCGTCAGCTCGCGGTCGACCATGCCGTGGATGCGCAGTTGCCAGTCGTCCGTCGTCAACCGCGGGACCCGCAGTGCGGTGTCGATCCGGTAGAACTCCTCGTTCGACGTGACGAACGGGGTGGCGCCCGGCACGTCGATGTCGGTGCCCGGAGAGATCGGGGCCGCCCGGTCCGTCACGTCGGGAACGGCGAAGGCGCGGCGGTTGTCCAGAGCTCCCGCGGCTTGCTGCCCGAGGTACCGGCCGGCGGCTCCCGCGGCCGCGGCCGTCGCGGCGGCGGCCGCGGCCAGCAGAAGAAACGTCCGGCGCGGCAACCACGAATCCTCGGCATCGGAATCCTCGGGCGCCCGCGCGGCGGTCGTCAGCACCCGCAGAACCGCGATTCCGGCGACGACCCCCACCACGGTCGGCAACGCAAACATCCACGTGGCGCTGGGACGCTGGGTCGAGGTGTAGATTCCCGCCAGCCCGAGAACCGCGAGGATCGCGCTGCCGAACGGGGCGCGGGGGCGCTCGACGATGCCCGCGATCGCGGCAAGGACCACGATGAGGATCGTCATGCCGACGAACAGAGCGGGTTTGTCGTTGGTGCCGAACGTGTCGATCGCGAACTCGCGAGCCCAGGCGGGACTGCGGTCCACCGTCGTCGATCCGACCGCATAGAAAGGCGATGAGTTCGGGTCGATCAGCACCGACAGCAGTTCGCCCACCCCGAGCACGACGCCGGCGGCGATCACTCCGGCGAGCGCGCGGGAGAACAGGTGCCGCCGTCTCCGGGGCGTCCGCGCCGCCTCGTGCCGGTCACCGATCGTCGTAGTCATCGCAGCCCTGCTCCTTTGCCGTCGTCACCGTGTATTCGGAGCTGAGAACGCGCACGGATGGGAGCCCACTACTAGTATTTACCGGATGAACCAGCTCGACAAAGACACCCTTCTCTGCATCTCGCTGTCCGGCCGACCGAGCAACATCGGCACCCGATTCCACAATTATCTGTACGGCGAGCTGGGCCTCAATTTCGTCTACAAAGCCTTCACCACGAACGACCTCCAGGCCGCGGTCGGCGGCATCCGCGCGCTGGGGATCCGCGGTGCCGGCGTCTCCATGCCGTTCAAGGAGCAGATCATCGAGTACGTCGACGTGATGCACGAATCGGCGTCGGTCATCGAGTCCGTCAACACCGTGGTCAACGAGGACGGGGTGTTGCACGCCTACAACACCGATTATCAGGCCATCGCGAACCTGTTGCGCGACAACGCGTTGCCCCACTCGCTGTCGGTAGCGGTGGCCGGGAGCGGCGGAATGGCCAAAGCTGTGGTCGCCGCCGTGCGCGACTACGGCTTCACCGACGTCACCGTGGTCGCCCGCAACGAGACGACGGGCGGCGCCGTCGCGAAGCAGTACGGATTCGACTGGCAACCCGAACTCGGCGCAGCACGGCCGGGGCTCCTGATCAATGCCACCCCGGTCGGCATGGCGGGCGGACCCGAAGCCGACGATCTGGCGTTCGCACTCGACGCGATCGACGCGGCGGAGGCCGTGTTCGACGTGGTTGCCATGCCCGCCGCGACGCCGCTGATCCGTGCCGCGGCCGAGCGCCACAAGACCGTCATCACCGGTGCCGAGGTGATCGCACTGCAGGCCGCGGAGCAGTTCGTCCTCTACACCGGTGTGCGTCCGTCCCCCGAAGAGATCCGCAGGGCCTCCGAGTACTCACGGTCGTGAGGTGAGCACCGAGGAGACACCCGCGCAACGGCTCGCACGCAACTTCAGCGAGCTGCTGCAGGAACTCCGTGTCGCGCAGGCCGGCGTGCAGATCCTGTTCGCCTTCCTCCTCGCGGTCGCGTTCACCGAGGCGTACGAGGAGCAGTCGTTCGGCCTGCGCATGCTCCATCTCGTCACGGTGCTCCTGGCAACGGTGTCCTCGGCCCTGCTCATCGCCCCGGCGGTCTGGCACCGGGTGCTGTTCCGTCAGGGCCGCCGGGTCGACATCCTGCGGAAGGCCAACCTGTTCGCACTGTGGGGTGTCGGATTTCTCGCCGCGGCCATGACCGGCACCGTGCTCCTGATTGCCGAAGTGGCAGTGGGCGGTCCGGTCGCGATCGTGATCGGCGTGGTGGCCGCGCTGATGTTCGCGACACTGTGGTTCGCGTTTCCCCGCCTTTTCGATCACGATCCCGGCGGCGAGGACTAGGGACCCGCACTTCGGCGCGCCGTTCGATCATAACCTGTTGTTCTACAACAGCTTTCCCATGTCGTGATTCCAGCACGCCGCGGATCGCGCTCGCATCCGAATCTGGATCAATTCAATTTTGGGCCTTGACATGAATTGTGACCCCTGTCACGCTTCTCTATACGGAATCATTATTTCGCATTGTGGAAGAAGGGTCGCATGGATCTCGATGCAGGACTCCACCGATTCAACGAGGCTTCACAGTCCGAGGCAACGGAACTGGCGCGGATCTGCCTGGATATTCCCCGGTGGGCAGACGAACTCGTGTCCGCCCGGCCGTACACCGATCGCGCCTCACTTCTCACCGCGGCCAGGACGGGCGCCGGCCCGCTCTCCGCGGACGAGATCGAGCACGCCCTCGCGCGCCATCCCCGAATCGGGGAACCTCCGGGCGGCGACGACGCCGAGGCGCTCCTGGCACGCTCGGAGCAGTCGAACGTCGATTCGTCCGACGCGGGGGCGCAGAAACGGCTCACCGACGGCAACCGTGCCTACGAGGACAAGTTCGGAAGGGTCTTCCTCGTCCGCGCCGCCGGCCGCAGCACGTCCGACATCCTCACCGCACTCGACCGCCGGTTACTCAACGACGAGGCCAGCGAATTAGCCGTTGTCGCAGAGGAACTGCGCGACATCGCCGCGCGCCGACTCGCCGGGATGCTGGACACATGAGCGACGTCAGCCAGGTCACCACCCACGTGCTGGATGCGGCCGAAGGCATGCCCGCGCAGAAGGTGCCGGTCACGCTGACGGTCCAGCGGCAGTCCGCCTGGATCACCGTGGCCGACGCCGTCACCGACGACGACGGCCGCGTCACAACCCTGGGCCCCGCCCGACTCGATCCGGGCACCTACCGGATCGTCTTCGACACCGGACGCTACTTCGCCGCGAAGGGACGTCCGGCGTTCTACCCCGACATCACCATCACGTTCGCCCTGACCGACAGCGAACAGCACTACCACGTACCAGTCCTTCTCAGCCCGTTCGCATACTCGACCTACCGAGGGAGCTAATCATGAGCAAGATCGTGCTCGGCCAGAACCAGTACGGCAAGGCAGAAGTCCGGTTGGTCAAGATCACCCGGGACACGAAGCGACACGACATCGAAGACGTCACCGTGACATCGCAACTGCGCGGCGACCTCGACGCGGTGCACACCGAAGGCGACAACGCGCACGTCGTGGCCACGGACACCCAGAAGAACACGGTGTACGCGTTCGCCCGCGACGGCGTCGGTTCGATCGAGACGTTCGCCATGCGACTCGGCCGGCACTTCACCGGGGAATTCGAGTGGATCACCGGCGGCCGATGGGAGATCGAGCAGTACTCGTGGGCGCGGATCCCGGTCGACGGCGAGGGCCACGACCATTCCTTCGTCCGATCGAGCGACGAACGGCGGAACACCGTGGTCACCATCGACGGCGATCGGACGTGGATCGTGTCCGGCCTCAGCAACATGGTGGTATTGAAGTCGACGGGTTCGGAGTTCCGCGGGTACCCGAAGGACAAGTACACCACCCTGCAGGAGACGTCGGACCGGATCCTCGCGACGTCGGTGAGCGCCCGGTGGCGGTACCTCACCACCGACGTCGACTTCGACAAGACCTTCGAGAACGTGCGGGCAATCATGCTGGAGGCGTTCGCCACGACGCATTCGCTCGCGCTGCAGCAGTCCCTGTTCCAGATGGGTTCGGCGGTACTCGAGGCGCACCCCGAAATCGCCGAGGTGAAGTTCTCGATGCCGAACAAACACCACTTCCTCGTCGACCTGGAACCGTTCGGACTCGACAACCCGGGCGAGGTGTTCTTCGCGGCCGACCGCCCCTACGGGTTGATCGAGGCGACCGTCGAGCGCGAGGACGCTCCCGACGCCGGCCGCGCCTGGGATTCCGTTCCCGGATTCTGCTAGGAGCGCGGCGATGAAGCGGATCGGACACCGGGTTGCCGGAGCTCCCGGACCCGAGGACGAGCGTTTGCCGCTCGGCAAGTCGTACGTCTACGGGCTGCAGCACATCCTGACGATGTACGGCGGCGTGATCGCGCCTCCCCTGATCGTCGGCGGCGCCGCCGGACTGACCGGCGTCGAGATCGGACTGCTCGTGTCGGCGGCATTGTTCGTCAGCGGGGCGGCCACACTGCTGCAGACCCTCGGCGTTCCCTATTTCGGGGCAAAACTTCCCCTGGTGCAGGGAATTTCGTTCGCCTCGGTGTCCACGATGGTGGCGGTGGCGAGCGGGCCGGGTGGACTGCGCTCGGTCTTCGGAGCCATCATGGTCGCCGGCGCGATCGGACTGTTGGTCAGCCCGTTCTTCTGCAGGATCGTGCGCTACTTCCCGCCCGTCGTCACCGGATCGATCATCACGGTCATCGGCATCTCCCTCCTGCCGGTCGCGGTGCGCTGGGCGATGGGCGGCAACGCCAAGGCCCCGGACTGGGGGTCGATGTCCAACATCGGGCTCGCCGGATTCAGCCTGTTCATCGTGTTGCTGGTGAGCCGGCTGGTCCAGGGAACCCTGTCGCGGTTGTCCATCCTGATCGGCATCGTCGTGGGAACCCTGTTCGCCGCGCTGATCGGCAAGGCCGACTTCGGCGCCGTCGGGAAGGGCGCGATCTTCGAACTGCCGCAGGTGTTCTCGTTCGGCACTCCCCTGTTCCAGATCGGCGCGATCATCTCGATGACCGTGGTGATCCTCGTGATCATGACAGAGACGACGGCGGACATCCTCGCGGTCGGCGAGATCGTGGAAACGAAGGTCGATGCTCGCCGGGTCGGCGACGGTCTCCGCGCCGACATGCTCGCCACCACCGTGGCACCGGTGTTCGGCACGTTCCCGGCCAGCGCGTTCGCTCAGAACGTCGGGCTCGTCGCGATCACGGGGATCAAGAGCAGATTCGTTGTCGCGGCGGGGGGTTCGGTTCTGTTCGCTCTCGGACTGTTCCCCGTCCTCGGGCGGCTGGTGGCCTCCGTGCCGCTGCCCGTCCTCGGCGGTGCGGGGATCGTCCTCTTCGGTTCGGTGGCCGCGAGCGGAATCCGGACACTGTCCAAGGTGTCGTACGACGGCAACCTCAACCTGGTGATCGTCGCGGTGGCCCTCGGATTCGGGGTCATTCCGATCGCGGTGCCCGAGTTCTACTCGGCCTTCCCGGAATGGGTGCACATCGTCTTCGACTCGGGGATCAGCGCGGCGAGCATCGTCGCGGTGCTGCTGAACATCCTGTTCAACGAGATCAAGGCCGGCAACCGGCCCACTCCCTCGGTGGTCTCGGCGGCGCCACCCGTCCTCGTCCACCGAACCGAGGACCCGACGCATCCCGCAGACACGGGGCATCCCGCAGACCCGGCGCGCACCTCCGCCGTGCGCAACGAGTGAAGGACCGAACCAGCACACGCCGGAGCAACTCCCTGGTCGAGCGGTGCAGTCGCGACGCTAACGGTCCGCGACTGCACCGCCTTCCCGACGAAGATCGAGCAGGCGCATCACCCGCGTCGCACTCACCCCGTGGACGAGGACGGAGAGGACGACCGTGAAGGCCACCGTCGACCACAACCATTTCTCGTCGTCCACGCCGGCTTCCGCAGCGGCGTAGGCGAGATAGTAGATCGACCCGATTCCGCGAACCCCGAAGAATGCGGTGACCCGGCGCTCGGGACCGGACATCTCCTCGCAGCCCAGCAGCGAAACCCATCCCACCACCGGCCGGATGACGAACACGAGGGCTGCCGCGACGAGAACCCCGCCCCACGTCAGTTCGGTCAGCAGACCGGAGGTGAGTGCCACGCCCAGCAGGAGCAGGACGGCGAGGGTGAGCACGTGTTCGAGTTGCTCGATCAGGCTGTGCATCTCGGCGTGGTACTCGTGGGCCCGCTCCGTCCGACGGATGGCGACGGCGCAGGCGAAGACGGCGAGAAACCCGTATCCCCCGGCCAGTTCGGTGAGTCCGTAGACGGCGAACGTGGCGGCGAGCGCGAAGATGGGTTCGCTGCGTTCGGCGAGGCGCATGTGTGCGATCGGGAAGCGGAAGACCGCGCGACCGAACAGATCACCGGCAATCCACCCCAGGGCCGCGCCGATGACGACCTTGCCGATCAGCTCCCACGCCACCCACTGCACGATCCACTGCTCGATCGGCCCCTTGCCGATCATGAACAGTGCCAGATACACGAACGGGAAGGCGAGAGCGTCGTTGAGCCCGGCCTCCGAGGTGAGCGCGAACCGGACCTCGTCGTCCTCCCGATGGGACTCGCCGCCCGACGTGGGACCTTCCACCTGCACGTCGGACGCCAGAACCGGGTCCGTGGGCGCGAGGACGGCCCCGAGCAGGATCGCGACGGCGGGGGTCAATGCCGCCACCCACCAGCCGAGCACCGCGACAGCGGCGATACCGAAGGGCATCGCGATCAGCAGCAGACGCCACGTCGAATTCCACGTCCGCCAGCCCAGGGGCCTGTCGATCGCCAGTCCCACACCCATCAATGCGACGATGACGCAGGTTTCGCTCAGGTGTTCCGTCACGGCGGGATGCAGCGCCGGGGACAGGGTGTCGGTGCCCGACTCGCCGAGAAACAGGCCGGCCCCCGCTCCGACCGCCAGGACGATCAGCGGCGCCGAGACGGCACGGTCCTGGAACAGGCGTGGAACGGTGGCAGCCAGCAGAAGAGCCAGTCCTGCCGTCAGATACACGAGATCGGTGTTCAGCGCGATCACCCCACCTCGCCGCGGAGCAGGGACGCCATCCGTGCGTCGAACGCCACGAACAGCACCCTCGGAATTCCGGAGTCCGACTCACGGACGGCACCGACCGCCTGCCGGACGGCGTCGTCCGCGGGCCAGCCGTACACCCCGGACGAGATCAACGGGAACGCAACGGACTGCGCGCCGAGGTCGGAGGCCACCGCCAGGCTGCTGGTGTAGGCGCTGCGCAGAGTGGCCGACCGATCGTCCGAAGCGGAGTACACGGGGCCGACCGTGTGAATCACCCATCGAGCCGGCAACCGGCCCGCCGTCGTCGCGACCGCCTGTCCCGCCGGGAGCCCGTCCTGCAGCGTGGTGGCCCGCAGGTGCCTGCATTCGGCGAGGATCTCGGCACCACCGGCCCGGTGGATGGCGCCGTCCACGCCCCCACCCCCGAGCAGTCCGGAGTTGGCGGCGTTGACGATCGCGTCGACCTCGACCGTCGTGATGTCACCCTTCACTACCTCGATGGTGGTCATCATCCCATTATCGCCGCGAGGTCACCGCCACCCGCACGATCAGTCCGGCGACCAACGCCCAGAACGCGGACCCGATGCCGAGGATGCTCACCCCCGACGCGGCAATCAGGAAGGTGACGACGGCGCCTTCCCGTTCGCGCACGTCGTCGAGGGCGGAGGCCAGCGCCCCGCCGAGGGTCCCGAGGAGGGCGAGACCGGCGACCGCCTCCACGACGCCCTCGGGTGCCGCGGCGATGAGCGTGGCCACCGCGGCGGAACACGCGGCGAGCACCAGATAGGCCCAGCCTGCCGTGAAGGCCGCGACCCAGCGCTTCCTGGGATCGGGATGCGCGGACGGCGCGGCGGCGAGGGCGGCGCTGATGGCGGCGAGGTTGATGGCGTGTCCACCCGCAGGCGCGCCCACCAGGGTCCCGACACCGGTCACCAGCATGGCCGGCCGCCACGGCACCCGGTAGCCGAACGAATTCATGACGGCGGTCCCGGGGATGTTCTGGGACGCCATCGTCACGATGTACAGCGGGATCGCGATCCCGATCATCGCCTGCCACGTCCAGGCCGGTGCGGTGACGTCGAGTCTCGGCAGGAGCGCGCTCGTGTCCAGTCCGTCGCTGCCGGAGGCGAGACCGACCGCGATCACCACTGCGGCAGCAGCGAACGCGGCCGGCACCGCCCACCGCGGCGAGTACCGCTGCAGAACCAGCCACACGAGAACCACGGGCGCGACGGCCAGCGGGGCATCACGCAGCGCCAGCACCGGCGCCAGGCACAGCGGCAACAGCACCCCCGCGAGCATCGCCTGCGCCAACGCCGAGGGGATGGCCGCGATGAGCCGTCCCAGCCGCGGCCACAGCCCCGTGAGGATCACCGCCGCCCCCACGACGACGAACGCCCCGACCGCGGCCGGCCAGCCCCCGCTCACCGTCCCCGCACCGGCGAGGAGAGCGGCACCCGGCGTCGACCACGCCAGCGTGATCGGCATGCGGTAGTGCCGCGACATCCACAACATGCCCAGCGCCTGCGTCACACACAGCGCCAGCAGTCCCGACGCGGCCTGGGCGGAGTTCGCGCCCACCGCCGTCAACCCGGTGAGTACGACCGCGAACGAACTGGTGAAGCCCACCAGGGCGGTCACGATTCCGGCGCTGATCGGCTGGGCGGCGGAATCGGGTGAACGCACATCACTGTCGGGCACAGACATAGGACGCGATTCTGCCCGACCCGTGGTCCGGGTAATCCGTGGCATTAGGGTCGGGACGGTGAAACACGACGACGCCCCCGCCCTGCCGACCGCCGCCGACTTCCCCGCCCTGTGGCCGGTGCCGACCCGCTGGGAAGACAACGACCACTACGGGCACGTCAACAACGTCACGTACTACTCGTACTTCGACACGGCCGTCAACGGCTGGCTGATCGCGACGACGGGCACCGACATCCGTGATCTGCCCGCCATCGGCGTCGTCGCCGAGACGTCCTGCAAGTACGTCAGCGAACTGTCGTTCCCGGACCGTCTGCAGGTGGGGTTGTCCATTCAGAAGCTGGGCACCCGGAGCATCGTGTACGCGCTCGCGATCTTCCGCGAGAACGACGACGCACTCGAACTCGCGGCTCTCGGCCGCTTCGTTCACGTGTACGTGGACGCGAAAACCCGGAGGCCGGTGCCGATTCCTGCCGAAATTCGGAGCGCTGCAACCCTTCTGGTGGTGCCGGACGCCGTCTGAACGTCCGGCACCACCAGATGGTTCAGCGCAGGCCCTCGGCCTCCGCCGTGGCCACCGCCCGGGCGATGATGCCGTCGATCAACGCAACCGTGGGCGCACCGGTCTCGGCCTTGTTCCGGGGGTCGTCGATCACCCGGCGCAGGACGCCTTCGGCGATGATCGCCAGCTTCCACAACGCCAGGACGTGCCAGTACCCCACATGCGTGACATCGCGTTTCGTGTGGTGGACGTAGGCCTCCACGAGTTCGGCCCGGGTGGGGAATCCCTCCAGCGTGGAGGCGGGGAACGGTCCGGCGTCCTCGTCGCCCGCCTCGGGCCAGTAGGCCAGTAGCGCGCCGACGTCGGCGAGGGGGTCGCCCAGCGTGCACAGTTCCCAGTCGACCACCGCGACCACCTCACCCTCCTCCGGCGAGGTGATGACGTTGCTCAGGTGAAAATCACCGTGCACCAACGACAGTTCGGCCTGCTCCGGCATGTTGCGCTCGAGGATGCCCGCCACGTCCTCGATCGCCGGGACGTCACGGGTACGGGACTTCTCCCACTGATCCGTCCAGCGCTTCAACTGCCTTGCCGCGTAAGGCTTGTGGCTGGCCAGATCCTCCAGCCCGGCATCTCCGAGATCGACCGCGTGGATCTTCGCGAGAGCCTTCGGCATCGCCAGTCCGACGGCATTCCGCTGCTCGGGTGTCAGCTTCTTCGCCACGCCGATACTGTCGATCACCACCCCCGCGACGAAACTCATCAGCACGAGCGGCGCGTCCGTGACCTCCGGATCGTCGGTGAGCCCGAGGATCTTCGGCACCGGAACGTCGGATCCCTGCAGAGAGGACAGAATCCGATGTTCGCGAACGACGTCGTGCGCCGACGCGAGCAGATGTCCGAGCGGTGGCCGCCGCAGCACCCACCGTCCACCACCCGCGTCGCTGACCGCGTACGTGAGATTCGACTGACCGTTCCCGATCCTCTCGAAGCTCAGCGGCGCGATCGCTCCCACACCGAGTCCGGCAATCCACGCAGAGACGGCATCTTCGTTCAGCCCCACAGCATTCACGCGCTCGATGCTAACCGCTCGGAGGCCCGATGCGGAGGGAAGCGGTCCGCACCGCAGGTCGCGGCCCTAGGGTGGCAACAGTGAGGCCGATTCGGCCGGAACTGGAGGGACCGACGTGGAAGTTTTCCTCATCGTGTGCGGCGTGCTCCTCGCCGTGAGTGCCGTCGCCGTGAGCATCCCCAAGCTGAGGCTGAAGGGAACCGCGTGGACGGGGTTGCAATCACGAGGCCTGAGCAGGCAGCAGGTCCGGCTGATCGGGGCGGCGGAACTCGCCGGCGGTGTCGGCGTTCTCGTCGGCCTTTACTGGACTCCGCTGGGAGTGATCGCGACGGTGGCGCTGCTGATTCTCCTCTTGTGTGCAATCGCCTTTCACGTCCGGCACGGCGACTACGGCAATCCCGACACCCGGGCCGTGGCGATGCCCGCGGTCTACCTCGCGATGCTCGCCGTCCTCGCCTCGATCGGGTTCGTGTTCGCGGGGTGATCCGGGGTTCTCGGACAATTGCAGCAACAACCTGGCGTCGGTTGTGTCCGAATTGGTCATTAGACGCAGCATGACACTGGTGGGACCCCCAAAACTGGGCATTCTGCTCGATGCCGTCGGTGCCACTTGCGCACTTCGCATTCCCGTGGATGCTGTGAAGTAGGACACACACCTGCCCTACCGCAGTACCCGTCTCCAACGAACCCACAAGGTTCACGGACTCGACAACGCGAGGTGACCCCGATGGTCGACAAGATTGCCTATCCGGTCCAGCTCATCCAGCCGGACGGCCGACGGGTCTTCAGACCCGACTACACGAGCCTGGTCCGCGACATCGGACCCGACCAACTGCGCGGCCTCTACGAGGACCTCGTGGTCGCGCGTCGGATGGATGTCGAAGCGGTCGCCCTGCAACGCCAGGGTGAACTGGGACTCTGGGCTCCGATGCTCGGGCAGGAAGCCGCACAGGTCGGCTCCGCCCGCGCCCTCCGTCCCGACGACTACGCGTTCATCAGCTACCGCGAGCACGCCGTCGCCTACTGCCGGGGCGTGGACCCGGGGGTGATGACCCGCATGTGGCGGGGATGCGCCCATTGCGCGTGGGATCCGAGTTCGGTGAATGTGACGAATCCGGCGATCGTCGTCGGCTCCCAGGGGCTGCACGCCACCGGGTACGCCATGGGCGCCCATCTGGACGGCGCGGAGATCGCGACGATCGCCTACTTCGGCGACGGCGCCACCAGCCAGGGCGACCTCGCCGAGGCTCTCGGCTTCTCGATGAGCTTCAACGCGCCGGTCGTATTCTTTTGCCAGAACAACCAGTTCGCGATCAGCGAACCGGTCCGCCTGCAGAGTCCCGTCCCCATCGCGCAGCGCGCCGCCGGTTACGGCATGCCCGCCCTCCGGGTGGACGGCAACGACGTCCTCGCGGTCCTCGCGGTCACCCGCCAGGCCACCCAGCGAGCCCGCGAAGGCAGTGGGCCGACGTTCATCGAGGCCATCACGTACCGGATGGGTCCCCACACCACGTCGGACGATCCCACCCGGTATCGGGCGGCGGCCGAGACCGAGGTCTGGAAGGCCCGCGACCCGATCGACCGGATGAGGCGCCTCCTCGACCGGGAGGGCCTGCTCGACGACACGTTCCTCGCCGGGGTGCAGGCCACCGCCGACGACGTCGCGGCGCGACTGCGGTCCGGGACCATCGGTGCGCCCGATCCCGAGCCACTCGATCTGTTCGAGCACGTGTACTCCACCGACCACCCACTCATCGACGAGGAACGCGAGCAGTACGCCGCGTACCTCGCAGGCTTCGCCGGCATCGAGGAGGCACTGTCATGACCACCACCACGCTGTCGCTCGGCGCCGCACTCAACGCAGGCCTCCGGCGCGCTCTCGAACACGACCGCAAGGTCGTGATCATGGGTGAGGACGTCGGACGCCTCGGCGGGGTCTTCCGCGTCACCGACACCCTGCAGAAGGATTTCGGCGACAACCGGGTCATCGATACCCCACTCGCCGAATCGGGGATCATCGGCGCCGCGTTCGGCATGGCGCTGCGCGGTTACCGGCCCGTCTGCGAGATCCAGTTCGACGGCTTCGTCTACCCCGCGTTCGACCAGATCGTGTCGCAGGTGGCCAAGATTCACTACCGCACACAGGGCAGGGTCACCGCGCCCCTCACGATCCGGATCCCGTACGGCGGTGGCATCGGCGCGGTCGAGCACCATTCGGAGTCGCCGGAGGCGTACTTCGCCCACACCGCCGGACTGCGCGTCGTCACGCCCAGCAACCCGGCGGACGCGTTCCACATGATCCAGCAGTCTGTCGCGGCGGACGACCCGGTGGTGTTCTTCGAACCGAAGCGGCGGTACTGGGACAAGGCCGAGTTCGACGTGGACGCCGAACCGGACCTGCCGCTGCATCGGGCCCGGGTGGCCCGGGAGGGCACGGACGCCACCATCGTCGTGTACGGCTCCGTCGTGCCGACGGCCCTGTCGGCCGCGGCCATCGCAGCCGACGAGGGGCACTCGCTCGAGGTGATCGACCTGCGCTCCCTCTCGCCGATCGACTTCGACACCATCGAGGAGTCGGTCCGCAAGACCGGAAGGCTCGTCGTCGCGCACGAGGCGTCGACGTTCCTCGGCCTGGGTGCGGAGATCGCCGCCCGCATCTCCGAGCGCTGCTTCTACCAACTGGACGCGCCCGTCCTGAGGGTCGGCGGATTCGACGTTCCGTATCCCCCGGCGAAGCTGGAACTGCACCACCTGCCGGACGCCGACCGTCTGCTCGACGCGGTCGATCGCAGCCTCGCGGCCTGATCGCACTCATCGGAGGAGAGGAGCCGTCCGTTGGCGCAGGAATTCCGCCTACCCGATCTCGGAGAGGGGCTGACGGAGGCCGAACTGGTCTCCTGGGCCGTCGAGGTGGGCCAGACGATCGAACTCAATCAGGTGATCGGAGAAGTCGAGACGGCGAAGGCGCTCGTCGAGTTGCCTTCGCCGTACGCGGGTGTCGTGGAGGAATTGCTGGTTCCGGCGGGCGCGACGGTGCCGGTCGGAACACCGATCATCCGGATCACGACGGATGCGGCCACCGAGGAACCTCCGACGCGCACGCCCGTTCTAGTGGGGTACGGGCCCGAGGCCGCTGCCGAGAGCAAACGCGCCCGGCGGAAGCTGATGACAGCTCCGGAGACCGGCACGTCCGCCCCGGACCGTCGGCGCCCAGACGCGTCCCCGGCCGCCCGGGTGGCCGCACGTGAACTCGGGGTCGACCTCGCCGTCGTCGCCGGGACGGGGCCGTCCGGTGCCGTCACCCGGAACGACGTGGAATCCCATGCGGGTGCGGCCGGGCAGTCCGTGCCGTCGACACCGGACTCGCCGGAGCCGTCGGAGCGTGAGACCCGCACCCCGATCCGCAGTGTCCGGAAACAGACGGCGGCGGCAATGGTCCGCAGCGCGTTCACCGCCCCGCACGTCACCGAATTCGTGACCGTCGACGTGACCCGGTCGGTGGAACTGCTCGAACGCCTGCGGGACCTTCCCGCATTCGCGGGACTGTCGGTGACACCGCTGAGCCTGGTCGCGAAGGCGATGATCGTCGCGCTGCGCGAGAACCCGAGCCTCAACGCCTCGTGGGACGAGGAGAACCAGGAGATCGTCACCAAGCATTACGTCAATCTCGGCATCGCCGCGGCCACGTCCCGCGGTCTGGTGGTCCCCAACATCAAGGAGGCGCAGTCGCTGAGCCTGCTCGAGCTGTGCCGTGCGATCACCGAACTGACCGCGACCGCGCGCAGCGGCAGGGCCGAGCCGGCGCAGCTCACCGGCGGCACGGTGTCGATCACCAACGTCGGAGTCTTCGGTGTCGACGCGGGCACGCCCATCCTCAACCCCGGCGAATCGGCCATCCTGTGCCTGGGCAGCGTCACCAAGCGACCGTGGGTGCACGAGGACGAACTCGCGGTGCGGTGGGTCACCACCCTGAGCGTGTCGTTCGACCACCGGGTGGTCGACGGCGAGCAGGGGTCGAGGTTCCTGTCGTCCGTCGCGGCGATGCTGCACGATCCCGCCTCACTGCTCGCGCACCTCTGATCCTCGGTACGTTTGGTCGGTGAGCACTTCCCGAGCGTCCGCGGTCGACACGCGCGCACCAGTGGCCGAACCGCTCCGCCGGGCTCGTGCGGGAACGTTCGGGATATTCGGGATCAACGGGTTCCTGCTCGGCATGTGGGTCGTGCACATTCCGGCGATCGAGGACCGGACCGGCATCAGCCACTCCACGCTGGGTTCGCTGCTGCTCCTGCTGGCGGTCGGCGCGATCGGCGGCATGCAGGTCAGCGGTCCACTGGCCGACCGGTTCGGCAGCAGGCGCATGGTGATCGTCGCCGGGCTCGTACTGTCGGTCGCCACCGTGGGTCCGGGGCTGGCCTCCGCGGCCTGGCAGCTCGGTCTCGCCCTGCTCGTGTTCGGCTTCGCGAACGGCGCACTGGACGTGTCGATGAACTCGCAGGCCGTCGAAGTCGAGCAGCGGTACGGACGGCCGATCATGTCGGCGTTCCACGCCTTGTTCTCCGTCGGCGGGGTGGCGGGATCGCTGCTCGGAGCGGCGACGCTCGCCGCCGGATGGGCACCCGCGACGGCGTTGCTGGCCGCCGGCGGAGTCGGGGTCGTCACCGTCGCCGCGGGCTCGCAGTGGCTGATGGCGGACCGTCCCCGCTCTCGGCACGACACCGCTCCCGCCGAGAAGGCACACGGCCGGCTGTCCACCCGGGTCCTCGCGCTCGGTGGCATCGCCTTCGTCCTCATGCTGTCGGAGGGTGTCGCGAACGACTGGAGCACCCTGCAAGTCAAGGAACACCTCGGAACGTCGGATTCCGTCGCCGCCCTCGCGTTCGGAGCCTTCTCGGTGATGATGACGGTGGGCCGGTTCACCGCCGACCGCGTGAGCGGCGCGCTCGGTCCCGTCGCCGTCGTCCGCTACGGCACCCTGATCGCGGCCCTCGGAATGCTGCTCGTCGTCGTCTCGGGGCTGCTCCCGCTCACCATCCTGGGCTGGGCGCTGTTCGGCCTGGGATTGTCGGGCTGCGTCCCCCAGATCTTCACCGCCGCGGGCAACCTCGGCGCGGGTTCCGCGGGCACCAACATGTCCCGGGTGGTCGGGCTGGGGTACGTGGGATTCCTCGCCGGCCCGGCCACCATCGGCTGGATCACCCAGGTGGTTCCGCTGACCGTCGCGATGGTGGTGCCCCTGGTCTGCGTGCTGGTGGCGGCCACGTTCGCGGGGGCGGTCCGGCGCACCTGACCTTTCAGGCCGGCGTGCGGTACCTCAGCATCATTTCGTGATCCTCGTGATCGAGGATGTGACAGTGCCACACGTAGCCCTGCAGCGGTCTCGGACCTCCGCCGGGTCCGTGCCCGTGGACGTCGTGTGATCCGTTCCCGAACACCGCGTCGGGATCGAAGCCCAACCCCTCCGCGGTGGGGAACCGCACGACGATCCTGGTGACGGAATTGGCGTTCGCCAGCACCGTGTCCTTGAATCCCCGCTCCCACGGCTCCGGGGGGATGAGCGGAGAGGTCGTGAACGCGTCGGCCGACGGGGTCCACCGGATGCCGAGCGGCGGTTGCGGGGCGGCAAATGCGAATCGCAGAGTCTCGATGACCTGACGCCCCAGCACCCGGAAGTTCGCGAGATGCAGATGCACGGGATGCGGATCATTGGTCGCGTTGACGATGTTCCACTGCTCCACCGCGCCCTGGCGCGGCAACTCGATGTCCTCGGTCGAATACCGGAGATTGTTCAGCGACATGATCGACGGCGGGAGTCGCACGTCGCTCGGCTGGCTGAGCGTCACGTCCCGGAAGACCTCGGGCCGCGGGATCGGCGGCAGCAATTCCGGCTGGCCCCGTCCTCCGCGCAGTGTCGCCGGCGGCGCACCGGCGAATCCGCGGGCCGTGCCCACCCGGAATCGACAGAACCTCGGCATCGTGCGCTCGCCGATCAGCGCCGCCTGAAACGGCGGTGGCTCGTCATTGCAGAGTTCCACCGTCGATCCCGGTTCCAGGGAGCCGAAGTCGACGAGGAGGTCGACACGCTCGGCTGGGCTCAACCGCACCCGTGTCACCGCGACCGGGGCGTCCAGCAGCCCGTTGTCGCCGCCGATCACCCAGAACGGCATGCGGTTGCCGAAGTACAGATTCCACACACTGAGTGAACCCGCGTTGACGAGTCGCAGTCGGTACAACCCGCGGGCCACCTCGAGTTCCGGCCACACCTTGCCGTTCACGACCCCGACGTCGCCGACCGCGCCCCCTTCCCAGCTCCCTTGCGGCACGGTGGGCGTCGAGCGGATCCGCTGCCTGCCCTCGGCGGTGAACATCTTCTCCTGCAGCACGAGGGGAACCTCGAACTCCCCGGCCGGCAGACCCAGCGGGTTGTCGGCGCGCCCGGTGTCGAAGTCGTCCCGCAGCAGGTACAGCCCGACGAGGCCCGCGTAGATGTTGAGTCTGGTCACCCCCATGGCGTGGTCGTGGTACCAGAGCGTGGCCGCGTCCTGCCGGTTCGGAAGGTGGTGCAGGTACTCCTGCCCCGGCCGGAACACCTGCTCGGGGTGCCCGTCGAACTGCGGCGGATTCACCCCGCCGTGCAGATGCGTCGCCGTGGGCACCTGCGTGCGGTCCCGTTCGCTCAGCCCGTGCAGCGACGAATCGACATCGACGGCGAACGGGTGGACGGTGATGCTGTTCCGGAACGCGATGGTCGTCGGCTGATCGACGTGCGCCTCGATCGTCGCGCCGAGATAGTCCGCGCCGCTGTATGCCAACGCCGGCGAGGGCGCCAGATCGGCGTGGAACTGATGGACCGTGCTGCTCGCATGGACGTCGACCCTCGTCCCGGACATCGTCGGCAGGATCGGGAGCCGATCACGATAGGGCTCGAGCGGGGGCGAGGAGAACATCAACGGTCGCAGCGGATCGATGTCGAAGGGGAAGGCGCTCGCCGAACCGGCCGACACCGCGCCCAGCCCACCGCCGAGCGCCACCGCCTGCAGGAACGATCGGCGCGAGATCCGTCCACTCATATCGGTCACATCGTGTGTGTTCACGCGGAAAGACGATTCGAGATCGGTCGACCATCACGTTACTCCGCGGGACGCGGCACCCACCCGATATCGGGGCACACGCTCGACGCACGAACAGGACCGTTCACCGACCTCACAGCGGCCTCTCATCGATCGTTCAGCGTCGGTTGGCACACTGTGTGTCGTGACCGAATCGACTAGCAGGCTGCGTCGCAGTGTTCGTCGCCTCGCCTTCGCCGCGGCGGGTGTGGTGGCACTGTGCGCGCTTTACCTCATCCGCCCCGAATCGTCGGGTCTCGTCCTCCCGGAGGCACTCCGACCCGTCGCCGATCCTGTGATCCAGGCGATCGACGTCACCACGGTGCTCGCAGCGACCGTCGTCCTCGCCATCGTCGCGGCGGTGCGAAAACTTTCGTACGGCATGGGTGCGGTACTGCTGCTGTGTATCGGCGCGAATCTCACCAGCGCCGCAGTCCGGGCCTGGGAATCGGATGCGCCGTCCGTGCTCCTGCCGAGCGGGCACGTCGTCGCCGTCACCGCGCTGTACGGTTCGGCGCTGCTGGTGTCGGCGCCGCGGTTCCGGCCCGTCATCGCGGGCCTGGGTTTCGCCGTCGTCCTCGGTGTCGCGGGTGCCGCGGCGCTCGTCGAGCCCATCGGCATCTTCGGCCTCGCGGCCAGCCTGATCATCTCGGCGATCTGGTGGGCGCTGGCGTCCACCCTGATGCTGTACTCCCCCGTCGCCGCCGAGCGTGAAGAGCGACGGCCCGACACCGCGGCCATCGCCTTCTCCCGGCACCGCGGCAGTCTGCGGCTGTAGGCGGCTTCGCCGCCCGTGCGCCTTTCTGGTAGTTGGTGCTACCAAAAAGGCGCACGGGCCGGAGGGCCTACAGGGCCTTGAGTTCCTCGGTGACCTCGGCGACCGACTTCTTCGCGTCCCCGAACAGCATGGAGGTGGTGTCGGCGAAGAACAGTGGGTT